>CAZCXJ010000027.1:0-26376 GCA_964502585.1 uncultured Candidatus Halobonum sp.
GCAAGACACACGGCGATGACTCCGCCTCCGGCTAACCACGCGGTCCGGTCTCCGAGCCGAGAGGATTTTTGAGGATCCCCGTCTTTCAACGCCCGTGGCGGGATCTCGTCCCCTCGATCCTGATAATCGTCGCCCGGAATCCGCCGACGGGCCATGGATCCGGCTCATCGTCGTGGCGACAGCCATCTGGGTGGCGCTCATTGGTCTCGACCGTCGGCTCCTGGTCGAAGGGACTTTTTTGTGGGCAACCGTCCGGAACCTGACGACACTCTTGCTCGCGCCCGTCGTCGCCGCTGCCGTACCGCTGGACGCACGGAACAGGGAGGCGCAACCGGAAGCGGCCGCCGCTGACGCTGAGCGGGGTAGTGTTGGCCCGCTCCGGTGGCTGTATGCTGGGCTTGCACTGCCGTTCCCACCGGTCGCGCTGCTGTACCTGGCCCATCAGACGGCGGGTCGCCGACTGGCTGGCACCCGGTAATCCTTTTGCCGTGGTGGAGCGACTCACGACCGTGGACGCCTACGACGCTTTGTACCGACTGTACGCCGAGTACGATACCGCGGAGCTCCGGGCGTACCGCGATTTTGTCGACCTGTTTCCCCCGCTCGACTCACGTGTGGCGCTCGAGCGATGGGAGGAAGCAACGGAGGAACTGAACCAGCGGCGCGCGGCGATCGAGGCAGGGTTCGCGGACGCGTCGATCGACGGGGTGGTGCTGGCCGACGTCGCGGCCCGCGCTGACCGGGAGACAGCGTTCGGCGCCCAGGACCTCCGGGCGAAGTACGGCCGAGCGGTGAACGCATTCGTGTTGGATGTCGACGAGACGCTCCGTTCCGCGGGCGACACCGACAACGAAATCCCCCGCGAGACTCTCCACCTCCTCACTGAGTTTCACGAGGACGGTGTCCCAATTATCGTCTGCACCGGTCAGACCCTGGAGAACGTCAAGGGCTTTCTCGTGCAGGGACTCGGGAACGAGCTCGTTCATTCAGGAGACCTGTCGGTGGTATACGAGGCCGGAGCCGGCGTATTCACCCCCGGCCGAGGTCCGGAGACGAAGCAGCTCCTGTACGAGGATCTTGACCGCACTACCCAGGACGTCTTCGAGACCCTCCGAGCTCGGGTCCTCCGCGATGCTCCCGAGACCGTTCGCCAAGGGTGTCATCTCCAGGGCAACGAGTTCAACGTCACGCTCAAACCGAACGCCGAGACAGGGAGCGACGCGGCGGCGACGGTGATCGACGAGGGACTCGGCTGGCTGCTCGATTTGCTAGGCGAGGCAACCGTGGCTGCACTGGACGGCCATGACGTACCGGACGATGGGTCCCTGTGGGCGCGTGCCTTCTACGCGGACGCCGATCCCGAGATCGCGACGGCACTCGCGGATACGAATAGTGACCCTGTCTCCTCGGAGCGGGCGGTCGCGGACATCCCGGAGGAAGTCAGGCAGTTGTTCGAGCGGATCGACGTCGGCTATTATCCGGCGGATGCCGCGGAGGTGACGTCCCGGGAACTCGACAAGCCCCGGGGTGTCGAAGCCGCGCTCGAGGCGCTGGCCGTTTCCGACCCGTTCGTCCTCGTGATGGGCGACAGCAAGTCCGACCTCCGGGTGATGGAGTGGGCTGTAGAACGGGACGCGGGGATCGCCGCGGCTCCCGCCCACGCCTCCACGCGCGTGCTCGAGCACGTCCGTGCAGGTGACGATCTCGTGTTCACACCCGGCGACGCCGCCGCTATCCTCCGGATGACGTACGCGCTGAATCGGCTGGCGACCCTCGAGACCGACTCCGGTTAATCCGACTTTTCAGCTTATTATAAGGTGATTATTCGCCGACCCCGAGACTGAATTCAACGTCAGACGGAGCTATTTGTAGCTTTTCCGTACTTGTTAGTCAAGCAAGGTATTATGAGGACTCGCCCGATTTGGACGTTTGGGTGTGGCCATCCATGAGTAGTAAATCACGCTCGACAGGCCAAGGGGACGGGACCCCCAGTATCGACCTGTCGGCCGTGGAAAGGTCGGGGGACGATGGCCTTTCCGAGGATGACGTATTCGATATCCTTAGCAACGGTCGACGGAGACGAACGCTTCACTATCTGATGCAGCGCGGTCGGGACAATCCGCCGACGCTGCGGGACCTCTCTCGACAGGTCGCTGCCTGGGAGAACGACACTTCTCCCGCCGAGGTAACGGCTGACGAACGGCGCCGGGTCTACATCGCACTTCATCAAACCCACCTCCCGCGAATGGACGACGCGGGCGTCGTCGAGTACGAATCCACTGACGATGAGGTCGTCCTGTCCGCGGAGGGCGAGGACCTCCACGTGTATCTCGATGTGGTTCGCGGTGACGAGATCCCCTGGAGCGAGTTCTACCTCGGACTGGGGGCGTTCGCAAGCACCGTCGTCGCGGCGGTCTGGGCGGGCGCATACCCGTTCCGGCTCGTTCCGGACGTGGGATGGGCCGCCGCCATCGCCATCCTGTTCACTGTCGTTGGGGCGATCCACACGTACTACGCCCACCAGCGCCAGTTGGGCGTCGACGGCGCCCCTCCTGACACCGTCTGAGGTCGGCCGCATCGGTCCGCTGAATCCGGGCGTCCGGATTCGCAGATCCGCCACCACCGACATGCCCTTCCGAACCGGGCTCATCGTTTCCGTGGCGCATATCAGGACGCAGTCCACCGGGTCGCCGGGCAGTTTCCGGCCACGGAAGGGTTTATCTCCGCTGGACTGAACTCACAGGCATGAGCCCGGACTATGCCGACCTGCGGGACCCCAACGCCGAGTACACCATGCGAAACCTCTCGCGGGACGCGATGGGAATCAGGGCCAAACGCGGTGGTGGTCG
Organism: uncultured Candidatus Halobonum sp.; assembly: GCA_964502585.1. Taxonomy (GTDB): domain Archaea; phylum Halobacteriota; class Halobacteria; order Halobacteriales; family Haloferacaceae; genus CAZCXJ01. The sequence goes on from CAZCXJ010000027.1 coordinate 2,850, forward strand.
GGACCTGGAGATCACTGACGTCCAGACGACCATGGTCGACGGGAACTTCCCCTGGACACTCGTCCGAGTGTATACTGATGCCGGCATCGCCGGCACGGGCGAGGCGTACTGGGGGGCGGGCGTCCCGGAACTGATCGAGCGGATGAAACCATTCATCGTCGGCGAGAATCCGCTCGACATCGACCGACTGTACGAACACCTCATCCAAAAGATGAGTGGCGAAGGCTCCGTGGAGGGTATCACCGTCACCGCAATATCTGGAATCGAGGTGGCACTCCATGACCTCGCCGGCAAGGTTCTGGAGTTGCCCGCCTATCAGCTTCTCGGCGGGAAGTATCGGGACGATGTCCGGGTCTACTGCGATTGTCATACCGAGGCGGAGGCGGACCCGCAGGCGTGTGCCGCCGAAGCCGAACGCGTCGTTGAGGAACTCGGGTACGACGCCCTGAAGTTTGACCTCGATGTCTCATCAGGCTACGAGAAGGACCGCGCCAACCGGCATCTCCGGCCTGGGGAGGTCCGTCACAAGGCCGAGATCGTGGAGCGGGTGACGGAGCGGGTACGGGACCGTGCTGACGTCGCGTTCGATTGCCACTGGACGTTCTCCGGTGGAAGCGCAAAGCGGCTCGCGCACGCCATCGAGGAGTACGACGTCTGGTGGCTGGAGGACCCGGTGCCGCCGGAGAACCTGGAGGTTCAAGCCCAAGTCACGAACTCGACCGTAACGCCGATCGCCGCGGGGGAAAACCGGTATCGAGTCACGACGCTGCGCCGGTTGATCCAGGATGGCGCCGTCGACATTATCGCCCCCGACCTTCCGAAGATGGGTGGGATGCGGGAAACCCGGAAAGTCGCGGATGTCGCCAACCAGTACTACGTTCCGGTTGCAATGCATAACGTTGCGTCGCCGGTCGCGACGGTCGCGGCTGCCCACGTCGGTACTGCCATCCCCAACACCCTGGCTGTAGAGTTCCACTCTTACGAACTCGACTGGTGGGACGACCTCGTTGAGGGGCCCGTAATTCAGGACGGGCGAATCACGGTTCCGGAAGAGCCCGGACTCGGGGTCACCCTAGACCTGGATACGGTCGCGGACAATATGGTGGATGGCGAGACCCTGTTCGATCCTGTTTGAGCGGCCCACATCGACGCCTGCCCGATTTCGACACTCTCCGAGGTTTATGTACCCCTGCCCCGATGTCTGGAGGCATGCCGCACCACTGGCATGCGGACGAGCACGGGGATCCGCTCTCGGACAAGCACGAGGACCCACAGCCGAGCGACTACGAGATCGATCATCGATTGTCGGATGCCGACCGCAACATCCACAGCGTATGGGACAACTCTCTCGACCCCGTCCTGACGGTCGAGCCCGGGGACGTCGTTCGGTTCGAATGCCGCGACGCCGTGGATCGACAGATCGACGTCGAGACCGGAGTCGACGACGTGGTGGACGTGTCGTTCGATCCGGTTCACCCCCTCACCGGACCGGTCGCCGTCGAGGGCGCCCGGCCGGGAGACGTACTCGAGGTCGAACTGCTGAATCTGCAGCACAAGGGCTGGGGCTACAACGTGTTTTTCCCTGGGGAGATGGAACTAGGCCTGCTTCCCGAGGACTTCCCCGATCCCGGCCTCCACATCTGGGACCTCGAGGGGGACGTGGGTCGGTTCGTCAACGGGATCGAAGTCCCGCTGGATCCCTTCCCGGGTGTCATCGGCGTCGCCCCCGGAGAGGACGGCGCACACGATACCCTCCCGCCGCGATCGACCGGGGGCAACATGGACGTCAAGCACATGACCGCAGGGTCGACGGTCTATTTCCCGGTGGAGAACGAGGGAGCGCTGTTTTCCACTGGCGACTGTCACGCAGCACAAGGTGACGGCGAGGTCTGCGTAACGGGAATCGAGGCACCGATGTTCGTGACCGCCCGGTTCGACGTTCGCAAGGACCTCGATATCACCCAACCCGAGTTTACAACGACCGGCCCGTTCACCCCGACTGGCCAGGACGAACCGATGTACGGGACGACGGGGATCGACCCCGACCTGATGGAAGCGACGAAGAAAGCCACTCGCCACATGATTACGCACCTCCACGAGCACCGCGAGCTCACTCGGAGTGAGGCGTACATCCTCTGTTCGGCTGCGATGGACCTGAAGATCAGCGAAGTGGTCGATGCGCCAAATTGGACCGTTAGCGCGTATATCCCCGAGAGCATTTTCCCTGATCGCTGACAACCGTTCAGCGGTCCGTCCCGACAGCCGGATCGATCCGCCCGGCGGCGTAGACGAGGCTGCCGATCAGCAACAGCACCGCGACCGGGAGTGCCCACGACAGGACGGTGAGCAGGGTCCCGGTCGCCTGTATCCCCAGAACGATCAACACCAGGGGACCGCAACAGGCTGTCCCGGACAACAATGCCGGAACCCCGGCGAGAAGCCCCGTCGCCGGCGAGACCCCGCAGGCTGCCGGTCGTCGCCAGACCAGTGTCGTCACCGCGAGATTGACCCCGACGAGCGCCCCCAGCACAATCCCGGTCAAGATCCCCGCGGGAGTGACTAGGTACTCGACGAGACCAGCCTCGATCAAGGCGACTGCCTCACCGGCCCCGGCCCGTCCGACCGGGTTATTCACCACCGTCACTCCTATCCTGTCGCTGTTATTGAGCCCGAGGTCGCCAACCGCGACCGCGTACAACACCAGGTACCCGACGGTCGCGCCGCCGGCGATCATCCGGCCTGTCCGGTCGACGAGGGCGGCCCGGACCGCCGTTTGGGTACGTGCCAGGCGGGCGGTAAGGTCGTCCCGAACCCTTCCGCGGATTACATCACCCGTCATCCCGGTAACACCTCATTGAGGGTCGGATTCCTCGGATACGGGCTCATGTGACGTAGTCCGTCTCGGGATAGTACCCCGCCCACGCGAACCACATTGCGTCGAACCGGAGGACGCCCGGCAGCGGGAGTTCGGCGGGCAGGAACGTCTCACCGTCGATTTCAACCTGATCTCCTGCGGAAGAAACGGTCCTCCCGTCGGGGTTTCGGTACACGAACGCGGTGTCGAGGCTGGATTCGTACGCCGCGAGAAACTCCTCATCGGCCGTTGCTAGGACTCCAGCGTCCCGGAGAGCGGGTTTGTCGAACGCAACCGCCCGGTCGCTGGTTCGGGCCCCGATCACCACCCGTTTTAGCGGCGCCCGGTCGTCCTCGTGAAGGCGCGGAAACAGCGTCGACTCGCTAACGTAATACCCCTGGTCCGGATTGTAGTTCCCGTACGGGTCGTTGCCGTACCGCCGCGCGTAGCCCGTGTCCTCGGTGAGGACGACCGTATCCGGATGTGCCCTCCGCCAGCGTCCCCACGTCGTCCACGTCACGGAGAATTCCCGGAGATGACTCCCCTGAAGTGGTCCTTTGATCGCGGTCGCGAGGACCTGCGGCCACTCCGAGTCCGTTCCACGGTCGTACATCAGGAGGTTGTTGTGGACCAGGTTGCCCGTCGTGCCGAACGTCGTGTCCCCGCGTTCGAACCCCATGGCAGTCCCCGTGAGCGGACAGTACGTGACTGCCACGTTCGTGTCCCCGACAACGTCGTTGACGATCTCATGAAACACAACGATGTACTGCGGATACGCCTTCGCCTGACCGTTCCGTTCGACCCCGAACACGACGGCGGAGTCCTCGAGACCTGAGTCTGCGGCGGCCTCGAACGTCGGGTCATCGATCGACGGAATCCCATCCTTCCCGGGACCGCCGTCTGTGATCGAATCGCGGAGGCGCCCGAACTCATACGGGACGAGCAGGTCCCTGTCAGCGGTCGGCGGTGGTGGACCGTTCCCTGGGTCCGCCGACCCGCCGGTCTCGCCCAATACCCCGGCACATCCGGCAGTTCCCACCGCCATTCCGAGACCGATGCCCGCCAGGAGCCGGCGGCGGGTAACGCCACCCGGCGACCGGCAGCGAGTCCCCCGTTCCACCTCCTCGACGTCCGGTTCTAGGGGCGTCGATCCTGGGTCCGTGGGTGGTCGTGTCATGCCGTCCGCTAGTCGCGCCCCGACCAAAGGGGAACAGGGGTCGTGCGTCGCCTGCACACACCGTACTGACGGCCTCCGACGGAAACTGCGAAACGTCGTCCGAGACCCTCACGATTCTCGAACAGGATGCTGTATCCCGACCCGCGTGCAGAACGCTACCGAACGCTTAAGCGCTGTGCCCGGAAGGCCCCGACATGGACCTTGAGGCCCTGTCTTCCGGAGAACGGGTCCGCAACTATGTCGACGGCGAGTGGCGGCCGGTCGATACGGATGACGGTCAAGCGGTGGTGGATCCGGGGACCGGCGAGACGCTCGCACGTGTCCCATTCAGCGGCCCGGACGAACTCGACGCGGCCGTAGCGGCCGGCCAGGCGGCCTTCGATGAATGGCGCCGCGAACCGGTCGAAACCCGGATTCAGCCGCTGTTTGAACTGAAGTCATTGCTGGAGGCTAACCTGGAGGAGCTCGCAGAACTCTTGGTGCGGGAACACGGGAAAACGCTCGCGGAAGCTCGGGGCGAACTCCGGCGTGGGATCGAGAACGTCGAGGTCGCCTGCGGAATTCCCTCGCTGGCCCGGGGCGGCACGGTCGCGAACGCCGCTCCCGGGATCGACGAATCGGCCGTCCGCCAGCCCCTCGGCGTGTTTGCTGCAATCACGCCTTTCAATTTCCCCGGAATGATCCCACTGTGGTTCCTCCCGTACGCCGTGGCCACGGGTAACGCGTTCATCCTCAAGCCGAGCGAACGGGATCCGCTCGTGGCCAGTCGCCTGTTCGAACTGATCGACCGGGCGGGGTTCCCCGACGGCGTCGTCCAGCTGGTCAACGGGTCGGCGAACACGGTGAACGGACTGCTCGACCATCCCGGAATCGAAGGGATCTCGTTCGTCGGCTCGACACCCGTCGCGAAACACGTCTACGAGACGGCCGCGGCGGCGGGCAAGCGGGTTCAGGCACAGGGCGGAGCGAAGAACCACGTTGTCGTCACCGAGTCGGCCGATCTCGCGTACGCCGCCGAGAAGACAGTCTCCTCGGCGTGTGCCTGTGCTGGTGAGCGATGTCTCGCCAATGACATCGCCCTCATCGAGGCGTCCGTGTACGAGGACTTCGTTGATCTCGCAATTGAAGCTGCGGACGATCAGACGGTCGGATATGGCCTAGACTCCGAGACCAACATCGGGGCCCTGATCACGGCCGACCACGAGCAGGCCGTCCGGAACTACATCCAGACCGGGATCGAGGAGGGAGCGACGCTCCTCCGCGACGGTCGCTCGGTGACGGTCGAGGGATACCCGGACGGGAACTTCCTCGGACCGACCGTGCTGGGCGACGTGACCGCGGACATGGTAATCGCTCAGGAGGAGATTTTCGGCCCGGTCCTCGGCCTTGCACCGGTGCCGGACCTCAATGCGGCCATCGACCGACTCAACCGCAGCCGCTTCGGCAACGCCGCCAGCCTGTTCACCAGCCGAGGAGCGGACGCCCGGCAGTTCCGCCACGAGGCCGACCCTGGCAACCTGGGCATCAACGTCGGCACCGTTGCTCCGATGGCCTTCTTCCACTTCGGCGGTCGGAACGAGTCCTTCTTCGGCGACCTTCATGCACAGGCTGCAGACGTCGTCCGGTTCTACACCGACGAGACTGTGTACGTGGAGCGGTGGCCAGGAGAGGACAGCTGAGCACGGCTGGCCGCTGAACTACGTTTCTGTCGGTCTACTCGTCGACCGCCGCCTCCCGCATCCCGTCGGACATGTTCGCCAGCGCTCGGTCGTCCGTTTTCAGTTCCTTCATGACGAAGTGCGAGGCGGTTTCGTTGACCCCGTCAATCGCCACGATGTTATCGATGAGGTTGTTCATCTGTTCACGGTTCTGAACGCGGGAGATCACTACGAAATCCACGTCCCCCATGGTGTAGTACACCTGGGTGACTCCGGGTACCTCGGTGAGCGCGGAGCCGACCTCCTCGCTGTAGCCCCGTTCGTGAGTGACGTTGACCTTGGTGATCATGGCCATGTTCAGGCCGAACGCGAGCGGATCGACGTCGGCCGAGATACCCTTGATGACGCCGTTGTCACGGAGTTTGTTGAGTCGGTAGTGAACCGCCGACTTGGAGAGGTCGAGTTCGGTAGCCAGTTCTTCGAGATTGACGTCGAAGTCGGTCTCGACTCGTTCCAGCAGCGCCATGTCGACCGCGTCGATCTCCATTCCACGCCCATCGGTTTGATCCATAGGTGTTCCGAGCAACTGAATCCTGTTAAAATCATAGGCTGTGCCTCGAACATGAGTCGAGAGACGAGGCAAGTGACGAGTAATATCTGAACACAATCAAACGAAAGGGTAGGACTCCAACACCCCGACCCGGCTTTCCCGCTGGCGGTGTTCCGGTCAGCCGTCCATCGCCGCGTCTGAGTGATCAAGCGCCGTATCGAGGGCCGTGATGGCCTCGTCGACGTCCGATTCAGTGATCGTCAGCGGCGGCGCGATAATCAGCGTGTTAATCATGTTGGCAACGTACACACCCTCGTCCATCGCCGCCGCAGCCACGTCGTCGACCACCGTCGTGCCCGGGGAAATCTTGTCCTCTCGCTCGCCGAACGGGACGCGCTCCTCGGTGCTCCGCGTGAGTTCGATCCCGCGGAACAGGCCGACTCCCCGCGTCTCGCCGACGCTCGGATGGGTGTCCGCGAGTTCCGAAAGCCGGTCGCCCAGGTACTGTCCCACCTCCGCGGCGTGAGGGATCAGGCCCTCCTCCTGATACGTTTCGACGGCCGCCAGTCCGGCCGCCACCGCAACCGGATGCCCTGAGTACGTGTGTCCGTGACAGAACATCTCGTCTTCGAAATGCGCCGCGACCTCGTCGGTGACGACGGTCGCCCCAAGCGGGGCGTACGCACCGGTCAGTCCCTTTGCCATGGTCATGATGTCGGGTGCTACGTCGAACAGGTCACACCCGAACCACTCTCCCGTTCGGCCGAACCCCGCCATCACTTCATCCGCAATCAACAGCGCGCCATGCTCGTGGCAGACCTCCTTCAGCCGCGGAAGGTATGTATCAGGGGGAACGAGGATCCCGTTCGATCCGACAATGGGTTCCACGAGGACGGCCGCCACGGTGTCCCCTTCGAGCATCAACATCTCCTCGATGTAGTCGACGCTCTCCATCGGATCCAGGGTGGACCCATAGGCGTACGGGTCGGGTGCCTTGATCGTCCCTGGAATGCCCGGCTCGGCTGGAAGCCGCCGCGGATCACCCGTTACCGAGATCGACCCGTACGTCGCCCCGTGATACGACCGGTAGCGCGAGACGATCTTCTCTTTTCCCGTGTAAAACCTCGCGATCTTGATGGCCGCTTCGACGGCTTCGGTGCCGGAGGTCGAAAAAAAGGTCTTTCGGAGGTCCCCGGGTGTCACGTCGGCGAGCTTCCGTCCGAGTTCCGCACGTGGGGCGGTGGTAAACCCCGGGGCGAAGTAGGCCCCCTCGCGCGCCTGCCGACCGATCGCGTCCGCGACTCGGTCGGCCGAATGTCCCAGGTTCGAACACATCAGCTGTCCGGAAAAGTCCAGGTACTCTCCGCCGTCCGCAGTCCGGAACCGGACCCCGTCGGCGCCGACCACCTCGGTCGGTGAGACGTCCTTCTGATAGGCCCAGGTGCCGAACACGTACTCCTTGTCGGTCCGCTCGACCTCGTTGAGTCCCGCTGTCGGTTCAGTCGCCATGGCGTGACCGAAGGCATGACCACTCATCAATGTTCCTCCAAGCGTCTATTTAAACGGAAAGCATCCGCCCGTCCTAGGAAATGGTCGAACTCCGTTCAGTGGTCTCCGCGGTCCCCCCGGATACACGACCCCAGGTGAATCCCGCCTACTCGGCGTCGAGCGTAGCGAACGTCGAATAGTGGTCGGCGAGGGCGTTGAGCGCGCCGGCCAGGTCCGGTACCACCGCATCGACGACGTCGGCCAGCGATGACAGAGCTCCTTCAAGGGGCCGCTCCGCTACGAGGATCGCGTAATCCGCCGTAACGAAGGCTTTGCGATCGTTCACATAGTCACCAATCATCACCACCGGGCCGTCCGTTTCCGCCTGGTAGGCGGCGATCCGATCGCCCTTTGCCTGCACCGTACAGTCGGCGTGGACCCGGTGGAGGTCGATACCGACCGCTTCTGCAACCCCGTCCAACACGTGGGCCGTATCGCCGGAGACGAGACAGGGGACCCACCCTGCTGCCCGGACCCGTTCGATGGCCGCCGGCGCATCCGGCCGAGGAACAGGTGCGTAGCCAATGATCGTACAGACCCGTTCGGCGACGAGATCGACGACCAATTGGACGGCGACCGCGGGACCGGGTCCATCCATCCTCGCCCGTTGATGGACGGCTGCAACCTGGGTGGCCACGGCCTCCGCCGGCGTCGTTCGATCCGCGAGGACGGCCCGGCGGACCCGGTCGGGACTGACTTCGCCGGCGGCCGGGCTGGAGAGAACCGATCGGACACCGATCCCCTCCCGGTCCAGCACCCGTCCAATGGGTTCGTCGGTCTCGAACGCCTCGAACCTCCCACACGCTATGTTGACAAGCACGAGCGCACGATCCTGTGCAGCGGGAACCGCCTTCTCGACCGTCGGTGCGTCCGACACGCTCGCCTCGTCGACGACCAGCGAGGACAGCGTGCCGGCGTTGTCGAACGCGACGAAGCCGCGGGGATGGGCACGGTCACCCACGCAGGGTGCCCGCTTCATCGGTCCTCCGGCTCCGCCATGGGCGACTCCACCTCGCCCCGCCGTTCGTCCGGTCGGAAGTGGCAGGCGACTCGTCGACCGTTAGCCGGTTCGAGGACCGGGTGGTCGGTCTCACACCGGGTCTGTTCGTCCGCCGACAGTTCCTCTTTTAGATGACACCGCGGATGGAACCGACATCCGGAGGGAGGGTCGATCGGGTCCGGCGGGGTTCCCTCCAGTCGTATGCGCCTGTCTGTGGTTGGATGGGCCGTGACTCGCGGAATCGAGGAGAGCAACGCCTCCGTGTACGGGTGTTGGGGGCTCTCAAACACTGTCTCGACAGCCCCGAGTTCGACGAGTTCTCCCAGATACATCACGGCAACACGGTCGGCTACCTGACGGACGACGCTCATGTCGTGGGTGATAAGCAGGTAGGTGAGCCCGAACTCCGCTTGCAGACCGTCGAGCAGTTCGAGGATTTGCGCTTGGATCGAGACGTCGAGCGCGGACACTGGCTCGTCGGCGATAATCAAGGCTGGTTCCAGAGCGAGCGCGCGGGCGATCCCGACCCGTTGGCGTTGCCCGCCGCTGAGTTCGTGCGGGAACGCCCGGTAATACCGGTCCGGATCGAGTCCGACAGTGTCGAGGAGCTCCCGGACGTACGCTTCCCGCGTTCCGGCGCGTTCCTCATGGATGACGAGCGGTTCAGCGACGATCCGACCCACGGTCATTCGCTCGTTGAGCGTCGAGAACGGGTCCTGAAAGATCATCTGGACCTCGCGCCGGAACGCCCGATCGTGGACCGCCGGTTCCCCACGGAACTCGATCTCACCTCCGGTCCGTTTCCGGAGACCGACCAGCGTCTCGGCCATCGATGATTTCCCACAACCGGATTCGCCGACCACGGCCAGCGTCTCGCCCGGATACAGGTCGAACGAGACCCCATCGACCGCCTTCACGTCACCCACGTGACGGCCAAGGATCCCGCTCGTAACGGGATAGTAGGTGCGGAGATCGCGGACGGACAACAGCGGTTCCGGCTCCCCGTTGTCGCTCACTGGTCCACCTCCGACCGACCGAACTCCGCTGGACCATCGTACGCTTCGGTGTACGCGTGACACGCCGCGGCGTGATCGTCGCCGAACGGGATCTCGGCCGGATCCTCGACGTCACACAGTCCGGACTCGGCGACCGGGCAACGGGGATGGAACCGGCAGCCGGCAGGCGGATCCGCTAGGTCCGGTGGCGCTCCGGGAATGGAATCGAACTCGCCGGGGCGAGTCACGTCGGGAATACTGTCGAGGAACGCCTTCGTGTACGGGTGTTTCGGGTTTTCCAGCAGGTCGACACGGGTGCCACGTTCCGCGATCCGGCCGGCGTACATCACCAGCAACCGTTCACAGACTTGCGAGACGACACCCAGATCGTGGCTGATGAGAATGAGCGCCATCTCCCGTTCGTCCACCAGTCGGCGGAACAGATCGATAATCTGTGCCTGGATGGAGACGTCCAGTCCCGTGGTCGGTTCGTCGGCGATTAACAACTCCGGCTCGCCGGCCAGCGCCATCGCGATCATGGCGCGTTGAGCCATCCCACCGGAGTACTCGTGCGGGTACGCGTTCAGGTTCGCCGCCGGGTTGGGAATCCCGACTTCCGAAAGGAGTTCCGCGGCCCTGTCTCTCGCCTCCCCCCGCGAGACGTCCCGATGGGCCCTGACTGCCTCGACCAACTGCGCGCCGACGGTGTACGTGGGATCGAACGCGGCCTTCGCGTTCTGGAAAACCATCCCGATCTCGGCCCCTCTGACCGCGCGCATCGCGTCGTCGGACAGGGTCAGCAGATCCGTGCCCTTCCAGAAGACGCGCCCGGCCTCGATCCGTCCTGGTGGTCGGATCAGTCGGACGAGCGACCGGACCGACACCGACTTTCCGGAGCCGGATTCCCCGACGATCCCCAGTGTCTCTCCGGCTTCCAGGTGATAAGAAATCCCGTCGACCGCCGACACCACGGCGTCGGTGTAGAACCGGGTCGTAAGCCCGTCGACCTGAAGCAGGGACTCCTCCGTGCCGGCCGTGAATTCGGGCGTGTCGGGCGTGTCCGCCCGCCCGGGCGGCATGGGGTCGCTCATTGGTCGGGATCAGTCCGGGGATCGAGGACGTCCCGGAGGCCGTCCCCGAGTAGGTTGAACCCGAGCACCGAGAACACGATCGCGAGCCCGGGGAAGATGCTGTACCACCACTGGCCGCTGTTGACGAATCCCTTGCCTGTCCGGAGGATGAGTCCCCAAGAGGGACGGGGTGGCTGGACACCCACGCCCAGGAACGACAACGATGACTCGAGGATGATCGCCAGCGCGGCGACGATCGTCGCTTGGACGAGGATCGCCGACAGACAGAACGGGAACACGTGAAGTCCGACCACCCGCAGGTGTGAGGCACCGAGCGACCGAGCCACTTTCACGTGGTCCTCTTCGACGACCGAGACCGCACTCCCACGCGTGATGCGGGCGAACTGCGGGACGAACACGATCGCCAGTGCGATGATGATGTTCGTCAACGACCGGCCGAACACAGCGACAAGCGTCAGTCCGAGCAGAATCGAGGGGAACGCGAAGATCGCATCCATCAGTCGCATCAACACGTCGTCGACGCGTCCGCCGACGTAGCCGGCGACCAGCCCGATGGGGACCCCGACGACCATTGACAGGAGTGGGACGGCAACGGCCACCTGGAGCGCGATTCGTGACCCGAAGACCACCCGCGAGAACAGGTCCCGCCCATACCGGTCCGTCCCGAACGGGTGCTCGGCGTTGGGGGACGCCAACCGCTCCGGGACGTTCGTCGCGTCGAACTCGTAGAGCGCGATTTCGGGGGCGAACACGGCGACCAGGACGAACGTACCCAACAGGAGGAACCCAGCCATCGCGAGCCGATTCTGCACGAACCGACTCGAGAAGGCTCGAAAGCGTCTGAGTGCCGGGCTGACGTCGGCCGCCGGAGGCCCATCGGCCCCGTCGGCCAGTCCCGTCCCGCCATCGACCGCGATCCCGTCCCCGCGGACGCCCGCCTCGGGGATGTCGCTGGGCATCCGTCGCAATCCCCGGTCGCGGCGATCGTCGTCGGGGCTCGACGCGGCCTTGCCGCCGCCGGTCGTCTGGTCGTCCCCAGTCATGTGTTGTCCCTCAGCCGCGGATTAAGATAGAAGTACGTCAGGTCAACCCCCAGGTTGACGAGGACGAATCCGGTCGTGTAGACGAGGACGATGCCCTGAAGCATGATGTAATCCCGGCTGGTGATGGCGTTGATAAGGAGCCGTCCCATACCCGGGATCGTGAACACCGTCTCGATAATGACGCTCCCGCCGAGCAGATAGCCGAACTGGAGGCCGATGACCGTCACCACCGGGATGAACGCGTTCTTCATGGCGTGGCTCAGGACTCGGAGGTCGCTCACGCCTTTCATCCGGACCGCGTCCAGGTAATCCTGTCCGATCTCTTCGAGCAGTTCCGACCGAAGCATCCGCGTGACGATCGCCGCCATGGCCGTCCCGAGTGCGATCCCCGGCAGGACGAGGTACCGAACCCCTTGAATCGGGTCCTCGAGCGGCGAAACGTAGCCGGTGACGGGGAACCAATCCAACGTGACCCCGAACACCGACAGCAGGACGATCCCGAGCCAGAAGTTCGGGATCGACACGCCAAGGAGCCCGATTGTGAGCCCGGCCCCATCCCAGGCGGTCCCTCGCTTGAGTGCGCTGATCGTCCCGGCCGGGACCGCCACCGTGAGCGAGACAACGAAGCCCGACAGCGTCACGAACAGCGTGGTCGGGAGCCGTTGTGCGATGGCTTCGCTCACCGCCTGGTTGTTGACGTACGACCGGCCGAAGTCGCCCTGGAGCACTCCAGCCATGTAATCGAGGTACTGGCGCCAGAGCGGCTGGTTCAACCCTAACTCCTGGCGAACCGCCTCGATCCTCGCTGGATCGGCGTCCGATCCCAACATCACGATGGCCGGACCGCCGGGGACGAGCCGGACCAGTCCGAACACGATGAACGACACCAGCAGCAGGACGGGCACTGCCCACAGTAGTCGCTTGAGCGCGTACTCGTGGAGGCGTGTCGTCATCCCGCTAGGCGTCGGCTTTGAACATCGTCCAATAACGGGTGTACGGCAGCAGCCACGAGGTGTATCCGCGAACCTCGGTTCGGAGGCCGATCAGGTCGTCCGTTCGCGCGACGGAGACCCACGGGACGTTCTTGTTGACCAGCTTCTGGAACTCGGTGTACGTCTCCACGCGCTGACTCTCGTCCGTCTGTTGGCGCCCCTGCGCGACGAGCTCGTACATGCGCTCGGCGTCCGGTTGCTCCTCGCCGTACTTGTTCCACTGGTTGGAGTCGGGATGGACGAAGCCGTAATAGTGCCGGTCCGGGTCGATCTTGAACGGGACCGAGAAGGCCATTGCGCCGAAGTTCCCCTTCACGAAGTCCGAGAGCTGGGTGCCCCACTCGAGTACCTCCGTCTCCGCGTCGATCCCGGCCTCGTTTAACTGCGCGACCAGCAGGTCCGCGGTGGTCTCCATGATCTGGTACCGCCCGTTCGATTTGAACGATATCGTCTCCCCTTCGAGTGGGTTCCCCGCCTCCTCGAGGATTTCCTGAGCCTGTTCGACGTCCCGCGTCCGGGGGGCGTCGCCGAGGTCAAAGTGCCAGGTCGAGGCCTCGGGATACGGCTGCCAGGCCGGCTCACCGTAGCCGAACACCCCGGCTTCCACGACCGCCGACCGGTCGATGACGTGTGCGATCGCCCGCCGCACTGCCGGGTCGTCGAACGGGGGCTCCGAGCAGTTGAAATGCACCTGTGCCCAGGCGGTCGCCTTCTGTTCGATCAGTTTCGTGTTCGGGTCATCGCCTACGCTCCCCGCGTCTCGACCCGGGACCGCACGTGCCAGGTCGATATCGCCCGACCGCAAGGCCGCGACACGCGAGTCGACGTCGGGAACCGGTTCGATCCGCACGCGGTCGAGATACGGGACCTCACCCCGATAGTCCTCGAACGCATCGAGCTGGAGGAAGTTCCCTTGCTCATACTCGCCGAACTGGAACGGTCCGGTCCCGACGGGTTCTTGAAAGTCCCCGAGTTCTCCGCCCTGATCCTGAACCGCTTCCTCCGGGACGATCACCCAAGGCACCCGTGCAAGGAAGTTCAGGAACGGGGCAAAAGAGTCCCCAAGGGTGAATTCCACCGTGTACTCGCCGGTGGCCTCGACGGATTCCAGCGCGGACAGATCCGATCCCATCGCGCCTTCTTGATTCATCCGCTCGAAGGAGTACACGACGTCCTCGGCGACCAGTTCCCGGTCGACAGGCGGATGGAACTGGACGCCCTCACGGAGGGTGAACGTGTAGCTGAGACCGTCGTCGCCGATTTCCCAGTCGGTTGCCAACCGGCCCGCCAGAGCGCCCTCCTCAAAGGTGACCAGGGTTTCACAGATATTGTAGACGACGACCCACGAGACGACGCTGGAGGTCTGGTGGGGGTCCAACCCCGTCAGCTCGGCTTCGAAGCCGACGGTCAGCTCCCCACCACGCTGGGGTGTCTCGGTGGCCGTGTCCGGTTCCATCGTGCCGTCGGTCCCGTCCTGACCGTCCGTGGGCTCCTCGTCCGTCCCGCCGGAACAGCCTGCGAGCGTCGCGGCGGCCGCCACTCCGACGGATTTGAGCAGGGACCGTCGTCCTGTCCGGGGACGATCATCCGGGGACTGGGTTGGAGGCATATGCCGTAGCACTGGCTAGGACCGCTATTAAAGCTTCCTCGGGTAATTAAATAGTGGGGCGTGGGTTTCGGACATTTCGAGGACTTTTTCCAATTTGCTCGTCTTTATATCGAACAACGTTCCTACTCATCCATCCTCCGTTAGACGAGGGTAAAGTTGCCTGTGATCAATCCCTCGTACAGGCCAGCCTACAGAGTTAATCCGGTCGGCAACGCAGGACCAGACATGGCGCTTGACTTCGACTTCGATTACGACGGTTGTGGGCTGTACATCGATGGCCGATTCGTCGACGGCGGTGACTCGCTCGTCACGTCCGACCCGGCAACCGACGAACCACTGGCGACGGTGGCAGCAGCGACCGCGACTGACGTCAATCGCGCCGTGGCCGCCGCGAAGGATGCGTTCGCAGACTGGCGGGACACCCCACCGGAGGAGCGGGGTCGGATCCTCACCCGGGTTGCTCGGACCATTCGTGAACACGCGGACGAACTCGCAGCCGTCGAGACGGCTGACCAGGGAAAGCCGCAGTCACAGGCGGCCAGCGACTTCGAGGGCGCCGCCCGATACTTCGAGTACTTCGGCGGGGCAGCCGACAAACTCGAAGGACGGACGGTCCCGATGGGTCCCGACCAGGTCGATTACACCGTCAGGGAACCATACGGGGTGAGCGCTCAGATCACCCCCTGGAACTTTCCCGGTAACCTGTTCGCCCGCGGGGTCGCCCCCGCCCTCGCCGCTGGCAACGCGGTCGTTCTGAAACCGGCGCCAACGACTCCGCTGTCCTCCCTCCGGCTCGCGGACCTCTGTTCTGCGGCGGGCGTTCCGGCCGGCGTCGTGAACGTCGTTCCGGGCCCCGGAGCCCCGACCGGCGAGACACTCACCGGCCACGAAGACGTGGACACGATTACGTTCACCGGAAGCGTCCCGACAGGGCAACGAATCATGCAGACAGCCGCCGAGACGGTAACGCCAGTCACGCTCGAACTCGGAGGAAAGAACCCGGCGCTCGTGTTCCCCGACGCCGATCTCGACGCTGCGGCCGATTGGATCGCGACGGGCATCTTCACGAACGCGGGCCAGGTCTGTTCGGCCGCTGACCGTGCACTCGTTCACGAGGAGATCCACGACGCGTTCGTCGGACGGATGGTTGACATCGCAGAGGGGTACACCCTGGGTCCGGGAGCCGAGGACCCCGACATGGGACCGTTGGCATCGGCGGCGCAGTTCGAAAAAGTGACCGACTACCTCGAGGTGGCCCGAGCCGAGGGAGCGACCGTTCTGACCGGCCGAAGCGTCCCCGAGCGGTCGGGTCACTTCGTCGAGCCGACGGTGATAACCGACGTCGATCCGGATATGCGGATCGCTCAGGAGGAGATCTTTGGTCCGGTGTTATCGGTGATCCCGTTCCAGTCGGAGGCGGAAGCGCTGGAGATAGCCAACGACGTCGAGTACGGCCTCGTGAGCGGGGTGTTCACGACCGATATCACCCGGGCACATCGACTGGCTCGACGACTCGAGGCCGGCAACGTGTACGTCAACAAGTGGTTCGGGGACACGGTCCAGACGCCGTTCGGCGGGTTCAAACGCTCCGGGTTCGGCCGCGAGAAAGGCCTGGAGGCACTCGAGTCGTACCTCCAGACGAAGAACGTCGCGATCGGTCTTGGGGACGACGTCGATCTGCCAGCCAATTGAACGCTGTTCGCCCGTCGTATCCTCGCGCCGAAGTCTATCCGAGGGATCCGGCGACAGCTTCAAACCACCTCCCGGTGACCGGCGGGTATGACGCTTTCGGACACCGCCACAGCGATCACCGGCGCGGGCTCGGGCATGGGTCGCGCGACAGCCCACCTGTTCGCCGAGCGGGGCGCCGATGTGGCCGTTGTCGACGTCGATGGCGAGGCGGCCGCCGAGACAGCCGAGGCGGTACGGGACCGTGGTGGGCGGGCCATCGCGGTTACTGCGGACGTCTCCGACGCTTCCGACGTCGAACGGTTCGTGACTGAGACGGTCGACGCCTTCGGCCGCATCGATGTCCTTCACAACAACGCCGGGATTCCTCAGGAGTCGACGCCGGTCGAGGACGTGACCGAGGCCACCTGGGACCGCGTACAGGCGGTCAATTTGAAGAGCGCGTTCCTCGGTGCCAAGTACACTGTTCCACACATGAAAACACAGGGCGGTGGGGTGATCCTGAACACGGCATCGACGGCTGGCATCAGGCCCCGGACCGGCCTGTCGGCGTACGCCGCCTCCAAAGGAGGGATGATCACGCTCACGAAACAGCTCGCGCACGAACTCGCGGAAGACTCGATCCGGGTCAACGCCATCTGTCCGGTCGCTACCGACACGGACATGCTCCCGGAGTTCGCTGCCGGCGACCTCTCGGTCGAGGGAATGGCCGAAACGATCCCGCTGGGTCGGCTCGCGGAACCGGAGGACGTCGCGCATGCGGCCGCGTTCCTCGCGAGCGGCGAGGCGGCGATGATCACCGGAACGGCTCTCGAGGTCGACGGAGGTCGTGACGTCTGATGGTTACGCCCGCGAGGATTCGGGACGCGGTCGAGACACGGGAGGAAGACCTCGTCGACTTTCTCAAGTCCTTCATCCGGCTCGACGCTGAGAACCCCCCGGGGCGGAACTATCCCGAGTCCGTCGACTTCCTGACCACCGCGCTTGACGACCGGGGATACGACGTCCAGCGCGTCGCTGTGCCCGACGACGTCGTCGCAACCTACTATCCGGACCGGACGGAGTTCGCCCGAGAGAACGTCATCGGTCGCAGGGGGAACGGTGACGGTCCTGACATCCATTTCACCGGCCATTTCGATGTCGTCCCTGCCGGCGAAGGATGGACCCGCGACCCGTACGGTCCCGTCGTTGAGGACGGCCGTATCTACGGTCGTGGGAGTAGCGACATGAAGTCGGGCATCGCGGCCAGCCTGTTTGCGGTCGACACCCTCGCCGACCTTGGGGCGCTGGCGGGAACGGTCACTCAAAGTATGACCTGCGACGAAGAGACCGGCGGCTTCACCGGCCTCGGTTATCTCGTCCGGCAGGGGTACGTCACCCCGGAAAACACGGACTACTGTGTTTATACCGAGTGTTTCGACTCGTCTCGTGTCTGTCTTGGTCACCGCGGAGTGCTCAAGTTCCGGATCAGAACCCACGGACGGACGGCTCACGGCTGCATGGCTCACGACGGTGAAAACGCACTGATGGCGATGAACGACTTGTTGTCCCGGGTCGACTCGCATGCCGATGAACTCCACGGACGAACCACTGATCTCCCGGTAACACCCCCGGAATCACGCCGGGCGGACATCTCGGCGACGATGATCGACGCCGGCTACTCCGAGAACGTCGTGCCGGACCGATGTACGGCCACGTTCTACCGGGTTCTGGTCCCTGGCGAGACTGTCGAAAGCGCCCGTGCAGAAATCAGAGACCTCCTCGAGGCGACTGAGCGGGCGACCGGCGCTACGACCGAATACGAGGAAATCATGTTCGCCGAACCGGCGATCGTTCCCGATGACTGCGAACTCGCCCGGACCTACATGGGCCACGTCAGGGACGTCCACCGGGACGCGGAGTTCGTGGTGTCCCCGGGATCGGACGACCAACGCTTCGTGGTCAATGACGCGGGTATTGAGGAGTGTATCGTCTACGGGCCCGGACTCCTTGATCAGGCACACGTCGCGGACGAGTACGTCCCGGTCGAGGAGCTGCTCACGGCAACGCAGGTGATGGCGACCGCGACGGCAGACCTGATGGGGGTTCTGGAGTGACCGGCGATTCCACCGACTGGGCCGACGACGAGGACGCTACCCTTCCGCCCCCCGAGACCGTCACCGACAAGGCCGCGGCGGTCGCGGCGACCGGATCCGAACCGGATCGGAAAGTCTCGCCTGAGCCGATAAACCTCATCGTCGCGGGAACCGGCGACCTCGATGTGACGGCAGTCAGCCGGACGGATGAGGGCTATCAGGGCCCGCAGGCCGGAACGGCCGGGCGGGTGGCGGCCGCAACCACGGCCGCTGACGGTCGTCCGGAGGTGAAGCTCCACTACCCGGAACTGACCAGCGCCCCCGGCGCCTGGCTAGTCGTCGCACCGCTAGCGGGCCGTCTGGCCACCGTTCACCGTGGAACAGGGACCGTCCGCGTCACCTTCGAGCCAGAAGCGACAAGCGTTGACGCCCGTCTCCGCACCGCCGCCACCCGTCTATCGGCAGTCCTGAATGCCGCCCGCCCTAGCCACGAGCATTATCCGGTCGAGCACGACGGAGCGGGAGTGTTCACCACCGGACTGACGACTTTCGACCTCGTCGGTGTCGACCACGAGGACCGCCTGAGCGTCGTTTTGTCAGTTGCCACCACGCCAGCGACGACGAGACAAGCCGTCAGACGACGGTTCGCTGCAGTGGAAGCCGTCTCGGAAGTGGTCTATGAGTCCGGAACTGAACCATCACGAGCCATCCCGCCGGATAACCTACGAGCGGCCGCCGAGGCCGCCGCGGAACTGGTTCGCGGCGATTGGGCGTACGAGTGGCTCCCTGCCCCGGGGACTTTCGCCCGGATTCCCGGGGAGGCGAAACTCGCGCTCGGTACCGGAGAACCGAATGCTCGAACCTTCGACGACACGCAGTATGCGGAGTGTCTGGCGTTAATCGAGGCCACTCTCGACCGGGTCTCGGGTCCGGAGGCCCGCTCGCCAGATCGGCCTGCTGGCGACGGTCCGGACCGGGAGGTCCCTTGATGAGGACGGTTGCCGAGCCGGTCGTCGGCTCCGAAATCCGGGTCGAGCCCTCGGACGACCCGGGGATCCGGATCAACGGAACGCCCGCGACCCTCGATCACGTTCAGAAGGCGGACGTCCGTGTCGACCTTCTCGGCGACGAGCGATCGTTCGTCGCCGAGCATGCGCTGGGTCCGCTGGGGTTGTGCGGTGTGACTGCCGCGGAGGTGACGGGCGTTCGAGACACGTGGTCGTTTGCCCGGCCGGAACACCGGTTCTGTTACTCGTGTGGGCTCGCGCCTGCGAACGTTGTCGGACACCCAGCGGGGCTGCCGAATCCGGCGGTCGCCGAAGCGATCGGGGACGTGGGCGTGGTCGAGCAGGGCACGCCTGTTCGCCGGTCGGTGGCCGACACGGTCCGGTTCGATGGCCGGGACGGCCATCTGGAGCTTCAGCCCCGAGACCAGGCCACCGGCATTCGACTCGATATCTCGTTCCGAGGGGAGGACCTGGTTGCGGAGGTCGATCCCGCCGGCCACACAGACTCGACCCTCGTCGAGCGGGTGACCAACGCCACGACCCCATACCTGACCGACGATCCGCGGGAAGGAATCACCCACGCGGTCGCCGACGTCGTGTCGGATGTCGCAGTTCTCGGTGGGTTCGAGGATCTTCTCATTCGGGGTGAACTCGGTGAGGCGTATCATTCACTCACGATCGGTGCCGCCCGGAAAGCACATGACGTCGGGGTGGTTGTGGAGCGATAAGAGGGATCGACGCCGTTCTTTTTTCCGGAGGATCCCGCTGACTAGCGCAGACGGTCGATGATCTTACGCCCGACGGTCCGCGGATCATCCTTGACGAGTTCGAACCCATCGCCGACCGTGACGGTGCCTCCCTCCAGTACGTCCGCACAGATGCCACCTCGGCCCTCGGTAAGGGCCCGGGTGACGCCCTCCTCGTCGGCGACCTGTTCGACGTGTGCACACGGGGGGCGGGGACGCGTCCCACGGAAGGTCGCTTCCCCTACCCGGAACGTCGTTTTCAGAAGGTCATGTAGACCGACGCCTCGAGTAACCACGTTCCGGCGGTGACGGCCGTCGGTCAGGTCGATGCCATGATCGGCTTGGATGGTCTCGATCGCTTCACCCGTGATAAAAGTCACCTGACAGACATCGTACGGGGAGTAGTACCCGTCGCCAGTGAGATACCGGTCGCCTTTGATCCCGCCCTCGACACATTCGATCGCTTCCTGCCGTTCCATCGGGGCCGAACCCTCCGGCGTAGTGAACAGGTCGACTACTTCGCCGTCCATTGGAATCCCGTTAGGACCGAAGTCGGATAGCCCTTCGGCCGGGCCGTCCTGGCGCGTACGCGTGTCCAGTTGGCAGGCTCGGACGACGTATCCGAGTCGACCGACATGGACAACCTCTTTTAGTTCACCTATCCGAGTGTGGACATGCTGATCACCGTCTCCGGCCCGCCGGGGAGTGGGAAGAGTACCAACGCGGCCGCGCTCGCGACTGAGTTCGGGCTGGATCACGTCTCGGGTGGTGAGGTGTTCCGAGAGATGGCGGCCGATCGGGGTCTCACGACGGTGGAACTCAACGAGACAGCCGAGGACGAAGCGGAGATCGACAGGGAACTCGATCGTCGGCTCCGTGAGACCGCGGTTGACCGTGATGACGTAGTCATCGAGTCCCGGCTCGCAGGTTGGCTTGCTGCGGAGCACGCCGATATGAAATTCTGGCTGGATGCTCCCCTCGAAGTGCGGGCCGCTCGCGTTGCTGCCCGGGAGAACAAGCCCGTGAGTGCAGCCCGGGAAGAGACCCGCCGCCGGGAGACGAGCGAGGCCAAGCGGTACCGGGAACTGTATGGGATCGACATCACGGATCTCTCGATTTATGACCTCGCGGTGAACACGGGCCGCTGGGCGGAGGAGACGGTCCCGTCACTCCTCGTCAACGCTGTGGAGGCGTATGACCCCGCTGTGGATGAGGGATCCACCCCCGTCGAGGGCGTCCGATACGACTTCTGATCGATGCGGCCCCCACCAGACGACCGGACCGTCGCGGAACTGCTCGAGTTCGGAGTCGTGCCGCTCGACAAACCACCTGGCCCATCCGCACACGAGGTATCGGCGTGGGTTCGGGACCTCGTCGCGGAAACGGCGCGTATGACGAGCGACGGCGATATCGACGTCCGTCGGGCCGCACACACCGGCACGCTCGACCCGAAGGTCACTGGACTGCTCCCGACACTGCTCGGCACTGCGACGCGATTTGCGGGACTTTTTGCGGACTCACCGAAGGAGTACGTCGCGGTACTGGAACTCCATGCCCCGATTCCGGCAGATTTCGAATCTATCCTCGCAGAGTTCGAGGGTGAGATCTATCAGAAGCCGCCCCGCAAGAGTGCCGTCCGTCGTCAGCTTCGTGTCCGGGAAGTGCACTCGCTCGATATCCTCGATCGACGCAGGCGCCGCGTGCTCCTCCGGATTCGGTGTGAGGCCGGGACGTACGTTCGGAAACTCTGTCACGATCTCGGATTAGCACTCGGGACGGGTGCTCACATGGGTGACTTGCGTCGAACCGCAGCCGCGCCCTTCGATGACCGCGATCTCGTTTCCCTCCACGATCTGGCCGATGCGTTAGTATGGGCTCAAGAAGGGGACGACACTCCGGTCCGCGGAATCGTCGCCCCAGCCGAGACGGCGCTCTCACAACTCCCGCGTGTCGTTATCGCGGAGTCCGCGGCACGCGAGGTTGCCCACGGCGCACCGGTGTACGCGCCGGGGGTACTCGGGACTGAAGGGCTCGAGACTTACGACCACAGCAAGACCGCTCCTCGTGTCGCGTGTTTCACCCCGGCTGGAACGGCCGTGTGTCTCGGTCATCTGGTTGAGGATCCAGCCGCAGACAGCGGCAAGGTAGTCACACTGGACCGAGTGTTGGTTGACCCTGACTGACCGCGGCGTGTTCCTTTCGGGACCTACTCTCACCCGGGACCGAAGAACGCTAAACCTCCCGGGCCCTTAGATCCCTCCGAACGTAGACTGCAGTGAGGGGGTAGCCAAGTGGTCAACGGCGCGGGTCTTAAGAACCCGTCTCGAAGGAGTTCCGGGGTTCGAATCCCCGTCCCCTCATTCCGGTCGTTCGGACCCACCTGGACCGCTCGAGGGGGGACGTCACCGTATGTGAGCGACCCCGACGTGGCGGGGACACCCCGGGCCGCGAGACACCCTTAATTATATGTAATTAGAGCCGGTGCAGTTACGTGGTGAGGTTTGAGCGCTCCGATCTCGTGTTAGCGACCATCGGAGCGGCGCTACTCTCCGTCTTCCTTGCCGGGACCCTTCCCTGGATGCCTGCTGTCGGCGTCGGGGGTTCGGGAATCGTCGTAGCAGGGATCGTGCTCTTGGACGCGCTCGTTTTGAATCCGCCAAGTGGATAACGGTCTTTGGTAGTGATTTCGGCAGAAAGGGTGGAATGCCCGCGCCAAAGCGGCGCGGGCGAGCCGCCCTGAGTGGTCCCCGCTGACGCTTCGGCCCTCCAACGAAGCGTCATCCCATAGTGACGCCTGGGAGGACTTAAACATGCCGCCGCCGGCAGTGTAAACCGTAGCCAACTCAACGGCAGTTTCCCGGCCTTCACCGCTGGCCTGGATGGTCGCCGGAGAGGTAGGGACCGGTCCCCAACAGCGTTTCTCTGAGAGTCTGGCGGCCTGGGCTCTCGCGGAGAAGCCCTCGCGCCCGCAGTTCCGGGACGACGAGGTCGACGAAATCGTCCAACGACCCGGTCCGGACGATTTCCTTCACGTTGAACCCGTCGACCCCCACTTCCCGATACCAGTATTCCAGCTCGTCGGCCACCTCACCCGGCGTGCCCACGACGATCGGGGAGGTCGTCCCCAATCCGGAGAACTCGGCCACCTCGCGAACCGTCCAGTCCCGATCCGGTTCGGCTCGGGTGAACGCGTTCATCGTTCCTTGAATCGCGTCGGTTTGGATGTGCTCGATCTGCTGGTCCGGGTCCAGTTCCGAGAGGTCCATGTCGAGAAAGCCGGACAGCAGCGCGAGCGACGACTCGACGTCGATGTGGTCGCGAAGCGCCGCGTGCTTCGCCTCGGCAGCCTCCGCCGTCTCGCCGACAATCGGGACGACCCCCGGGAAAAACGCCAGAGAGTCAGGATCCCGGCCGTATGCGGCCGCCCGCTCACGGAGATCGGTCATGTACTCCACGACTCCCCGCTCGGTCGGCTGCGAGCAGAACACCGCCT
>CAZCXJ010000028.1:0-2567 GCA_964502585.1 uncultured Candidatus Halobonum sp.
GCGATGGGGCCGTCGCTGGCGACGACTGACCGGGACAGGCTTAACGCCCCTCCGGGTCCGACACCCGACCGTGCGCTCGGGGACTCTCGCTACGCTGGTTCTGGCCCTCATCGTGATCGGGGCAGGCTGCAGCGGACTCCCTCTGGACCGGACGAGCGGGAACGACACGCGGACGGTGAACCCGATGCTGGAAGGGACGCCCAGCATTACCCCAACTGCGACCTCCCGTCCCGAGTACCCCCCGGGGATCGACGCTGATAATGTCAACCCTGAGACGCTCGCTCGCGCCCATGAGAGCACCCTCTCGGGCCAGTCCTACGCCCACCGAACACGACAGACGGTGGTGACCGACAACGGGACCGTACTCGGGAACGTGACCTTGGTGGTCAGGATCGACGAACCCCGACGGTTCGTCTCGTATGCCGCCGGCGGGGTCGACCCGACCGCGGTCGGCCTCGGCGACACCGACGTCGACTACTGGACGAACGGGACTACTGCCGTCGAACGTCGAATATCGCCGAACGGAAGCGTCAGTTACGACCCCCAGCCCGGCGGTCTCGGCGTGTTCTTCGATCCGACCGCGCAAGCTCGAATCGAGGGGGCGCTTCGCGGGGCGAACGCAACAGTCGCCGGAACCACCGACGTCGACGGTCGAACGCTGTACGTACTCCGGGACACTGTCGATCGAATCCCCCGCGGAACCGGTCCGGACGGTCGAAACATCACGCTGGAAATGGTGGTCACGGAACGGGGACTCGTCCAGTCGTACTACCTCC
The DNA here is from genome assembly GCA_964502585.1 of uncultured Candidatus Halobonum sp. GTDB lineage: Archaea > Halobacteriota > Halobacteria > Halobacteriales > Haloferacaceae > CAZCXJ01. Next base: position 777 of record CAZCXJ010000028.1, read on the forward strand.
AATTCGAGACGATCCGGTCCGGGAGGAACGTGACGGTGACGGTTCAGTTCGAACTCCTGGATGCGGAGAATACGACTGTCGAACGCCCAGCCTGGTACGACGCAGCGACGAACACGAGCCGTCGGACGTCAACTCCCGGGTAACCCCATCGCAAGGGCGCGCAATGGGGGGAACTACTAAACGCGTGGCTCAAAGGGAAGCACACAACGAACGGTGTCATCTCGCCGCCGATTCCTCCGACTCGCCGCGACCGTAGTCGCCCCGGGGAGTGCCGGCTGTGCCGGGATGTTCGGACGCGACCCCGGGAACGACACGCGGACGGTGAACCCGATGCTGGAGGGGACGCCGACTGACACGCCGCTTCGGACGCCCGAGCCCGTCGGGACGACTCAGGAGGTGCGAGGAACTCCAGTGACGATCAGCCGTGTCGCAGCGCAGGACGCCCTCATCCACGCAGCGGGCCCAAACGAGCTTGGCTTCGCCTACGATCCGGGCACTCGGTACCTCCTCGCAGCAGTCCGCGGAGGTGAGGGGATCACTCGTTCGACGTTCAGGCTCAGGACGGAGGACACTACGGTATCGGCTGCGCCCGGGATGCCGACCGCGATCCGATGGCTGCCCGCCGCCGGCTGGGTCCCGGCTTACGATTCGGAGCGTCCCTCCGGGTATGTCGGCTTCGTTATCCCAGCCCCCCTGGAGACTAGTGAGGCAGTCATCACGGTCGGTCAGGCCGGGTGGCGGCTCAGCTCTGAGACCCGGGCGACACTCGCCCGTCCGGAACCCTCCTTCGAACTCGTCGAGTTCACTGCTCCCGACCGAGTCGAGGAGGACGAACCCTTCCGTCTGCGTCTTGGCGTCCGGAACGTCGGCGAGCGACCTGCCACGTTTCGGGCCGTTGTGACGGCGGCGCGTGAACCGCGCCGCGATTTTTCAACCTGGCTCCGGCTGTCCGTCGACCAGGGACAAACGGGCCGGTGGACACGGGAGTTCGACCCCGTTTGGACCGATCGCCGATGGTCACGGATTGCGTTTACCATCTCGTCGGTCCTCGGGGAGTTCACGACGGTAGTCCGATCGACACGGTCCACCTCGGAAGAGTGATTGAACTCCTAGAGGGGTCTGGGTCCGGTTACACACCTCAGCCAGGTTCCTGAACTTTCCTTTCTCCCTCAATCCCCGATGCGGCAGCCGACGGAGTCGTCGCGAGTTCCGTTTCGACGTTGCAAAACACCTAAAACGGATTTATCCGCCGGGATTGGATACGGGATGAACGAGGATCGGTAGCGCGAGTATCCGGATTAGCTCCTATGGCGGTCCCGCATCGTCCGGCGGACCCTGCTCCTCGTCATCCTCGTCGTCTTCCTCATCCTCGTCGTCCTCATCAGAGGGACCGGCCTGGTCCGGCGGCCCGCGTTCACCCTCGTCAGGCGGCCCGGCGTGGTCCGGAATCTTATCAGCCGCCGGGTTGTTCCCGAGCACGAACTCAGCAACATCAGGGCCGATGCCACGGACGCCGTCCCGGTCCTCCAACAATTGATGGACAAACGCGGAGACGCGCTGTCCGAACGGCTCCGTCGGTCGTTCTTCCTCATCCGTGGTGAACGTCACTTCCTCGCCGGTCACCGTGGTGCCGTTTGCCGTCGCCTTCGCCACGTAGACGTAGGTCGTGTTACTTTCGAGGTCGTCGACGGTCGCGCTGAAGCTGCCGGTCTCTTCGAGGGTGAGGGTGGTCGTCGTGGAGGAGTTCGCTCGGTCACCTTCCTGCCAGTACTCGAAGTACACCGTCGCGTT
>CAZCXJ010000028.1:2667-25693 GCA_964502585.1 uncultured Candidatus Halobonum sp.
GAGGAGTTCGCTCGGTCACCTTCCTGCCAGTACTCGAAGTACACCGTCGCGTTGACGGCGCCCTCCAGGGTCGTCAACTCACCGTTCAGCGTGGCCGACGCGTTCGTCACTGCCGTCGCGTCCGCGGTTTCGACCTCGACGGCTTCAGTGGCAGCGGTAGTAAAGGATCGCTCCTGACCGACCGCCGTTTCGTTCTCGGTCTGGGCCCGAGCGACGTAGACGTAGGTCGTGTTGTTCTCGAGGCCGTCGACGGCCGCACTGAAGCTGCCGGGTTCCTCGAGAGTGATGGCGGTCGTCGTGGAGGAGTTCGCTCGGTCACCTTCCTGCCAGTACTCGAAGTACACCGTCGCGTTCTCTGCATCTCCAACGTCTGTCAATTCACCGTTCAATGTCGCCGACTCCGTGCTGACGTCGGTCGCGGGAGCGGTCGTTACCGCCAACGATCCGTCGCTGGTTTGAGCGGCAACGACGCCCGCCCCACTGACCGATCCGATCAGCAGGAGGGCCACTGCGACCGCGAACAGCCGTTTCCATGTCGCCATGCTCGGACAAAACACCTGCCTGATTCGGTAAAAACGCGGACGCTCGTTCGGTCCGTTCAGGCGTGTGCGAGTGCGGACTCACGTCGCTTCTGCGGGCGCGAGACGGTTTATCGGCGTTTTTGGTCGTTTAATTTTGCTTTTATGAATATACTGCCCCGCCCGACGAGCGGTCCGACATGCCTGCGCGCGAACGGGCCGGTGTTCCCGCTTCTATCAGACTTATGTCGGGCCCGGCGGTGTGTAACAGCGATGGTGACGCTTCCGAAGCACCTCATCGGTGATGCCTATACCAGCGACAATCAGTGGACGCTCCTCAAAGACTTGGTCGACATCGACAACCGGATGGCCGGCCAGGACGGCGAAACCGCGGGGGCGAAACGACTCCGAGAGGCCTTTGCTTCGAGCGGCCTCGAGGCGGTCGGCCTCGACGAGTTCGAGATCCCGGGCTGGTGGCGAGGCTCCTCCGAACTCACCGTCGAGTACGATCACGAGCGGACATACGGCGCCTCACACCAGGTGATCGCGCTTCCCGGGTCGCCTGCCGGGGACGTCGACGCTCCACTGGTGGATGTGGGATACGGTCGTCCTGAGGACTTCGACGAGGCGGACGTAGAGGGAAAGATCGTGATGGCCTCGAGCCTCACACCGGACGATTACGGCCGGTGGATCCACCGGACGGAAAAGTACCATTTCGCCAATAACCAGGGCGCAGTCGGGTTCGTGTTCCGGAACCACGTCGAGGGGTGTCTTCCGCCGACCGGTGGGGTCGGCGAAGAGGACGGGCCGGGTCCGATCCCCGCCGTTGGCGTTTCTAAGGAGTTGGGAGACCGTCTCGTGCGGTACGCTTCGGACGACCCGTTGGCTGCCGCGCTCTCGGTTGAAGCACGGACCGGCCGGACCACGTCGCGGAACATCGAGGGAGTAGTCGGCCCGGACACTGATGAGGAGGTCCTCGTCACCGCGCATGTCGACGCCCATGATATCGCCGAGGGAGCCAACGACAACGGCGCTGGGAGCGTCCTCGTCGCGGAACTCGGGCGGTTGCTTTCGGACGCGGCCGACCTGCTGGAGACCCGCGTCCGGTTCGTGGTCTTCGGATCCGAGGAGGTCGGACTGTTCGGGGCCTATCACTGGGTCGAGACGCATCCGGCTGCGCAGGTGAAGGCTGTCGTCAATATCGACGGGGCGGGATACTCACGGAACCTGGACGTCTACACGCACCGGTTCGACGCTATCGGGACCGCGTTTGAGGAAGTCGCGGAGGAGCACGCCGTTCCGATTGACGTGTCCGATGAAGTCAGACCGCACAGTGACCACTGGCCGTTCGCCCAGGAGGGGATCCCAGCCGCCCAGGCCCGGTCCACGTCCGACGAGAGCGGTCGCGGCTGGGGACATACCCACGCGGACACGCTCGACAAACTCGATCTCCGAGACCTCCGGGAACTGGTCGTACCGCTGGCAACCGGGGTCGTGAAACTCGCGGAACAGGCCCGCCAAGTCGACCACCGGACCAGAAACGAGATACGCGAGGCGACTGTCGAAGATGGGCACGACCAAGGAATGCGGAACGTCGGCAGCTGGCCGTTCTCTGATCTCGAGGATGACGAGGTCGGTGAGTGACTGACGCATTCGCACCCTCGCCCACGGGTGTGTGAGTAATTCACTCATCCAGGGCGACGTTTTACCGCTCGTCCCCGTGTCGGCGACCGGACCGACGGATGGACCTCTCGATCCGCTATCAGCGGTTCGTCCCTGCCGTATCGCTGGCTATTCCCCTCGGATTGGGCATCATCACGTGGTACGCGCTCCTGATCGGCGCTGGAATCGCGCTCCGGATCACGTCCGTATCGCCGTTTGAGTTCGCCCCGTTCGTCATCGTCGCGTTGCTGTTCTGGCCCGTGTACGCCTTCCGCCCCTGGCGGTCAGGACTCGACGCCCGTGTCCATGGGTGGGCCGTCCACTACCGACATGCGATCGGGCTGGCGGCGGCACTGGCTGTCCTGCTGGCGGGTTCCAACGGAACGAATCTTCCCGCGGGCATAGCCAGCGTGTTACAACTCCCACTCCGTGGTGCGTCCGGGCCGCTATACGGAGCCTCAGTGTTCTACCGTGAACGGATCGGACGGGCCGCCGGGGCCGCGCTCCTCCGGATCGGACAGTGGTATCTGGAAGCCATGTGGTTGTTCCTCCTCTCAGCCGGAATCACGTATCCCATCAGGAGGCGTCAGGATGCCTGATCGAGTCGACGGCCCGCGGGTGTACGCGGCGACGGTCCTCGTGCTCGTGGTCATGACTCTGGTCATGATCGCCTTCCTTGGTGGATCCAGCGGGGCGGGGCCATCGCCACCGGAAGCCGACCCCGACAGCTACAACGTTACCGATGACGGGACTCGGTATACCGTTCCCCCCTCACGGCTCGTTCAGGGCTGTCCGGGCGGGCGGGATTGCATCCCCGCTATCGACGACCCCAAATTCCAGTCAGCCGAGAACGCGACGTGGCTCGCGGATGAGGACTTGGTGATCGGCGTCGAACTGAACGGCGAGACCCGGGCGTACCCGCTTCGTATCTTGACCGTCCACGAGATTGTCAACGACGAGATCGGGGACGAACCGGTCGCCGTGACCTACTGTCCCCTCTGTCGGTCGGGACTGGTGTTCTCGCGCAGCGTCCATGGCGAGACGCTCTCTTTCGGCGTTTCGGGCAAACTGCTCGAGGCCAACCTCGTAATGTACGACCGGGAAACGGAAACCTACTGGAGTCAGGTCAAAGCCGAGGCGATCGTCGGTCCGCTAGTTCCGACCAGGCTGACGATCCTGCCGAGCACGATCACCACCTGGGGCGAGTGGCGTGAGGCCCACCCCGACACCCGCGTCCTCTCTCGGGACACCGGGATCTATGCCCCCGAGACGTACGCCGGTGACCCGTATGCCGACTACAAAAACAGCGATCGGGTCGGGTACGGTGTCGATCAGGTTGACGGTCGCCTTCCAGCCAAGACCATCGTTTATGGCGTGACGATCGGCAACGCCTCGACGGCTTATCCCGAGACTGTGGTCAAGCGTGAGGAGGTCATCAACGACGAGGTGAACGGCATTCCGGTCGTGATCGTCGAGGACCAGCGTGACGGGAGCGTCGAGGTGTTCATCAGACGCGTGAACAATGAGACTCTGAGGTTCTCCGTGACCGACACTGGACTGGTCGATGAGACCGATCACAACTGGGGCTTCGACGGCACGGCGCGCGAAGGCCCGCACGAAGGGGCCACTCTCGATCGGCTGAACACCCACGGGTTCTACTGGTTCGCGTGGAGCAGCTACCATCCGGAGACCGACCTCTACAACGACAGTTCCTAGGGTGCCGCACTCGCTCTACCCGACGCCTGCCGCTCATGCGGAGACTCGCGGGTCGACAAGGCCGGTCAGTAGGTCCGCGACGAGGTTTCCTAGGAGACCGACGAAGGCCGGCAACATCACAGTCGCGAGTAGCAACCCGATGTCACGCTCTTCGAACGCCAGGAGTGTCGCGGCCCCCACTCCGGGAATCCCGAGAAACTCCTCCACGACGTAGACCGTAAGCAGCAGAACGACCAGGACCTGCGAAGTGAACAGTTCAAGCAGGGGAGCGGTCGCGTTCTTCAGAAGGTGCCGGGCGATCCGGCGCCTGGTCGCGCCCCCTGCCCGAAGGGTTCGCACGAACTGTTCGCCGTACAGCCCGGCAGTTTCCGCCCGCACGACCGGCCACTGTACGACGATCACTGACCCGGCGACGATGGCCGCTGGGATCGCGAGTGCCATGAGGTTCTGGGAGGCAAGCACCCCGAGTGATTCGTCGAACACGGGGTACGAGAAGTCGACGGTGTCCGCCCGACGGTACGCGGCCAGGGTGGCCACGACGACAGCCGCAGGCACGCCGAGCCCGACATAAATCAAGGGCTGAGTAATCCGGTCGAAGAACCCGTCCCGATCGAGCGCGGCCGTGAGTCCCCCGGCCAGACTCGTCAGCCATGCGGTCGCGAGGCCTGGGACGAGGTAGGCTGCGGTGATCGGGATCACGCGTGCCAGGACCTGTCTGACGGGTTGCTGGTAGGCGAACGAGTACCCGAGTTTCAGTGTCGCGTACCCGAGGATCCATCGCTGGTACCGGGCCCAGAGTGGCCGGTCCTTGTTGCGGGCCTCGAGGTAGGCTGCCCCTGCCTGTTGGATGTAGGCACTTTTGTTCTCGACGCTGGGGTCGTTCAGTGCTGCTACGGCTGCCCCGAACTCGGCCATCACCCGGTTGGGGTCGGGCGTAAGTGCCACGGCGAAGAACATAGCCGAGAGGAGCAAATACCCGGCAAGGAGAGTCCAGCCGAGGCGTCGGATGATGTAGCCGCGATTCATGTGTGAGGGCACCGCCGGCGGGGACGTCGCGGATGTCGTGGAGTATCTGTGAAAGCTACGGAATAAAACTTGTGTCAAAGTTTTATTAGCGACTACGGACACTCTCGGTCGATGCCCTCCCCGCCCGCCAGCCAGCTCTGGACCCTCCAGTACCGATGACTACTGACGAGCAGAGCCCCAGCTTCCGTGACATCGACTGGGAGGCACGCAGTGCCAACGTGGGTCACACGAGCCACCGCACGCGGTTGTTCCTGGCCAGCGTGATCGGGCTGGGGGTGGTGTTCGCCTACGACTACCTCGTGGTTCTCCCGGGGTATCCGCTGGTGTTCGGAAGCAGTCCGACCCGGCTCAACTGGCTGGCTGCACTGGCCGTGCTCGTCCTCCTGTTCTATGTGGTGTGGCCGTTGGCGGCCACCCCACGGCTCACACGAGAGTACTGGCTCGGGCTTCGACGCCGACCCGCGGCGCTCCTGGCGGTAGCTTACCTCTGTGGGTTCGCCTTCGTCGCGCTCCTCGGGCCGGAACTCATCGGGCCTCGGGCGGAAGCCGTGTGGACGGGCGAGCCCAGTCCACGGGGGAACCTCCTCGCCCAACCCCCCGCGTTCTCCAGCGTGACGATGGACAACGACCTCACGCTCCGGTGTGCCGGCGAGATCCGGAACGACCGATGCCACGGGACGCTCAGACACCCGCTCGGAACGACAAGGAACGGTGAGGACGTTCTGGCGGCGCTTATCGACGGTAGCCGGACCGTGTTCCAGATCAGCGTGATCACGGCCGTCCTGTTCGTCCCGCTGGCGGTCGTCGTTGGGACGACGGCGGCGTATTTCGGCGGACGTGTCGACGAGGTGTTGATGCGATACCTGGATCTCCAGCAGGTGGTTCCGGGATTTCTGGTCTACCTGCTGTGGGAATTCCTCTACGGCCCGGGTCTCTTCGCGATCGTCCTGCTCTTCGGAGTTCTCGACTGGGGACGGGTCGCCAGACAGGTTCGGGCCGACGCTGCCCGCAAACGGGACGCGGGCTACTTCCTCGCGGCACGGGACGCTGGGGTGACCCCGGCCGGAGCCGTGCGTCGTCATCTCGTCCCCAACGTCGCAGATACGCTCGTTGCGGCCGTGGTCCGGCAGGTCCCGTTCGTCCTTATCGCGGTGGTCACGCTGACGTTCTTGGGGACGACCCCCTCTGCGACTCCGACTTGGAGCGGGGTCATGAAGATCGGGCTCGGTCCGAGTTTCGGACGGGGGGGCCCGCTGTGGTGGAGCATTCTCTTCCCCCTCTTGGCACTGGTGGTGACCATCGCGGCTCTGGGCGTGCTCGGAACTGCCTTCCGGGACGTCCTGGATCCCCGTGAACCGTAGCGCGACCGACGGGCGGAATTTATTTGTTCCCCCACTACATTGCGACACTCAACCACGCCAATGGGTGTCAGGGACTATCTCCCGTCGTTCCCCGACAGTGGTGGCCCGGTGGGTGTGATGGACAATAGGGTGGAGGTCCATCACGAGTGCCGGATCTGTGGGCGGAACGCGACGGCCGATCGCGAGCAATGCCCCGAGTGCGGCGGTGACATCGTCCGGTACGACCTCGAGTAATTCCGTCGCGGGTCGAAGGACCGATACGCGCGAGTGCCGGTCCACTACCAGCTACAGCTGGACCGGCAGGTGTCAACCACTCCAGGGAACGGATCTGAGAGGGTCGATCAGCACGTTCGTCTCGCGTGGAGCGACCGCCAGCGAGGGACGTTCGTCGCTGGGGTCCCGGACACGGGAGTCCACCTCTCCCGGATACCCGCTCTGTCCCCGCACATCCCCCGTCCATCGAGGACTGACGACAGGCACCCGAAAGTGGCCTCGGTGGCCTCCGCCCACCCATCTGAACCCTTACGGGTGCGGCGGCTCGATTGAGAGCACGGCAGCACCAGAGTCCTCCTGGCCTAGATCCCCAGCACTACCTTCGCTAGACCAAGAAAGATGAAGAAGCCAAGGACGTCGGTTGCAGTGGTAATGAAGATCGTCGCGGACGTGGCTGGGTCTTTCCCGATCCGGCTGAGGATGAGCGGGATGATCGTCCCGAAGAATCCTGCGATGACGAGGTTCAGCACCATCGAAACTCCCAATACGAGCCCCAGTAGCGGACTCCGATTGAATACGGAGGCGATCGCTGCCACGAGGAGGCCGGTGATGGTGCCGTTCGCGGCACCGGCAATCACCTCGTTTCCAATGACGCGTCCGCCGGTTTCGAGTGACACTTGTCCGAGCGCGATCCCGCGGACGGTGACGGCCATCGACTGCGTGCCAGCATTCCCACCCATTCCGGCCACTACCGGCATGTAGACAGCCAACAGCGTGAACGCCGCGATCGTATCCTCGAACAGGCCGACGACCGCCGCTGCGAGGAACGCGGTCCCGAGGTTGATGATGAGCCACCGGTACCGGCTGCGGATTTTCGAAATGGGGCCGTCGAGGACGCTTTCCTCCTCTTGGACTCCCGTGAACTCGTAAAGCGTCTCGCCGGCCTCCTCCTCGACGAGGCGTAGAAGGTCGTCCGCGCGGATGACTCCCAACACGTTCTCGTCCTCGTCTAGGACGGCAACCGTGCTTTCGGGGTTCGCTCGAAACACCTCGACCACATCCGTATCGGGGGCATCGTATTTGACGACCGGCGTCTGGCGAACGTAATCGGACAGTCTCGCCGACGCTTTCGTCTCCATCGCCAGCGTTGGCCCCGGAAGCTCCCCTAGAAAGGTGTCCGCCTCAGTGACGAAGATCGTCGGAAACCGTCCCGTCCGCTCCTCGTGCCGTCGCACTCGTTGTGCGACCTCCTTGAGACTTCGGTCGCTGGCGACCGTCACGTAATTGAGGTCCATCAGCCCGGCGGCGCTCTCCGGACTGAACCCGAGGAGGTATTCGACTTTCTCGCGTCGATCCTCGCTGAGACGTTCGATGACAGCGGATCGCGTCCCTTCATCCACCAGAGCGAGCGCATCAGTCGCCTCGTCGGGATCAAGCAGTCGGACGAACCTCCAAAGCTGGTGTGAACCCATGTCGGCGAGCAGTGAGCGCTGGACAGTCTCCGGCAACTGGAAGAAAACCTCCCGCTGTTCGGTAGTCGAGAGGTCTTGGAACCGGGCCGCAGGCGTCTGTGATGTGGCGAGCTCCTGTTGAATGGATGCTGCCGTGGTCATGATTCACATGCGTCGCGGGACCGATTAAATCACGCGGAGACCTAGGACCGGTCCCTGGACGCCCGCTGGGTCTTCCGGGATCCCTGGCGGGGCCTGGGTGATCGTCAGGGGACAGGTAATCGTCCCGGAGGCATCACCCGGGCATCCTAGCCTCCCCCGTCCCGGATTGGCCGATCCTGAATCGTGTCGTGACCAGCTTCGCGAGCCTGTGATCGTGGACCCGACTGCGACATCGGCCGCCCCCGCAGATATGTCCGCAGTCTCAGGCGGAGAACGCGCTTGTGACCGGCCGTATGAGTTCGACGTTCCGGACCCAGTTCGGTCGATACGGTACCACTTACCAAGTGAGCCCCTCGTAGGTCAGCCCTTCACGCGGCTCGATGATCCGCCGGCCGTCGATTACGACCGGCTGGGCCATCGCGTCGAACTCCGTCTCGAGCGCGGCGAACTCGTCCCAGTCGGTTGCGATGAGCGCCGCGTCTGCACCCTCGAGTGCAGTCTCGGCGCTGTCGGCGTAGGTGATCTCCAGGTCCGGGTGTGCCGCTTGCATCGCGTCGGCCGCCACGGGGTCGTACGCGACCACGTCCGCCCCCCGGTCCAGCAGTTCTTGGATCAGCGGCACCGCCCGGGAGTTGCGGACGTCATCCGTCCCGGGCTTGAACGCCAGCCCGAGGACGGCTACCCGCGGCTGGGCCGTGTCGACGTGTTTGTCCATGAGCGCGAGCATGCGCTCCGGCTGGCGGTCGTTGACCGCGACGGCCGCCTGTAACAGCTCCGGCTCGTAGCCTTTCGCTTGGGCCGCTTGTATCAGAGCTTTGATATCTTTCGGGAAGCAGTTGTGCACGATGAGCCCGTCAGTCGTGACGAAGGTGTGATTGTCTTCGACCTCGAGTGAGTAGACGGTCGTGTCCGCCTCGTGGGTGGTGATGTCAGTGACCTTGACGGTCGGCTGATCGTAGGCTTTGCTGTGGCCGGTCGGTTTGATGTCCCGATCATACGACTCGAGACGGGCCTGAATTCGCTCCTGTTCGTCTTCGTGGAAGAGGTTCGCGAGGGACGCGACCTGCGGTTTTGACGAAACGCGCAGAAAATGTGCCGGCCTCGTCGATTTCTGCGACTGAGAGGTCTTGTAACTGGGGACGACCCCGAGGCTGTGGAGTAAAAACCGCATCCCGTCGATCAGGTCCGGGCTCACCGACCCGTAATCGTACACCACAGCGTTTGAGTGACTCGTGTATTCGATGTAGCCATCACCCCGGAACAATCCGGAGAGGAGCGCACGTCTGTGCTGTGGAGCGCTCTGATAGGCGACATCTGGGATACGTGCCGAGTACGATCCCGTGCCACACCCGAGGTGGTCGAGGAACGCTGCGAACACTCGACTAGAGAATTGGATTTCGATCGATGTTTCGGTCGTTGCCTCTGTGTGTTTGATTCCGAGCCGGTCGAGATACGCAGTTACCTCATCGACGAAGTCCTGTTCATCCTCCGGGTGGAAACTGAGGATGATTCGCTTACGGGGGTTTGAGCCGTGGCCCGAGTCATCCACATTGATGTGGCCTTCACTGAGGTAGTATCCAATGAACCGCCAGAATTCCAGGTCTGCCGGGATCACTGCGGGTACGTAGGTTGCACCACCCCCGATAACGGTGTAGAGGCTGAACTCCGTACGGGAGAGATCCAGCTCCTGCTCGGCGATGAGGAACGCGTCGAGTGACAGGTAATTCTTTCGTGTGAATTCATGAACTCTGTCGTAGCTGTATTGCTGGTTGTACTCGCTGAGTACGTCCCGGAGCGATTCTTTGATTTTCCCCAAGTCGAACGTGGGGTTGAGATAGACGCTGTTACTGTCGAACGCGTCCGAATCGAGAACGACGTCTATCAAATCGAACTGAGAAACAGGGTCTGCAGGGATATCGGCAAGAACCGGTAACCTATCCCCTGGTGAGAGTTCCTGGGCTTGTTTGATGGCGCTGTCACCGTTATCGATGGTGACCATCGGGTGGTCCTCGGTGACGGTGACTTCTTTGCCCATCTTTGTCTCGATGGTGTACAGTGTACCCTCGTACGCGCGTTTCGTCGCCGCTGTTACGGGTTTGAAGCTGTCTGTTCCTTCGACGTCGCTGCTGAGGACGCGGATGTCATCGAGCGTCCCCTCTTCGTTAGTATGCTTCTCGAACAACTCGGTAAGCGAGAGGAGTCGGGTACCTTCGTTGGTCTTGATCAGGACCTGCTGGTCTCCCGTGAGACACGAACCCCCCCAGCCGAGCCCCGAGCGGAGGAATCGTGCGCCGATGCGGTCGTCGAGCCCGACCGCCTCGGCCACCTCGTAGGCGTCGACGTCGTAGGCCTTGCAAATGTTGCCCAGTTCGTTGATGAGACTGACCTTCGTCGCGAGGAAGCTGTTGTTGGCGTATTTGATCATCTCGGCTTCCCGCAGGCCCGTCTCGACGACCGCCGGTCGGTCGTCGGCCCGGTCGAGCAACGGCCGGAACACCTGGTGTAACCGCTCGTAGGTGCGGGGCGCGGCCGCGCCGAACACGACCTTGTCCGGCTGGAGGAAGTCCTCGACGGCCGTCCCCTCCCGCAGGAATTCGGGGTTCATCGCGAGGTCGATCCCCTCGCCGATGGCCGTGTCGGCCGCCTCCGCGACCGTCGGCCCGACCAGTTCCTCGGTGGTCCCCGGGATGACGGTGCTTTTGACCACGACCAGGTGGTCATCGTCCTTCTCGCGCAACGCCTCCCCCAGGGCTTCTGCACCGGCTTCGATGATGCTTGTGTCGTTGCTGCCGTCCTCGTTGGCCGGCGTCGGCAACGCGAGGAATGTCACGCCGGTGTCACGCACCACGTCGTAGTCCGTTGTGGCCCGCAGCCGGTCGCCGCCGTACCTCGCGACCAGTTCATCGAGACCCGGTTCGTGGATCGGGGCCTCGCCGGCATTGATCCGGTCGACGATCTCCTGATCGATATCGATGTTGACCACCTCGTGACCGAGATCGGCGAAACAGGCGGCGATCGTCGTGCCCACGTAGCCGCTGCCGACGATGCTGAGTTTCATTACCGGACTCGTGGGAGCGTCCCGGTTTGATTGTTCGGAATGTCGTCCGGGGGTAAACTCTACCCGTAGGCCCCCGAAAGGTGGTATCATGCAAGCCGTCGTGCTGGCAGCCGGGGAAGGGACTCGGTTGCGTCCCCTGACAGAGGACAAGCCCAAAGGTATGGTGGAAGTCGCCGGCCGGCCGATCCTGACTCACTGTTTCGACCAACTGACGGAACTAGGTGCCGACGAACTCGTCGTGGTCGTCGGGTACCGGAAGCAGGACATCATCGACCACTACGGGGACGCGTACGAAGGAACCCCGATAACCTACACCCACCAGCGCGACCAGAGGGGACTGGCGCACGCGCTGTTGACCGTCGAGAAACACGTCGACGGGGACTTCATGCTGATGCTTGGTGACAACGTCTTCCGGGCCAACCTCCAGGACGTCGTCCGTCGGCAGCGGGAAGACCGGGCCGATGCCGCGTTCCTCGTCGAGGAAGTCCCATGGGAGGAAGCCTCCCGGTATGGCGTCTGTGATACGAACGAGTACGGTGAGATTGTCGAGGTGATCGAGAAACCGGCCGATCCGCCCTCGAACCTGGTGATGACTGGCTTCTACACGTTCACGCCCGCCATCTTCCATGCGTGTCATCTCGTCCAGCCGAGTGGTCGGGGGGAGTATGAACTCAGCGAGGCGATCGACCTGTTGCTCCGGAGCGGTCGGACGATCGACGCGATCCCGCTCGACGGCTGGCGAATCGACGTCGGCTATCCCGAAGACCGAGACGAAGCCGAACGACGGTTGCAGGACGAGGACGAGGGGACGGCCGATTCGACGGCCACCGCCGAGTAACGGCCGAACGTCCGCGTCCGACCTCATCCTCGCCCCCTACGGGCGGGACTCCGCTTCTTGACCGGACAGGGCACGCACGGACGCGGTTTTCCGCTCACGGCCGCTCGAGGTCGCGATGCCGGAGATCGATCGTGCCGATGTCGGAGTCGAGTTCGACCCTGTACAGGTAGTCATCCCGTGGATCACCGGTCACGTCCCCGAGGTCGTCCTCGATGATCTCGGTGATCTCTCCCGTGGCGCCGTGATACAGGTGGTCCGGGTCCGCGGGATCCGGGATGGCGATCCTGACTCTATCGCCGACGCTGTAGCTCATGTGTCAAGGTCCACCCCGTCGAACCGCTCGACGGCCGCATTCAGATCGCCCACGAACTGCCACTCGGCCCGTTCGAAGGCAGCGTCCGTCGCCCCATCCCAGCGAGGGAAGCCACAATGCGTCGAGACGGCCACCCGCCAGTCGGACAGTTCGTCCTCTCCGGGATGGTAGGGCGGCGCTTCGACCACGTACAGGTACTCCTCATCACCGTGGATCCCGTGACGTGGGTCCTCGATACCGTGTCCGAGAAGGAACAGCGGTTGGTTCAGGTGCTTCATCGCCGCGAGGTCACAAACGTCCGCTGGCGTCGCCGCCGCGATCCGACGGTCCGGGGACCGGTCCGGATCCAGATACAGTTGTATCGTTCCGAGGCTGTCGACCAGGACCACCTGTGCCGCAGCGTAGGCGGGTCCCCGCCCCGTCTGAGTCGCCTCGAGCAACGCGCGCACCCGAGCGAGTAACGGCACGACGGCTTCCGGATAGCCGTCGCTGTGTTTGTATAGTTGTGCGACTTGGGCCTTGGGATCGGCGGTCCGTCCAGCGTCGAGGTCCCGGACGAACCGGAGTTGACATCGGGTCGACATAGTCGCGCCGGCCTCCTGCCGGCACCCATCGCGGAGCTTTCAGCGCCTACCGGAGGGGCGGCTTCAATCGGTTCGTGATCGGAGCTCCGACTGTCGGCGTTCGAACTCGGCGACCTGTCGCTCGAGTTCACTCCTGAGCCGATCGGCGGGCGGGCCGGCTCCCGGGTCGGTATCCGATGGAGCGGTCTGTTGCCGCTCGTAGGCCTCGATGATACGGTCGATCGACTGTTCCGGATTGAACAGCAGGTCATTGGCGGCCCTGACGTACCTGTCGAGGGTCGTGCCCTCCCGGCCACGGAACTGATGGGTCAGGGCGTACGTCGCTCCTGAGTGCAGCGCCCAAAGGTCGACGTCGGCGAGGTCGTCGGTCGTCTCACGGGTGTCATCGGCGGCGTGCCTCGCGAGGTACTCCGGAAACCCGAGGAGTGAGTAGAATTCCTCGAGATCGAACGGAACAGCGGTGAGGTCCACCGTTACTGACCGAGCCTCCTGGATGCAGGCTCTCAGGTCGTCCCGTACAAGATCCAGTTCGCTCAACCTCTCTCGCCACCAGTCTTCAAGCGTTCCGATCTCACCCACGTGTTTGATCCGCTCGCGGTCGGTGATCTGTCGTAACGAGTTCCGACACCGGATATCCTGTGCGTAGCCTTCAACGTACACCGCGTGTCCCCCGAAGAAATCATAGCCCGTCGTGATACCCAGCGCGACCGGGTCGTTTCGCCCCGGCAGGGTAACTTCCAGGCCGTCGAACAGGAGGTCCAAGTGGACCTCACCGCCGTTCCGGTAGGTCCGGACCTCGCCGAAACACGCGTCCCCGAGCGACGACCCATCGACGGTCGTCTCCCGGATGATGGCGGCCAGCGGGTCGTACGCCTCGACTGGGTTGATGACCGCATAGGAGTCCGAGGGCACGTGAAAGAGGGGATCGACCGCCGGCCGTCCCACCGCCTGTGCTCGGAGGCGCGTCGGCTCGACCAGCGCGACGTGTTCGTCCGTCTCGACCCAGTTCCCCGAACACGGGTTCCGGTAGGCCACTGGCACCGTAACGGCTCGCGGAAGGTCTCCGATCGCCGTCCTGAACGTGGTTACGTCGCAACCGGTATGGCGTCTCCGATACCAGTCAGGAAGCGTTGCGTCGGCCGCCGTGTCCACCCCGGCGAATACGTGTCGTGTGTCTGGTTCGTTTTTCCTCTTCTCCATCGGTAATCTCCCGCGGGCGCGGTTCCAGCGTGCCCGCACCCTTTGTGGCCGGGTGACCGCCCAGCTTCGCTCGGACCACATACGGCCGTCGCTGTCGACGAGATGCGGATTATATCCTGTCCGGCGGGATCACGTGTCCACAGGGGGTCAGCACCGCCGTTCCTGGCCCCAGGATCGTCACCTGGACCGTCGACGTGCCACAGACCGGGCACGTCAGCGTTCGATCATCGGTGCTTGGCATCGATCCCCCTCCACCGACCCGACACCACGGCTTCGGTGGTCGTCGAGCGTCCCGCAGAGTGAACCTCCGTGGTCTGATTCCGGGACTCAGCACACCCGATAGCCGAGCCAGTCCTGAACTCGCGAGCGAGCGACCGACCCGGCCCGGGCCTATCGAGCCACGAGGACGAGTCCATACCCCTCGCGGGACTCGCAGCGACTGATACGTCGAACGGGCTGTCGAGGCTCGTCTAACTGACAGGCCCCGGCCCAAGCGAGGCGATGCGAGCCGGGTCCTCCGATCCTGATTCTCCCCGGACCTCCCGCGTCTCGTAGCGTTCTTGTGCATCCCTGTCCATCGACTGGACGGATACGGACGAAGGATGGACCTCGCTACCGACCACGACTTCGAGACGAGTTTGAGGCTTGACACTGAGACGGCCGCCTCGGCGGACGCGTCCGAGGACAGGGTTCCTTGCGGACCGGGCTCCGGACGGCGTTGCTGTGCCGCCGTCCTGGACCAGACTGCTGGTCTACAACGGAGAAGGCGTCGGGCTCACGAGACCGTCAGGCCAGTGCCGGACGGCACAACGCCCCGGGTCTCCATCGCCGCGGATGGTCTCGGGGACGACCGTGGCGGACGCTTCGCTGCTACTCCAGGCGCTCTCGGGAGTGACTATCCATGAGCGACGGGAAAGCGTCCGACCGGTTCGATCACCTGTTCACCGAGACGGTTCGGGAGGGACGCACGGCTGGCCGATCCGGCAGCTGGCGGGCGATCGACGCTCCCGACGCCGTCTCGCTGAGTTTCGGGTTCCCGTTCCCGGATTCGTTCCCTACGACCGAGCTCGTGACGGCTGCGGAGGCGGTCTTTGAGACCGAAGCCGCCCAGGCCCTCCAGTACGGTGGCGGGGAATACACCAGCCGCCTGGCAGAGGCAATCACGGCACAGGAACGGGCACGGGGAATCAACTGTGAGCCCGAGCAGATACTGGTGACGAACGGTGCCGTCCATGCAATCGACTTGATCTCCCGAACGTTTCTCGAACCCGGCGACCCTGTGTTTGTGGAAGCCCCGACGTTCATGGCCGCACTCGGGATCTTCCGGAACCACGGGGCGGAGGTGACCGGGATCGATCTGGACTCCGAGGGACTTCGCATCGACGCGCTGGCCACGGTACTCGAACGGCGACGTGACGCTGGACAGCCCCTCCCGAAGCTCCTCTACACCATTCCCACCTTCCAGAACCCGACCGGGACGACGATGACACGGGGCCGGCGCGACCGACTTCTCGAACTCGCAGCCGAGTACGACTTCCTGATCCTGGAAGACGACGCCTACGACCAACTCCGGTACGCCGACGATCAGGTTGCGCCGCTCGCGGGGCTCGACGAGACGGGCCGGGTGCTGCGTGTCAACACGTTCTCCAAGACGGTCGCTCCGGGGGTCCGGACCGGTTGGGTCCTGGGACACCCTGAACTGCTGGCGGAACTCGACCGCCTCCGGGCCGGTGGGACGAACACGTTCACCCGGAGCATCCTCGGGTGGTACTGTACCGAGGGCCCGTACGAGAAAAACGTCGCCAAACTCCGGGCCCGCTACGCGGAGCGCCGGGACCATCTGCTCGCACGGCTGGAGGAACGGATGCCACCAGCGGTCGAATGGACCGAGCCGGCGGGCGGATTCTTCGTGTGGGTCGAACTCCCCGCCGGGCTCGATGCAGAAGAGTTGCTCCCGGCCGCTGCCGAGGAGGGCGTCACGTATCTCCCGGGGGAGCTGTTCTTCCCCGACGACCGCGGACACAACTGCCTTCGGCTCTCGTTCAGCCATGCCTCGTTCGAGGACCTGACCCGCGGGATCGAGGCGCTGGCTCGGACCGTCAAGTCCGCACACATCGAACAGTGAACAACTCGTCTCCCGTCTGCCGTGTCCTCGAGGGGAACCGTAACTCCCAATCCCGTAGCCGGCGACTGCCTCCGCTGTGACGGTACAGATCTGCTCGCTCCCGCCCGAGGAAGCCGTTGTCCGCCGATATATCGAGGAGCTCTGGCTGCCGTTCCACCGGGAGTTAGAATCAACCGTTAACGACCACGCGCTTGCTACGGGTGTCGACCTCAAAGCCGAGGAACTCCCCTTCCGGCTCGAGCAACTGGAGGCCGACAGCCATCGCGCCTGGGTCGCAGTCGAGAGGGACGACAGTGGTCCGTCGGACGCTTCGCTAGACCTTGCCGCGGACGGGCGCTTGGTCGGCTTCATCACGACCGAGGTCGATGAAGCTCCGCCCGTCTTCGACCGTCCGGACCGACTGGTTGTGGGCGATCTCTACGTTCGTGACCAATATCGGGGAACCGGACTGGCCCAGAAGCTCATGGACCGGGCTGTCGACCGAGCACAGGAGGCGGCCTGTCCCGAACTCGCGCTCGACGTGGACGCCGATAACGAGCGGGCGCTCGCCTTCTACGAGAAGCTCGGATTCGACCCCGCCCGCCACCGAATGAGGGCCGCGGTCGAGGATTTCTGACTCCCTTGAGCACGCCACCGTCAGCCTGATGATGACTGTCGCCAGCGCGGTCCGGTCGAGGCTCCCGACTCCGAGGACCTCTACCGGAATCATCTCCCGATAACGTTTAGCCGCCCGCGTCCTGGGCCCCTTTCGATGGCGGAGGTTCCGGACGACCCGCCGGCAAAGTGTCCGGTCTGTGAAACCGAATACCAATCCGTCTCGAGACATGCTGATGGTGTCATGGTGAACCTGCTCGAGAACGAACGCTATAGACGGGTGTGTTTCGACCCAGACGCACACGATGGTCGGCCGTCCATGCATTTTTACCACCACACTCACGACCAGGTGTGAGGATCGGCTACAGGGAGGCTCTCCGGTGAATTCCCGGGGTCGTGCTCGGCAGGTCAGCCACCCACGACTGGGGTGGTGGGTTTGTCAGTGGAACTCCGGGGTGTCCCACTTCCATGCGACCCGCTGGGCCCTGACGGTCCAACCGCGGGCGTTCTCGGCCAGCGTTCGAGTCGCGGAGGAGCGTCCGTGGTCCCCTGATCTCGGGACCGACCGACAGCCCGTGCCACTGACGGGGAACCTGCGAACCTCTTCCGTGCATAGATTCACCCCTCCAGTGGGGACAACCCAACGGCTTTGGCCGTGGGAGGATGTCAGGGCTGGGCTCGCTGAATTCGCGGAGCTACCGCGTACCGGGCGGTAGCGTTCCCGTCGCTGAACTCAAAGTCCGCAACCATGGGTTGGTCCGTCCCAAGCCGAACGGTAATATCGCTGTTGTCCGGCAGTTCTCGGGCGATTTCGCGAAGGTAGTCCACCGCAAAGAGGGACCGCGCCTCCCGGCCCTCGATCCCGCCCAGTTCGGAGGCGGACCGCACCAGGCGGAACTCGTCCGTGTCGCCCTGGGTCTCGAGAACGAAGGTTCCGGCGTCGGGGTCGATAGCAAGCGTGACGTGATCGGCAAGAGTCTCGGCAACGGTTGTGGCGCGTTGAAGCGTTCTCCCAGTAGTTACCACTTCCCCGATAGCCTCCGTCTGGGGGGTCACGGAGTCCGGCGGGGACCGAACCGTCTCCGGATTGATCAGCCCGAGGGTGTATTCTACGTCGGCGAACGCCAATCGGACCCGCCGTGTCCCCGTTTCGAGACGGATCCGGACGCTGGTCGTCTCGTCAGCCATGCCGAGAACCCTTTCCAGACGTTGGAGATCAACACCGATCAGTCCGCCTTCAGTCTCGTATCGTTCACAGGCGTCACTATCGAGTTCCAGACGGACGGCGGCGACGGTGGCCGGATCCATCGCCCTGATCCGGAGGCCCTTGGGGGCGACTTCGAGTCGGCACTCATCGACGAGGACGCGGGCGAGACTGATTACCCGTTGGAGTGGGCCGGCACAAATACTCATCTGGAACGCCGTGGCGTGATCAGGGGTCCCTGACCCCTTGGTATCGAAGTCTGCCATACGTTCTCCTGCTCCGGGCTCCCCAAAAGCGATTTTATAACTGAAGGGACTAATAATCGGTTTTGGAGTATAAATATATATGCCATACCAGAAAATAACCCAAATCAGGTTATGGCTGAGAACGACAGACCCAGAGGCCTGCTGAGCCCTGCCGACCGGGCATATCTTCGCGGGGAGGCGGACTTGGGAAGCGTCCAGTCCGAGCGAAACGCCCGGGCACGTATCCGTGACCGGGTTTACCAGGGGCTCTTGGACTTTGAACTCCTAGTTACCCGCCTTGAAACACGTGACCGGGAACTCATCGTCGAGTCACGCACCGCCCGAACGGATGGGACCGCTCTGTTTGACGGAATGGCGTCCACGGTCGCGTTCCTTTATCTGGCGGCCGAGGACGCCGGATTGGCGTTCGACACGCTCCTTCAGGAAGGGATCAACGTCGCTGAGGTGGACCGCGACCGTGCGGCGTCCGTCCAGCTTGACCTGACGTTCCACCGACTGTCGGTCGACCGGTTGCAAGATCGGTTGGCGGCGGGCGAATCGCTCTCGCTGACGGAACTGGCGTATCTCCGACAGAGCGATGCAATCCGGGATGATGAACTGGTGAGATACCTTGAGGAAAGCGAGACCACTGCCCGGATCGAAGACGACCGAATTCAGTCACGCGTCACCGATTTTTGAGAGGACCCGAGTACTTCGGGGTTAGACCGGTTCCGTGAACGGAAAGATTCAGACACATACGACGAATCATCCGGGAGTTCCTCTCCGAGCGATAGTTATCCTGAGTGGAACGGAGGGTGAGTGATTCATATCGCGATAACGGATTTATCCCCGCGAATTAGTCGCCTTTTGTCGCTCGGTTTCAGGTAGCTTACCGGCAGCGCTCGATTGGGATGGAAGTAGATCAGGCGACTTGCGGTAGGTTCTTGTCGCTACCTTCGAAGGGCGTCCGTCTGAGCAATCAATACAGGGTCTCACGAGACGCGGCGTGGCCTCGGGGGGAACATGTCGCTAGGGGAAAGAGTCCAACCCTGAGCGTGAGTCCGATAGAAACGACGACCGAAAACACACGACGTAACCCGCTACGGACCGCTCGATCCGCTGCTACTGGTGGATGGGTTGAGAGCCTGAGAGTGATCATCCCCCGGGCTGGCCCCGACCCGAACTCTGAGCCGGAGAGAAAAGCAACGGAATCCTGTCCGACCGGCCAGGGCCCGGGCTCCGTCATTTGGATCCGATTTGATAGCTTTCCTCGACTGCCCGTTGGCTTGAGGACTGCTGTGATGTGGCCCGGAGCGAACCTCGTCGTACGCCGGTCTAAGAATCTCATTCAAAGGACCATTCCTGCGAGCCGGGATTCGGTCTAGCTAGGCACGGAACGCTGGCGACTGGATCGTCGTGGCGCCGGGTAACCCTCGGCGCGTCGTGATGAGGGGAGCGCCCTGGAATGAATCGGAAGTCGAACACGATCCTAAACACAGGACAATGGACGGATCAGTCCACACGAGCGTTACCCCCTGTACCCGTCGTCCGCGCGAGATAAATCAAATATCGCGATATGAATTACGAGGGGGCAGTTCTGCCGCGGAGGTCGCGCCCACCCGATGTCGGCTGGTCGCGACTATCCAGTGGATCACTCATCATCCATTCTCCCCGAAGCATAGCAAGATGGTCGATGTCTCGGGAACGGACGTTCTAGCGTTGGTCACTGTGAGGCCAGCGATACCCACGAATCTTCATGACGGCCCACTATCAGCCCAGAGATAGCGGGGTTTGGATGTTCAGATGAGGATAGCCGTTTACGAACCTTACTGCGACGATCCTCAAAGAGGACACAGCTCATTACCGTCGGAACACAGTCTTGAGGACGAGTGAGGAATTTTCTCGGGGGAACGCCGGGAACTGCTCGAGAGCGGGCACGCGCCGGCCGGTTTGTACCGGATTCCATCTTCCACTCGTTAGGACGATCGCTGACGTGCCCGGATGGTGCCTCAGATCCAGAGTGGCCCGGACAGCGCGGATCGAACTGATGGTACGTCTTCGTCGAGTAATCAATTCACGGTCGAACCAGTATCTCGACTACTCTTCGTCTATTTCGCCTCCACTTACCACTGACGGATAGTCAACCGACCAAGCATCGGGGCCGTTGTGGCAGGAAGACGAGGTATTATTCGTGTGGAATGTATCTCTCATTACTATAATCGAAAATTTATATGATCCGACCTGCCGCCGCGGTCCGAGGCAGAAGCCTCGAGGTCCCCTCCCGGAGAATGCCCGGCATGTCGAGGCTCCAGACCGGGAACGACCGCCAGGACGGCAACTGTTATTCCCATCGGTTCGGGAGAGGGAGCATGGCCAACTCTAGGTTCGAGAATTTCGACGCAGTCGACAGTCACCTCCTCCGCATCCTCGCCGAGGATCCTCGGATGCCCTACGCGGAGATTGCCGACCGTCTCCAGGAAGCCGGCCACGAGATGACCAGCGAGGGAATCCGATACCGGGTCTCGAATCTGTTCGAGGCGACGACAGTATTCTTCCTTCTGGATCCGGAGGACTTGAGTTGGGAGATCGTCCGGATCGCCGCCACGGCAACCGACAAACCTGGGGCGAAGGATGCCTGTTTCGAACTCATCGCGGACAAGCGGTTCTGGCATGTCACCCGAGGACTCGGTACGTACGACGTGTACGGGGTCGGCATGGCGCCTTCAATGTCCGAAATCGAGGGACTGCTAACGGACATCCGGGAGGCCGACCCCGTCGAGGCGCTTGAATATCTCGTCGTCACGGAACGCAGCAGCTCGATGGATGACTACTACCTGCCCGGGACGGAGTAACCCCTTCGTCAGATAATGCTCGGAAGTCAGGCCTGCTTGGGATTGTGCCGACTATTATTAACCGGGCGCTCCAAGGAGCATGACCGTGGCGCAGGACGGGTGTAAGGTTTGTCGTGTCCTCGAGGAGCATAACCTGGACGGCTACGACGACCGTCTGCTCGACCAGTGGCGCGGTGAGACCGGGGCGCGGAAGGGGTATCGTTCGCTCGCAGACTGGCTGAACGTGACACTCCTCCGTCGGGCCATGGACCGGGCGGGCGTTTCGACTCTCGGCGGCGAGGCACGGTCTCGGTACAACCGACTCCAGGGCGACGACCCGACTACGGCCGCCGAGGTCCGGGAACTCCTCGCGGGGGAAGGGATTCCGATCGCTCGGCTCGAGGAGGACTTCGTCTCATACGGCGTCATCAGAACCCACCTCAAGGACTGTCTCGGCGCTGAACGTGAGTCCAGCACGTCCGCGTGGGAGGAGGAAGCGATCGGAATTGCGACCGACCGGGCTGAAGAGACGGCCGCCGAGGCGGTCCAATCCCTCCGGTCCAAGGGAAAGCTCAGATGGGGGGATGACCCCCGTGTTGAGACGCGCGTCGAACTCGTCTGTGAGTCCTGCAACGCCCGAATGTCATTGGAACGAGTGCTTCGCCGGGAGTTGAGTTGCGAGTGTAAGAAAGCAAACTAGAAACGGATCATGTCAGAATTTAATATAACGGTTCGAAACGTTGGGGGTATCAAGACGTCGTCGCTGACGATCGCGGAAGGAGTCACCGTCGTCTCGGGGCCGAACGCCTCAAACAAAACCTCGCTCCTGCAAGGGATGGCCTTCGCACTCGGGGCGGAATCGGTCCCGATCAGGAGCGGTACGGAGCGGGCGATCGCCGAACTGGAGATCGATGATGTCCGGCTCCGTCGAACGGCAACCGCAGCCGGGAACGCGGTCAGAACGTCCGGCGAGTCACTGCTTGAGCGGGCGGATGCCGCCCCGAGCCTCACCCGGTTCGTCAGCCTTCTCGAGTTCAACACGCTCCGTGCCGCAGTCCGCCAAGGAGACGACCTCCGGGAACTGCTGACAGAGCCGCTCGACGTCGCCGCGCTGAAGGAACAACGTGCCGACCGTCTCCGGGAGAAAAGAGCCGCAAGGGAGGAACTCGAATCGCTGGAGGGAGTCGAAGATACGCTTGCCGACCGGGAGGCAGAACTCGCGGCAAAGCGTGAGCGCTGTGCCGACCTGCGCGACCGCCTCGACGAACTTGAGGCTCGCCGGGCCGATCGAGCCGACCCTGACGATGACCTCCAGGACCTCCGCGACCGTCGGGCGGACCTTCGGAGCGAAGAGGCGGAGTATCAACAACAGTTGGCGGACCTAGACACCGCCATTGACCGTCTCGAGACCCGTGCTGCGGATCTCGCGGAGGAAGTCCGGACCGCCCGTGAGGAGGTCGAGACCTACGACATCGACCGACTCCGTGAACGGAAGCAACGTCTCGAGTCGCGACTCGAGGCGACCGAGGACCGAATCGAAACCCTCCAGACTGTCGTGACGGCCAACCGCGCGTTGGTGGATGGTCAGTTCGGCGATATCCTGGATCCGGAGTCCGAACTCACAGCGGAGGAGGTCACCTGCTGGACCTGTGGGAAGCCCGCAGCCGAGTCCGATATCGAAACGACGCTCGAGGAGCTAACCAGTCTCCTCCAAGAGGAAAAGCGCCGGTCGCGTCAATGGGAGCCGGAACTGGAGGAGATTCAAACCCGTCTCCGGGAGGCTGAGGATGCTGAGGCCGCCATCGAGGAGAAACGGGCGAACCTTGCCCAGATCGAGCAACGACTCGAGGAACGACGCGAGTCCCGATCCCGGAAGCGGTCGGAGCTGGACCGCGTTCGCTCAACGCTTGAGGAACTCAACGCCA
>CAZCXJ010000029.1:0-25623 GCA_964502585.1 uncultured Candidatus Halobonum sp.
GCCGCGCTGTTTACGGCGCGGAGGATGTCACGCGGTCGGCTTGTACCTCATCGCGCTGCTCCCGACGTCGGGAATGACGGCCGCCTGGACCGGGTTGGCTGAGGGTGATCTCGAGACGGCGTTGGTCGCGATGGCGGTCAACTTGGTGGCGGCGGTCGCCATCCTCCCAGCGTACCTGTCCGTGCTAATCCCTGGCAGCGTTTCGTTCGACCCGACCGCGCTCTACCAGCAGCTCGCGTTCGTGGTTGCCGCCCCGATGGTCGTGGGCACTCTCACCCGTCGGGTCTTGGTGGGTCGGTACGGCACGGAAGGGTTCGCGCGGCTCAAACCCGTCTTCGGCGGCGTCTCCTCCCTCGGAGTGATGCTGATCGTATTCATCGCGATGACGATGCGTTCTCAAAGCATCCTCGCGGCACCGGTCGCCTCCGCAAGTACGATCCTCCCGTTGCTCGGTTTTTATGCCATAATACTGGCCGTGGGCTCGGTCCTCGGTCGGGTCCTCCTGCCCACACCAGAGTCCGTCGCGCTCGTGTATGCGACGAGCATGCGGAACCTCTCGATCGCGGTCGCGGTCATCGCCGCGCCGGGATTCCCGCCCCCGGAGGCAGTACTCCCCGTCGCGCTAGCGTACCTGCTCCAGCCCCCGCTCGGGGCCGCATACATGCACTACCGTCGAGACATCGTCGGCGAGGCGTCGTCGGTCCGTGAAGCGGTGGGCGAACTCGGGTAACACGGGGCGAGCGGAAGCCCCCGTTTGGGGTGGGTCGATGTCATCTCAAGCGCCCCGGTCGTGGTTTCCCGGGGCAGAAGCTGATCGTCCGTGCTGGCGACGGGTCCAGCCGCCGCGACCGCTGCCGACCGGACGATTCCCCGGGCCAGCCGTGCGTGGTGATAGTTCGAGAAGACCGACGTATCGAGCGGCCCGGTGAACACGAAGTCGAACATTGCACCTTTTGCTGAACCGGGCTAATCCACCCGCATGTCGGACGATCCCACCCCGGATTCACCCGGGCGTCGTAAGCCGTCGGACGAAGGACACGGCGTTGCTGACGTCCCAGTACTTGAACGAACTGCTGTGGACACGGACGGTCTCATCACTATCGAAACATCCGACGTGACCGCGTGGTGCCCGTACGAAGGCACGGCCGATTACTACACGGTGTGTATCGAGTACTCGCCGGACGAGTATGCACTCGAGTTGATGAGCTACCGCGACTATCTCCAGACGTTCAGGGACGAGGAGATCGGGCACGAGGAGTTCGCACAGAGGGTCTTCGAGGACCTCGTCTCGCTGTTGGACCCGAAGTGGCTTCGGCTCACCGTCGAGGCACCACCCCGGTATGGGTTGAACGTCACCCTGCGGCACCAGACCGGCTCGAAACCCCAGTCACTTACCGAGACCGCGACGACCGCCCAGAACAGCAGTGGTTCTAGGCACCCGAACTGAACGGTAGCGATCGGCCGCCCCGTTCAGCGGTGGGTGGCTGACCCCGCCGTTTTGGTACCGCCGGGACAGACCGGACGGTATGGGTGCCGACGGACTCATCGAGCTGGACCAGGAGTGTTGGATCGCGTTCGCCAAGTACAACCTGCTGTTGGCGACCGTGTTCAGCGTCCTCGCGGTCGGTGCACGGGTGCTCTTGGTCGACAACGTCCTGTTGCTCATCGAAAACGGGGTGCTGGCGGTACTGTTCGGCGCCGTCCAAACGTACGCCTGGCTGTCGGCCTGATATGGGACGAAACGTCGGAGCTCGGAGCGGGCACGGATGGACTCACTCCGGTTTACGGTCGGCCCCCGTGGCGTCCAGCCAATCCGTGACGACCTGTTTGAGCGCGCCGGTCGTGCTCCCCAGGTTCAGGAGCTGATAGCCTTTCCCCGCCTTCTCGTTCGCGTCGTCCATGTCGAACGCGAGGCCGGCGACGGGCACGTTCGCTGCGACCGCCGTCGATCGGACCGTTTCCACGGCCGCCTGCACCTCGGGGTGGTCGAGTTCCCCGGGGTGACCCAACGAGACCGACAGGTCGAACGGCCCGATGAACACGAAGCCCAACTCCGGGACGTCTAGGATGGCATCCAGATTCGTCACCGCCGCTTCGGTCTCGATGTTCACGCCGACTACGGTCTCTCGGTCCTCGGCGGTGACGTACTCGTCTTTGAGGCCCCAGCGGCGCGCCCGCGGCGCGGCCAGGCCCCGCTCGCCGCTCCCGTTGTCGTAGCGGAACCGGGCGGACCGGACCGCCGCGCGGACCTCCGCGGCGGTATCCACGCGGGGCAGGAGGACGTTCCGCACGCCCAGGTCCAGCGCCTTCCGGACGAGCGTCGGGTCCGTGTCGGGGAGCCGCACGAGCAGGTCCAGGCCCGTCCGTTCGGCCGCGCGGAGCAGGTCCTCCACCCGTCCCGCGTCCCACGGGTCCGGCCCGCCGTGTTCAAGATCGAGCCAGACGAAATCCATCCCCACCTCACCGTAGAACTCTACAAGCGTCGGACTGTACGTGTTGTCGAGGACGCCGAACGCGACGGTGTCGCTCTCGATGGTCGCGGCCAGGTCGTTGGTGGGCGCTGCCCCAGTCATCGCCGACCTGACTGGATGTCACTCGCCGTGTGGTCGCGGTCGTACCCCACGCGTCGTTCGGTCCGCATCGCCGGAAGTGCCGGCCGGCCGGCGAATAAAACCGCCCCGTATTTCGTCGCAGGATCGTACTTTTGAATCGAGTGACAGACCCTGAGCGGTCGCCCTGGCGACGGGACGCGGGATCCCACAGCCATCTCCCGGCGGGCCGCACACACGGGGCGCTTTTGGGCCCGGCGCCCGGCCCTAGGGTATGTCCGACCGGAACGTTCTCGGCGGGGAGCTGGCCACCTGTGGCACCGACCCGATGACGGGGTTCGAGCGCGACGGCTGTTGTGGTACGCATCCCGACGACCGCGGCCGGCACGAACTCTGTGCAGTGATGACCGACGAGTTTCTCAGGTTCAGCAAAGCGCAGGGGAACGACCTCGTGACGCCGCAACCGGCGTTCCAGTTCCCCGGGCTGGCCCCGGGTGATCGGTGGTGTCTGTGCCTCGGTCGGTGGCTCGAGGCGCTCGAGGCCACCCAGGCCGAATCGCTGCCGGAGACGACCGTGCCGCCGGTCGTCCTCGAGGCGACGAACGAAGCCGTGCTGGACTCGGTCGACCTGGAGACCCTCGAGACTCACGCATACGACGTCTAAGGCTCGGATCGGTTCCGACCCTGGCTCCCGACGCGGGGGACGGCAGTGGGACGTCGAGTCCCCTGTCGCTGCGGGCCCCTCTGACCTGCCCCGACGCTCCCCCGATGAGGCGGTGTCACCGCCAGTCGTCCCCGCGGCGGGGGCAAAAAGTACATGATCGTTCAATGTTCCCGCGCCGGTAATACTGTTTTAAGAATATTATCGCCCTGGGTGCGATTATAAGAAGGGCTTATGGGTGGTTTTGGACTAGAACCCATTGATGAACGGACACTTCCGGGAGGACCACACGCGGAACGGGCGCTCCCCGGGCAAACCCTCCACAGCCCGGCGGCTCCCGCCCATCCGGTGGGGTGAGACAGAGGGGACACAGTGGTCATGAGCGGGACCGGGACACCGTCGCCGCCGAAGACGGCTGACCGCAGCCGTTCGCCGGGACGGGACCACGCCGACGAGCGATTGGCACGCATCCTGCTGCCGGTCGGCCCGTCCGACCGGGGCCGTATCCAGCCGCTCGCGGCGACTGTCGCGGAGACAGGGGGAATGCTGCAGGCCCACGTGCACGTCCTGCACGTCTTTACCCCCGAGCGGTTCGACCGGATCCGTCGAACCCTCGAGGTCCCCTCTCCCGGGGCGCCGTCCCCAACCGAGGTGGCCAGACGGGTCGAGCCCGTTCGCGACCTCACGGCCGCGTTGGCCCGGCCGTTGCGCGGTTGGGGAGTCCCGCTGACCGTCGAGGGCCGGGTAGGCGAGACGGTCAGCGACGAGATTGTCGCCACCGCCGACGCGATCGACGCGAAACGGGTCCTCATCGGTGGGCGGCGCCGAACGCCGACCGGCAAGGCCGTGTTCGGCAGCACCGCCCAGACGGTCCTCCTCAACGCCCCCTGTCCGGTAACGTTCGTTCGGGACCCATGACTGGGGTGGGTCGTGGGCGGTCCGGGGGGCTGTGTCGATGACCGTCTCCGACTGGGTCCAGGCGGTACTCGACCCCGGGACCGTCCCCGAGGACGAGACCGAGGCGGACAGTGGCGATCGACTCCTCACGCCACCTCACGGGTTCGTGGACGCCGAGGACCGTCCGATCCGGCTGTCCGGGTTCGACGGCGACGGCCTCGACTCACTCGTCGCGATGTACGCCGCGTTCGACCCGAGTCAGCGGGCCCAGGGGGTCCCGCCCCTCGGCGACGCGGCCATCAGGGAGTGGCTCGAGAAGGTACTCACCGACCTGTCGGTGCTCGCCCGGCACGAAGGGCAGGTCATCGGGCACGTGATGCTGGTAGCCGAGGGGGACTCGCCCCCCGAGCTCGCGATCTTCGTCCATCCGGACTACCAGCGTGCGGGCATCGGGTCGAAGCTCCTCCGAGCTGGCCTCGGCCACGCCCGTGACCAGGGCATGGACCGGGTGTGGCTCTCGGTCGAGAAGCGCAAGCAGGGCCTCCACCGGTTCTATCGCCGGCTGGGGTTCCGAGTGACCGACCCGCGCGGCTCGACTTACCGGATGGCCCGCCGCCTCTGAGACTGGACGGGCCGGTCGACGGCCCGTTCGATCTTGCAGGCCCGACCCTGTCGAGGATAGCCCCCTTCGCCGAGCACACGGCCACCGTCCCGCAGTTGGGATGGAGGCGGGTCGCCCGCCCAAACCGGCGGCAGTTGCCGCCGACGGGTGGCCTCGGCTCTGTGTGGTGTGGGCACACACCGGAGCACAGCTTTTACCGCTCGAGCGCCGACCTCCGGCCGGCACATGACCCACCGTACCCTGTCGGGTCGTGTGCCAGGCCGCCGGTGGTCTTGAGGCACCTCGGGCTGGGACGGTGGCGTCCCCCTCCACCGTCCCGATGATCGCCCCCCCCACAGTCCTGTTCACGTCGTGTCGTGATGGGAGACGCCTCCGGAAGCCGTACACCCTATGCACGTGCCTGCGGCTCTCGGTACGGCCAGCTTCCTCAGTCCCCGAGACGTGACTAGGCTCCCTCTGGCTCACCCGTCGGGTCGATCAGCTTGACCCGAAACACGTAGTCCTCATAGGCGGCATCGAGGTTCGTGGGACTCTCCTCGTCGGCGTGGTCCTGGCACATGTGGGCCCTTGCTTCGACTGGTCCCTGGCCGGTTTCCTCCTGGTACCGTTCGAGGACTTCGAACATCGCTGGTTCCTCGCAGCCCCGACGGTGACAGCTGGGAGGTGACTCCGAGCCTGTCTCGTCCTCGTGGCGGGTATCGTCGGTCATGGTCGTTCGGCATCCGTGGTTCGGATCCTCGCCACGGGCAGGCGCGTTCGCCCGCTTGCGGGCGTGCAGGCGGTATCCTCTATCGCCATCGTTCTCCTAGGGAAGCGGGCGGCATAATCCTGTGGACGGGTCCGTTCCCGGTCACGGAACCGGTCGGTGGCGACCCCAGTCAATTCCGACTGGTGTCGTGTCCGCCATCCCCCAGGCCCGGAACGGGATCCGCCCCTAGACCACGTGCCCGGTCGGCTCGCCTCAGTCACTGACGTCGTACAGTTTCTGGCCGCGGAGCTTCGGGACGACCGTCCGGCTGTTGATCGCGAGGGCGTACTCGTACAGGTCGCGTTCGCGGATCGCCGCCTTGTCGGCGTACGTGGGTGCCTTCGTGGCCTTGATGACCCGGCGGAAGGCGTCTCGCTCGGTCCTGCTCGGGGGGTCGTCCCGGACGTACCGATCGAGCACCACGCTTCCGACGATATCCTCCGGCGAGGCGGTGCCGTTGTCCCCCGCGGCGACGTAGAACGTCGGCCGGTCATGCTCGCGGAGATGGGCTGCGAGCGCGGCGGCGTTACACAGCCCGCCCACGTAGACATCGATATCGGCGGCATCGGTCTGCCGGAGGTCCGTCACGGCGGTCCCACCGTTCGTCGACGTCATCGCGGTCGGACGGCCGTCGACGTCGACCGTCTGGACCGAACTCGGTGAGTTGAAGAAGTCGTACTCCTCGATCAGAGCGTAGTCGGGGCCGTGTTCGCCGCCGATGCGTGCCTCGGGTTCGCGCCGCTTGAACGCGAGTTCGTCGCCCCGTTCTTCGGTGATATGGACGTACGCGGCGCCGTTGGCCAACAGTTCGGTGACCGTGGTCGAGAAGTTCGTGACGTCAATGACGATGTAGTCACCGGGGGCCGGGTCGGCAGGGATTCGCGCCCGGGACGGGATTACGTGGTCGACGAGGTGGTCC
This sequence comes from uncultured Candidatus Halobonum sp., assembly GCA_964502585.1. Lineage (GTDB taxonomy): Archaea > Halobacteriota > Halobacteria > Halobacteriales > Haloferacaceae > CAZCXJ01. The sequence goes on from CAZCXJ010000029.1 coordinate 6,397, forward strand.
GGCGTGGTGCCTGCGACGGGTGCCTCCATACCGGAGCGGCGTAACGGGCCCGGAAGAGCCTGACTAAGAGCTATATATATCGGTCCGTGTCCCTCTTGAGCGGTCCCGAGCCCCAACGAACGGGGATCGCCACCGGTGCCACCGTCTCCGGGATTGACCGGTCGGTATCGGTCTGACGCCCGACTCTGTCGGCCGGGCCGCGCTTTTCGGCGGACCGTGGCAGTAGCCTCGCTCCTGTACTCGTTCCTAATGCCCCGACCTTGTGGACGCCGTGTGGGTTGTATCAGTACATCTCCCTCGATCTCCGGATACCTCCCTCCTGCCCCCGGCTGTCGCGGTGCTCGGTGCCCAGAAGTACCGGCCGACGCCTACCAGCGATCGCGACGGTGTCCCAGCCGGCCGTGGGGTCGGGACCCTCGGAACGACGACCGAAGATATGCCGGTGAGAAAATTCTAATATAATGAGGTTCTCTGTTAGTTATTGTCACTCACGTCCGAAATGAGTGGTGCTGGTGGTGTGCCGGTGCCGGCACGCGAGACTCCGGCCAGAACGTCGCCGGACCGCCGCGTCCCCGGCCGCGCACGCATCCCCTCTGGGTGACACGTTCGGAGGCTCACAGACATGACAGACACCCCGAACTCGACGGCAGACGAACAGTCAGACGGACCGACACGCCGCAGCGTTCTGGGGACCCTCGGGGCGGCGGCCGCGTTCACCGCCGCGGGGATGACGCCCCAGGAGGTCCTTGCACAGTCCGAAAACGAGGCCGGCGACCTCGAAACGCTACTCGAGGACCTCCCGACGAACTGGGGTCGCTGGGGCGAGGACGACGAGCTCGGCGCGTTCAACTTCCTGGGCAGTGAGGAAGCGTTCGCGGGCCTGCAGGCCGCGATGAAGGGCGGCAAGAAGCGGCTCGAGGTGTTCACCCTGCAGATCCCGATGACGGGCGAGCCCGCGCGAGATCCCATCTTCCCCACCCGCACCGTCGCGCGCCGGGACAACACGCAGGACGCGCAATCCTACCAGGAGGGCGAGGCTGAACCCTCCGCCGGCGGGTTGAAATTCACCGACGACAAGTTCATCAACTCGCTGTACCCGCAGGGTTCGACCCACCTCGACGCGCCCGGCCACGCCTGGTATGGCGACCAGATCTACAACGGGTTCAGCGAGGACACGACAGCCGAGGAGAAACAGTTCGAGGAGCCGCTGGAGGCCTGTAGCGGTGATTCGGTCGACACCACCCGTGGCCACGGGAAGGCGGACATCTCGGTCGTCGCGGATAACGGCATCGTCGGCCGGGGGGTCCTGCTTGACGTCGGCCGTGAACTGGGGGACCCGGAGACCGACCGGTTGGCGCCGGAGGCCTGTGTCTCGCTCGCGGACCTGAAACGGACGGCGGAGGCGCAGGGTGTCAAATTAAACAAGCGTGACATCCTGCTCGTGCGCACCGGGTCGGCCGCCCGGGCGCGGGATCCGGACCCCGACGAGAAGTGGGGCCCGCTGACAGAACCCGGGATCTGCTTCAGCGAGGAGCTGGTCCGCTGGGTGTACGAGATGGAGTATCCGACCATCGGCGCGGACAACCTGAGCGTCGAGAAATCGATCCAGACCATCGACGGGGAGACGTTCCTCGTTCCGCTCCACGGCGCCTTCCACCGCGACCTGGGCATGCCGGTCATGGAGGTGCTCTGGCTCGAAGACCTCGCCGAGAGTTGTGCCGAGGACGGGGTCTACGAGTTCCTGTTCGCCGGCGCTCCGCTACATATCGAGCGCGCCACCGGCGGGATCATCAACCCCGTCGTGATCAAGGCGGCCCGACCCACTGAGACAACGAACGGGCGCCGGGGCGGCCGCTAGCATCACCCCTCGTGGGGGACCCGTCGCCACGAGCGTGGGCGCGTCCGTGCCGGACTCGGCCACCCCCGGCCGAGTCGCATGCTCCCGTTTCCCGTCTCCGGCCCACCTGATCCAGCGAGAGAGTCCCGCCGGTCACCGCGGGCGGGAATCGCGTAAGCCCCGTGTCGCACACCGCACTCCAGTAGCATGGTGACTCCGAGGTTTTACCAATAGATCGTCCCACGTGTGGCCTGTCGATGGAGCTTCAGCGTACCGTTGTCGTCAAACTCTCCGTTCCCGAAACCCGGTGCGACGACCTGAAACGGACTATGAACACGTTTCGGGACGCCGCACAGCGATTTGCCGACCGGGGATGGGAAGGCGACGATAGCGGGTACGTGATAACCTCGCGCGCTCGGCTTCAACCGCTCGTCTACGACGATATACGGGAAGACACTGGCCTACACTCGGACCTGACCGTCGCCGCCGTCAACCATGCCGCCGACGCACTCACACAGTGCGTCGAAAAGATGAAAAACGGCGAGAAAACGTCAAAACCAGTGTTCACGTCGAATACGACCGTCTACAACACCAACGCGATAAGTTACTTCGACGGGTGCTGTTCGTTGGCCGCTTACGGGAGCGGTCGTGTTCACGCAGAGTATGTCTACCCGGACGACTCTCCACAGGCCGAATATATGGAGAGTGACGCATGGACAAAGCAGGGCGCGAAGCTCCGGTACGACCACCAGACGGATACCTACTATCTGCATGTTTCCGTTACGACGGAACGCGCTGAGTCGTCGGGAGAAGCCGAGAGCCAAACAGTTCTCGGCGTAGACCGGAACGTGGATGGGTCTCTCGCAGTTACCAGCACAGGAGCGTTCATCGGGAACGCCGATCTGCTCACTCACAAACGCCGCGAATACGAACGCCGCCGGGCTCGACTGCAACAGACGGGGACTCGGAACGCCCATCGTACTATCCAGTCCATTGGAGACACGTTCTCCCGGTGGTCTGAAGACTTCTTGCACCAGGCGTCAAAGCAGTTGGTCGAAGAAGCCGTCTCGCACGGCTGTTCGGTCATTGTGTTTGAGGACCTGAAACAGATACGGGACCGGATCTCGAACGCTTCGAAATTCCAGCAGTGGGCGTTCCGCGAGGTGCAACGCCAGACGGAATACAAAGCCTGTGCGGAAGGAATTGCTGTCGAAATAGTGGGTCCGGCGTACACCAGTCAGCGGTGCAGTCACGCTGACTGTGGCTTTACACACGAGGACAATCGTCACGGCGACGAGTTTGTGTGTCAGAAGTGCGGCAAAGAGCTACACGCTGATTATAACGCGGCGCGAAACGTGGCACATCGGTACGTCCAGACTCGGCTCACGTCTGGGTCTGGACGGGCGACCAATCACCTCGCCCTGAAGTCGGGGACGCTGACCGGGAACGGTGACTACTCGCCTGCCACCGGATAGTGGATAGACCGGGAGTCCACCGGCAAACTCCGCCGTTCACGGCGGGGTAGGTGATAACTTCGGCTGCATCCTCAAAATAGGTCAGACTCCGGGCCGCGTCAGCACTGCCGCTCGTGGGGCGTCTGGCGGCCGGCGGATCGGTCATCCGATCGAGGGGACCGCACTCGAGCAGGACCTGTTTGCACCGGATCCTGCCCCGATCAGGAGGCTGGTGTCAGGCGCCGGCGTGGGCCAGCGAGCCTCGTCCGACGAGCCCAGGCTGGTACGGGGCGCCCTTGGCCGCCCGGACACACTGCTGGCGTCCACGGCGCCGGAGCTAGGGGTACTCGAGAACGACCCCCACCGCGACGTCACTGAGGTCACGCTGGCCAAGTTTTGAGGACCGGTCCGGCGGCGTACGCGCTCCCTCGGCACGTGGCGAGAGTCGGCCCGTCGTCGCCGACGCGGCCGCTAGAGGAGGACGCGTTTGACGTCCAGTCCGGTCGCCCGCCGGACGACCGCCCGCACCGGGTCGGCGGTACCGGCCAGGTTGTCCGAGTCGCCCTCGAGGACCGTGAGTGCTGCCCGCCGCCCGACAGCCACGACGCCACAGTCGAGACCGACGACCTCCGCCCCAGCGACCGTCGCCATCCGGAGCACCTCCCGCGCGGTCACGTCGAACCGCTTGGCCGTGAACGCCATCTCCCGGAACATCGACGGGGGGTTGAGCATGACGTTGTCGGTCCCCAGCGCGACGGTCGTGTGATCGAGCAACTCCCGGATCGGCGGCCGGCCCACGTCCAGCACCGTGTTCGCGCGCGGGCAGACCGCGACCGGGACCGCCTCGGCGGCGACACGGTCGAGATGGGGCTGTTCGGCATGGACCATGTGGACGAGCAGGTCCGGGTCCAGGTCGAGGGCGGGGTGGATGTCCGTCGCGTCCGGCTCCCCGGCGTGAATGGCGAACGGCATCCCCCGGTCCGCGGCCGCGGCCCGCTGGTCGGTGAAGTCGGCGTCGTTCGCGCCGCTCGCGCCGAACCCGTCCGCGACGTCGAGCACGGCCGGGGCGTCGCTGCCGAAAATGAACGGCTCGATGTCCAGCGGCTCGGCGGCCTCGCGCAGCGCCCGGGCGCCAGCGACCCCCGACTCGCGGAAATCCAAGCAGGATGCCGTCCCCGTCCGTCGCATGAAGCGCAGCGTCCGCCGCATTGCCGTCACGAGGTCGGCCCGGTCGGCCGCCGCCAGTCGCCGGTGTTTCAGGCTGTCCGGCGGTGCCACCGCCTCGTCGAGCGATAGCCCGACAGCCGCCTCCTTGGCGACGGAATCGCCGAGATGAGTGTGAGCGTTGACGAACGCCGGCAGGATGATGTCGGTCGAGTCCGTCGCCGTTTCCTCGACGGCCTCGATCCGTCCGTCCTCGATGACGACCCGGCCACGCACCGGCTCGAGCGCCTCGCCCCGGAGGACGGTCCCCGCTAGCTGTTCCATACTGCCCCCCTTGAGGCTAGAACCATATGAGTGGCTATCCCGGGGATTCCACCGGCACGTTTGGGCGTGTCGGCGAGAGGCGCCGGCGGCAGCTCGTGTGGTAGCGATTCACAAGATTTAATATCCATTAGTTCCTCAGCCAAGGTCGCGGACTCACGGAGGACACACCGGACGTCCTGAACGTCGCGCCAAGCCCGCAAGGGCGACATAACAGGCAAGACGAACGGGACGCGGGGCGACTCCGAGCGCTTGGGACACCGAGCGCGAGGGTAAGCCCTGCGGGAGTACCGCTCCGGCCCAGCACCGTCCCGCCGCGGCGGGATGGCGGGAAGGCCAACTACCGGAGCACGCGTAAGCGGGCTTCGGGAAGCCAGAGACGACCCGAAAAGGTCGGTGAGACTCCGACGAAAGCCGACGTATGTCGGCACGCCGGTGAGAATCCGGCTGAATCGGGACGGATCTGGAACGGCCGTATGGGTCGGGGAAAACGACTCCCGTCCGGGTCCAACTCCGTCGAGCCCGCTTTTCCCACCGTTACGCTCCGAGCGTCGCCCGTCTCGATAGATGGTCCGGGAGAGGCTGTCGACCCGTCGCGACTGGCCGGGCTGACCCCTGGGCAGCGGCCAGTCTGCCCGACCCCGTCCCCGGCCCCTGCGGCCGGCATCGCTCGACCGGAGCGGCTTTCAGGCGCGTTTTCGTCCCCTTACCCGATGGACCGGCACACGCGCGAGGCGGTCGACACCTGGGCCGGCTGCACCATCACCGCCGTCGCGGAACTCGACGGGGGCGAGGTGGGTACCGTCCACCGGGTGGACCTCGCGGACGGCCGGCGCGTCGCGGTCAAGACCGCATCGACCGACCTGCGTCTCGAAGCGCGCATGCTCCGGTACCTCGCCACCGAGGGCGGGCTCCTGGTCCCGGACGTGCTCCACGCCGACTCCGACGTGCTCGTGCTTGAGTACGTCGACGGGACGTCCACGGTCACGCCGGCCGTGGAGCGGGACCTGGCTGACAGGCTCGCAGCGCTGCACGACACCGGGGCGGCGGCGTTCGGCTTCCCGTTCGACACGCTGACGGGACAGGTTCGCCAGCCGAACCCGTGGTGTCTCGAGTGGCCGGCGTTCTTCGGCGAGCATCGACTCCGTCACGCCGCCGAGCGTGCCCGGGCGACGGGGCAGCTCCCGGCATCGACGGCCGAGCGCATCGCAACCGTCGCCGACGCCCTCCCGGCGTTGCTCGACCACGATCCCACCCCAGCGCTGATCCACGGCGACGTCTGGCGGGAGAACCTGCTGACCGACGGCGAGACAGTCCGGGCGGTCCTGGACCCCGCCTGCTACTTCGCCGACCCGGAGGTGGAACTGGCGTACATCGACTGGACCGGTGTGGGCGGGGACGCGTTCTTCGAACACTACCGGACGGTCGCGGGCATCCCCGACGGCTTCCGGGACCGGGCGATGGTCTACCGGCTGTACCCGCTGCTCATCCACGTCTGGCACTTCGGCGCTGGGTACCTCGATCCGCTTCGGGAGGATCTTTCGAACCTGGGCTACTGAGACGGTGAGCGAGTCTCACCGTTCGCGCCGGGTGAGGCTGTCACTTCGAGAGAACCCGGGGTAGCGGTCTCCCCGGTCCCCCGAAGCCGCTCGTTCGGCGGGGCATGCTGGACTGGGAAGAAGTCTTCACTGCGCTCGATACCCTCGCAGCGAGGCGGGACCGGCTCGCGCACCCATCGGCCGCCGGGCTCGAAGGCTCATCCAGCCACGACTTATAGCCGGATATACGCGTATCCCCGATCCTGGAGGCGGGTCAACTCCCCGACGCCTGAAGCCACCCGTTCGGCCCCGTCCGGGAGGTCCTCGATCGAGTGGGTCGCGCCACGGGTGGCGTTCGAACAGATCTCGAAGGCGCCGCCCGCCGCGATGACCGCCCTGGCTTTGTCGCGCAGACGGTCGGCTGCGGCATCGATTGGACCCGGCGCGTCGAGAACGACCGCCACGTGATCGATGTCGACCGTTTCGTCCTCGAGCAGGTTACGCACCTTCGCGTCGACGTAGGAAAGCTGCTGCGCCGTGGAGACGTGGAACACGGTCCGCATACCGGACAGCGGCACGGTCGCCATATGGACCTTCCGCAGTGGTATGGTCCCCTGTACACAGGCTCCCGACGACGCCTCGGGCCCGTCCCGGCCCGTGTCAACCGCCTCTGACGCCATCGTTCGACGGCTACAGGAGACGACCCAGTGGACGAGCGGTGGATCGGACCAGGGCGAACCGCTCAGTGCCCGTACCGGATCTCCGTCTCAGGGACCCGACCCGGGAGCGGTCCGTCCGGGTGTAATCAGGTCATAACTATGTCCTTCTGGAGGAGACTTGGACTTGACACATCTCCAGCCTTGCCCGGCTGAGTGTGTCACGCGCCCAGTGTGCCCACTGAGCGGCCTACTCTTTCCCCCGACTTCCGTTCTCACGGCCCGAGACTCGGCAAGTTCCCGACGAGCGCACCTTCCGCCCCAGGACCTGTTCCGTTCCGACCGCCGCGGCCGGTGTGAAATCAGGCTACCGCTGTCAGCGCTGGCAATCGCACCCCAGTCGGCGGAGAGCCTTCCAGCGGCAGTCCGGACCCCGGCAGCCAACCCATCCACCGTGGTCGATTTGGTCGTCCCGACTCTGTTGAAACAACGAGCGAATCCCCGTCGTTCACGACAGGGAGGATGTCAACGCACCCCAACACCTATTCCCCCCACCTCTGAACAGCAATGCGGTTCCACCCATGACGGAGATCTTTCGTCTCGAAGGCGGCATCGGCGCCATCGCAGGCGGGCTCTTTCTTTTGGGTGGACATCTGTTCAATTATGCCGGCGGACAAGCGGCGGCCGGAACACCAGTCGGCAAGGGGCTGGTCTTGATCGGCCACGTCACCCTGGTCTTCGCGTTCGTCGGCCTGTACAGCCACCAGCACGAGCAGGGGGCCTCTCGCATTGGACGTGCTGGAACGATCCTCAGTGTCGTCGGCACGGTCCTGGTCGGCGCGATCGTTTTCGTCGAACTCGCCGGCACCGCCGGCGTCGATACCACGCCCGTGTTCAGGGCCGCCGGGACGACGATCCTGTACACCGTTGGCCCGCTGGTGTTCGTCCTTGGGATGGTGCTGGTCGGCGGGAGCATCCTCCGGCGCGATGACCTGCCACGGGGTGGCGGGGGGCTTCTCATCCTCGGGACCGCGGTGTTTGCCGCTGCGAGCGGGCTGACCCGGCTCGCAGGCCTGCTGACCGTGCTCGGGGCTGCGCTCACGGCGGCCGGGTTCGGGTGGCTCGGTATCGGACTCCTGACCGCCGACACCCGTCGGATGGATACCGGAGTCCTGTAGCCCGATGGGCGACGCAGGACCGTCGGTCATCGCAAGCGCCAACGCTGTCGTCCGGTTCCTGCTCGAACCGGCGGCCTTGGTCGCCTCAGGATACTGGGGATATTCGCTGGGCACCACTCAGCCCGTCAAACTGGGCGTAGGGATCGGCCTGCCCCTCTTCGCGGCCGTCGTCTGGGCCGCCTTCGGGTCGCCGGCCGCGCCCTACCGGCTCGGCCAGCCCTGGCGCCCCGGCCTCGAACTGGGCATCCTGATCGGTACTGCTCTCGCCGTGTATCTGCTCGACCGACCCGTGCTCGCCGCGGGGTACGCGCTCGTCGTCCTGCTCAACACCGCGCTGCTTTACCGGGAGCCTCCGTGGCGGGTCCTCACCACTCTTGTCCCTGGAATCGAATAATGGCGACGTGACGCTCCAGGCGGCCTGATTCGCCGAGGGTCCCATTGGCTCTCGCTTGCGGTCGGGTCCGCAATCGATCCCGGTCTGCAAGAGGGCGTTCGCATCCCCACAGGAGTTGTCGACTCGTCCCCGGGCAGCGTCGCTCGATCGTCTCTCCGAAGCGCACCCGTCCCGGCCGGCGCGTCGATGAATGAGTGCGAGATGACCAGTGTCCGACCTGGGACCGGCCGCCACCGTCGCTTGACGGGGCAGCCCTCCTCGGCCAGGTCAGCGTGTGAACGGGCGCTTTGAGTTGCGACGAAGCTTCATTACAGCCGGCGAGGTAACGATTCGCATGTCAGAAGAGATCGGTGAATCGATGGACGATTTCGAAATCAGGGAGTTTCTGACCGAGCGTGGCCTCGGCGTGGTCGGGTTCGCGTCCGATGGCGAGGCCTACACGATTCCAATCGCGTTCGCCTATGACGCCGAGGGCGAGCGATGTATCCTCCGGTTTCTCATGGGTGACGACAGCAGAAAGCGCACGTTCGTCGCTGGGACCACCGTTGCAAGCCTCACGGCCTACGAGTGGACGGCCCCGACCCAGTGGCGGAGCGTCGTTCTCCGGGGACCGTTACAGCGGCTGGCGGACGACGAACTGGCACAGGCGGCGGCGATATTCTCCGATCTCGGTGAGGAAGCGGCGCTTGAAGTGTTCAACAGCCCGGTCTCGGACTACGAGACGGGCTGGTACGAGTTGCAGATCACGGAGCTTACCGGCCGGGGACGGTTCGGATGACCCGTCGTCAGTGGTCGGCCGCTTTCCAGTCTCGTGAACTCCTCCGGGAGCGAGGGTCGGTCGTCGCTCCTGGGACTCCTCACCCCGAGTCGGCCGAGCGGACGTTCCGGTCCTGGCCCGTGATCGTCCACCTGTGAGCAGTGGACCGACGACCATCCGGCGGGGACACGACCGGGGTGGTGTGATCGGTCAGTCCATGGATCCGGCGTGATCCACTTCCCCGAACTGCATCGTCTCGAGCGCGGTCGGGATCGCGTTGTACACCCCTTCCCGCGTCGTCGAGAGGGCTGCCGCCCGAACGGCCTTCTCGAGGGCCGGTTGCAGGGCCCGGCCCTCCGCGAGCCCGGCAGCCAGATAGCCGTTGAGCGTGTCGCCCGCTCCGGTCGTGTCGACCGGCTCCACTTCCGGGGGCGTTAGTTCGAACGACCCGCCCCCGGCGGTGGTGACCCGAACCGGATCGGGGCCCTGTTTGTGAATCACCGTCCCGGTGAATGAGGGCCAGTACTCCGCGAGGGAGTCGTATTCCGCCGCGTTCGGTGTCGCGATATCGACGGCCGGATGAGCGAGCAGTTCAGCAGCGCCCCCTGGGGGTGCAGGATCGAGAATCACGGTCGGTGGCTCGGGCGTCACGTCCCGCACTACCTCGAGCGCGGTCCGGAGCGCTTCGATCGAGGGGCCGTTCTGCAGGAGTACGACTGCAGGCTCGGAGAGACGGCTCCGGACCGCGTTCACGTATCCGGGATCGACCGCACCGTTCGCTCGACTCGCCGACAGGATCCGGTTGTTGCCCTCCGGCCCGACCAAAACGTACGCGGTCCCCGTGGGCTGGGTGGTTCGTTTGATGTTCTCGGTGCGGACTCCCGGCTCCTCGACCGCCTCGATGATGCCCGTCGCCTCGGCGTCAGGCCCGACTGCCCCGAGCAGTTCCGTCGCCGCCCCCGCACGGGCGGCCGCGACCGCCTGATTCGCCCCCTTCCCGCCGAGGCTCCGCGTGTCCGGTGACAGTCGCTTGACCGGACTCGGAATGCGTGCGACCGGCTGTGTTCTACCCTGCTTGGGGAACCACTCGTAGTCCCGGTCCAATTTCAAGAGGGCTTCCGCATCGAGATGGACGATCCGGTCGATGTTGATATCTCCCAAGCTCACCACGTCGATGCTGGTCATATTCGGAGCGTCTCCCAGACGAAATATAGACCCCCCGCTCGCTCCCGATGACCGGGAACGTGTCCCGCGGATCACGCCGAGAAGCGCCGAACTCAGCCCGTCAGAGCGTGCCCTCCGGGGATCCGTCTGGCCGACGGCGTGGGGCGACGCGCTCAGTCGGTCCGATACCGTGGGGTCTCACTTGTCACCGCCAACGGTAAGTAAAACAAGAGATGCTCCCAGCCGAGTACGCCCGGTGAAAGTCGGGTCTCACCCTGGGTGTCGGGCGCAGTCGCTCTGGCCATCAGATAACTCCACCCCGCGTTGATTCGGAAGTGATCCCTGACCAGATCGTCCACGTGCGCCTCACAAAGGGTGTCGTAGATAGAGATCCCACGGCGGCGGGCCCGTTCACACTCCGGTTCCGGGAAAAACTCCCGTGCGAAAAACGCGTACGCTTGCGGGATTTCGAAAAGTCCAGGCGTGACGTCCTCGATCGAGGTCGACCGGTCCACACCCTCGGAAATCGCTTCGTCCTCGATGGACTCCGCGATCGTCTCCACTGCCTCCAATTCCGGCCCTGTCTCTTCGTCTCGACCGTAATCCGAATAGTACTCGATACAGCACTCCGGGTAGCCGTGAAGCGTCCCCTGATACCGTTCGAAAGCAGCTAGCTCGTCGCGCACGACCGCGTCGATGTTCCGCCGGAGGACGTCGGCGGGCGCCGGCGCAGCGTCCTCGCGGAAGAAATAGATCCGTGCCCCGTAGTTGACTCGTCCCGGACTCCTCGCCCACTCCGGAATGACGAAACATGTCTCCGGAAACTCTCGTTTGAGATACTGAACCTCCGGTATCTGCTGAAGCAACCGGCGGTACGCGGCCGACGCGTCCTTGAGGGCCTCCCGCGTGACCGACTCGGGTTCAACCTGGATCTGGTCGTAGAATCGGCGTGATTGGGATACGATGTCCTGACGTTTGGCCAACGTCCCATCGGTCTCGAGTGCATCTATCGCCGTCTCCTGACCCCGGAAGTAGCTTTCACTCACCTGGATACTTGCGCCGCGTCGTTCCCCCTCCAGCACCGCCCGTGTGTCCAGCGCTGCAAAGGTCGGAAGGGCTGTTACACCCGTACTTGACGGGGGCATGGGACCTACTGCGTCATGGACCTCGATCCCATGTCCTCATAAAATCGGTCCAGAGCTGGCCGTGGGTCTCCGTATCGCCTCCCCTAGCAGTGACGCGGACCGGGTCGAGGTCCATCCCTTCAGGCACGGGCGGATCATCAGGGGTAGTGGAACAAGCTCTTCCGAGCCGAACGAGCTCCACCCTTCGCCGGCTTCCGTAATGTCCTTCCACCATCGGAGTTGTATAGTATTGGGAAGTTCAGAAAATACTTTTGCCGCTCCCGGCCCAACCTCCAGTTATGAGCGATACGTTCGTCGTCATCGGCGGGGACGCCGCGGGGATGAGTGCCGCGAGCAAAGCGAAACGTAAGGCCCCGGAAACGGACGTCATCGTCTTCGAGAAAGGCGCCTGGGTGTCGTATGCCGCCTGCGGGATGCCGTACTATATCAAGGGCGAGGTGGCGGCCTTGGACGACCTCGTCGCGATGACCCCGGAGGAATTCCGTGAGGATCGCGACATCGATCTGCGAACGGGACACGAAGTCGTCGACATCGACCCCGTTGACCAGGTCGTCACGGCCGAGATCGGTGCCGAGCGGATCACCCAGCCGTACGACTCCCTGCTCGTTGCGACGGGCGCCTCGGCGATCGAACCGCCGTTCGATGGTATGGATCTGCCCGGCGTGTTCACCCTCCACGACATGGCCGAAGCAGAGGCCATCGAGTCGTTCATTGCCGAGCAGGCGCCCGAAACGGCGGCGATCGTCGGCGGCGGCTATGTGGGGATCGAGATGGCAGAGGCCCTTGCCGCACACGACACCGAGGTCCACCTCTACGAGATGCTCCCCCACGTCCTCCAACCGTTCGGCGACGCCGTGGCGGAACGGGTCGAGGACCACCTACGAACGCAGGGGATTCAACTCCATCTGGAGACGCCCGTCGCAGGGTTCGCGGGCGAGGGCACCGTCAGGTCGGTCCGTACCGAAGCCGGACCTCATCCCGTGGACGTCGCGATCGTCGGTGTCGGCGTCGAGCCGAACGTCGCCCTCGCTTCCGACGCCGGGATCGAACTGGGCCCGACCGGTGCTATTTCCATCGACGAGTACGGGCGCACGAACTTCCAGGACGTGTATGCTGCGGGGGACTGTGCGGAAGCCCGGCACATCGTCACCGGTGACCCCGCTCACGTCCCGCTGGCCCTGACCGCGAACCGGGCGGGCCGTGCGATCGGCCAGACCGTAACCGGGTCTCGGACCCCGGTCGGTGCCATCGCTGGCACGGCCATCGTGAAGGCATTCGAACTGGGGGCTGCAAGAACCGGCCTCGTCGATGAGGAACGGGCCCGGGGGGCCGGATTCACGCCGGTCTCGACCACGATTTCGGCGCCGTCACGGGCCCATTACTACCCCGGGGGCGGCGAACTCACCCTCACGCTACTGGCCGATCGGGACACCGGTCGCCTGTTGGGCGGGAGCGTCGTCGGCCGAGAGGGCGTCAAGCGTATCGACACGATCGCGACCGCACTCCGCTCCCGCATGACCGTCCCGGAGTTACAGAGCGCGGACCTCGCGTATGCGCCCCCGTTCAGTCCGGTCTGGGACCCGGTTCTGACCGCGACAAAGACTCTGGGAGGGGCCCTCGCGTAACGATGTCCGACCAGCCAGCCTCCTACGTCACGGCCCATCGGGAGGACCTCGTCGACCTCGTTCTGGACCTGCTTGGAGTAGCGACACCGAACCCTCCCGGCGAGACGCGTGAGCTCGTGGCTCTGCTCGAACGGTATCTCGACCCCCTTTCCGTCCCCGTCGAGAGGGTCGCCGTCGATCCCGCGAAACCAAACCTCCTGGTGCGACTCCCGGGCCAGCGTGACGAGACGTTCCTGTTCAACGGGCATCTGGATACCGTGCCGTTCGACACCACGGCCTGGTCGTACGACCCGCTCGGGGAACGGGTCGAGGACCAGATCTACGGGCGTGGAGCCACCGACATGAAAGGCCCTCTCGCCGCGATGGTGTTCACGATCGAGGCGTTTACTGCATCCGGGACACAGCCGCCAGTCGACCTGCTGTTTGCGTTCGTTAGCGACGAGGAGACCGGCGGCGAGGCGGGACTCCCCGCGCTGTTGGATGCCGGCCACCTCGATGCGGATGCCTGCATCATCGGCGAACCGACCTGCGAGGCAGGACGCCACTCGGTGACCGTCGCCGACCGTGGGAGCATCTGGTTGACACTCGAAGCACAGGGGGAGGCCGCCCACGGCTCGCGCCCAGTGCTGGGGGAGAACGCGATCGACCGGCTCTATGAGGGTATCCAGACCCTCCGCGAACGGTTCGGCACCCGGACGTTTGACATCGGGACCGAACTGCAACCGATCATAGACGAGTCGATCGCGTACTACGAACCCTCGATGGGCGGGGACACCGCTCGGAGGCTCTTCACCTCACCGTCGATCAATCTGGGTACGATCGAGGGCGGCGAGGCAATCAACAGCGTTCCGCAGTCCGCCCGCGCGGAGGTCGACATCCGGCTGACAGCGGGCGTAGAGACTTCGGAGATGCTCTCGGAGATCCGCGCCTGCGTTGCTGACTGTGATGGCATCACCATCACTGACGTCTCTTGGAGCAAGGGGACCGTCGAGCCGATCGACAGTCCCCTCGTTGACGCGGTGGCATCGACCGCCGCGGACGTGACCGGCGACCGGATCTTTCGGCGCAGCGCCACCGGCGGTGGCGACGCGAAACGCCTCCGAAACGCCGGGATTCCCACCGTCGAGTTCGGGTTCGGAACGGATACGGTCCACGCGGCCGACGAACACATCACCGTCGACGCGCTGGTGAACAACGCCCTCGTGTACACGGGATCGACTCACCGGTGGGCATCCGCGATGACGGCCGAATCCGTCCCGGAAAAATGACTTCCCGCCGATTACTGCTTTTGATCGTAGGTGTCGATTCCGGCGAGGTCGTTCGCCGGGCACTTCTGGGTGGTCCCGGTGACGAGGAAGATCGCGCCGGCGACTAGCACGAGTGCGGTGAGGGCCAATCCCACCGTCCCGGTCAGACCGATGTTGATGACGTTCGCTGCGAGCGCGACACCGAGTGCGACGAGCACCGGTCCACCGACGAGTCGAGCCTTTCGATCGAGGCCGCCGACGTTCTTGTCCATACCTCTCGTTCGCGCCGCCGGCAGTAAAGTCTTGTGAATTAGGCCCAATATTACTGCCCATCACTAGAACCACTCGCTTCGCCGCTGGACGGGAGACTCCATGGCAAGCTGGGGTTTGGCGGCTCAAGGGCGAATCTTATTGCCACGTCCTCGGGGGGTCAGTATGGAGCACCATCCGGATTCCTGTGACCACGAAATAGCCTGCCAGTACCTAGGACCACCTACTCCAAGGGTCGCCTCCATCCGGACGCCACAGCCGCTTTCGGCTCGATACAGCCCTCCCAATCGCACGACGACGGCGTCAAGGGTACTTCCGATGCTGGCAGGAGCCCGCACTCTTCTCGGACCATGATGACCGGGGGGGGCTGTTCGGCCCGAGCAGTCCGGTAGTCGGGGAGTCGTCACGACTGAGAGAGTGAACACGCTCGTCGAGATCGGCACCTGTTGGGTGGGTTTCGTCGCTCCGCATGCCACAGTTTTGCAGTGGTACGCTTATCCAGGTCGATTATATTGTACATAAAACCCAATACTATTAAGCTCACGGGGCGTAACTCGAGTCATGGCAATCAGTGGGTCGGACTACACTCCCGTCAGGTCGCTTGGTGAGGGGTCCATCGATACGATCGTCGACTCGGATGCGGTCGTCCTCGTAGCGTTCTATACTGGGGAGTGTGACGCCTGCAAGGCTATGGACCCGCCTCTGGCGGCTATCGCATCGGACACCAGCGCAACGGTCCTTACCGTCGATATCGAATCACACCTCGAAACGGCGATCGAGTTCGGTGCCCAGACCTCCCCCTCGGTCGTCCTCTTCGTAGACGGGCGTCCGGTCAAGCGGCGGCGGGGACGACAGACGGACGCGGCGCTTCGTGACCTCATGGAACCGTATCTGGAGTGATCCCAGGATGACCCCGCGAGACCTCCGGGCGGACATCCCGGCGCTCCACGACGGTGTGTACCTGAATTTCGGTGCTCACGGCCCGAGCCCCCAGTCCGTCGTGGAGGCCGCCGGCGAGTTCCTCCGCTCGCACGAGTACACCGCTCCCGTCCGGGACGACCCATACGACGCGGCCTTCGGCGAGTTCGACCGGACACGGGAGCGACTCGCGGCTTTCGTGGGCGCCGTTCCCGACGAAATCGCACTCACCGAAAGCACTACTGCGGGCATCAATGCGGTCGCGAACGCGATCGACTGGCATCCGGGTGACGTCGTCGTCCGGACGGATATCGAGCATCCGGCCGGTATCCTTCCGTGGCAGCGCCTCGAACAAGAGGGAGTTGAGGTTCGTACCGTGGACACGACCCGCGGCCGCGTGAACCCAGGTGCCTTCGCGGACGCCGTCGCCGACGCGACCCTCGCCTGTTTCAGCGCGGTCACCTGGACCCACGGCACGCGGCTTCCCGTCGGTGAGCTCGTCGAGATCACACACGACGCGGACGCGCTCGCCCTGGTCGACGCCGTACAGGTTCCCGGACAACTGCCGATGCAGGTCACCGACTGGAACGCCGACGTGGTGGCAGCGGCCGGTCACAAGTGGCTCCTGGGGCTGTGGGGCGGTGGGTTCCTCTACGTCGATCAGGGGGTCGCCGAGTCACTCAACCCCCGCACCGTCGGGTATCGGAGCGTAACGACGCCGACTGCGGACCCATACGAGCTCGCGCGGGGGGCGAGACGGTTCGAGGTAGGATCGGCGAACCCAGCCCCCCACGTCGCCCTGCGGGAGGCGATCGACCGTATTGCCGACGTGGGGATCAGCACCATCAGCGACCGCGTTCGAAGGCTTTCGGCACGCCTCGTCGAAGGTATCCCCCCCGACCGGCTTTACAGCCCTCGGAGCCCGGAATCCGGCTTAGTTACCATCGACGTCGATGACCCGGGGACAACCCTGGACCGTCTCCGCGCCGACGGCATCGTCGTTCGAACCCTCTCGGAGCCGGACGCGATTCGAGTGTCAGTCCACGCAGTCAATACGCCAGCCGACATTGATCGGCTCCTCGAGGCACTCGAATCGGAGTGGTGACTGCACCCCCCAACACTCGAAAAGACGCGCCCCCTCCTGCATTGATCGGGCCCCAGTTCCGCTCGGGAGCGAACCGGACGTTCGACTCCACGGTGGTTCCGCCCTTGGGTCCGAACAGAATTGTGCATTCTCTACACAAGTCTTTTGACGACACGGAGCCTACGAGAGGGTGATACTGATGCCAGATCCGATGTCCGAACAACTCCAGCAGGACATGGAGTGTGAGGGGCTCCTCGAGTGTTTCCACGGGCTGAAACAGCTCGACCAGCACGTCTTCCAGGCGCTCGTTGACGCCGACGAACCCCTTACTGTCGACGAGATCGCCGCTGCCGTCGACCGGGAACGGTCGACAGCCTACCGTGCCGTACAGCGGCTTCTCCAGGCTGGATTCATTCAAAAAGAACAGATCAACTACGACCACGGGGGATACTATCACGTCTATAAGCTGACTGACCCATCCGCTATCGCCGACGACATGCAGCGGCTGCTCAACGACTGGTACGCCAAGATGGGTCAGCTGATCCAGGAGTTCGAGACGAAATACGAAGACCAGACAACGACGCCGCCGGCCGAAAGCTGACACGCGTCGAGCGGAAGCCCACCCCTTCAGGGGTGGGAGGGTGTCACGGACGACGCAGAACTCAGGTTCGCGCGCGCTTCTGCCCTGGCAGGGTTTCGAGGAGTTCCCGGTCATCCGGAATCGTCACGGTCGCTTTGTCCTTTGGTGACCAAGCATCGATCATGTACGCCAAAATATTGGTACCGACGGATGGCAGCGAAGGCACGCACGCCGCCGTCGAACACGCGATCGGTCTCGCGACCACCTTCGACGCAGCACTTCACACCCTGTACGTCGTCGACACGACCGTGGGCATCGATGCGTCCGTCCCCGGAACGATCGACGCGCTCGAAGAGGCCGGCGAGCGCGCGATCGACGAGGTGATTCGCCAGGCAGAGGCCGGTGGCGTCGAAACGATAGAGGGCGCGATCGCCCAGGGATCCCCCCACCAGGCCATCCTCGAGTATATCGACCGGAAGGCCATCGACCTCGTCGTCATGGGAACGCACGGCCGCACGGGCCTGGACCGGTACCTCCTCGGCAGTGTGACCGAACGGGTCGTTAGACTCTCCGACGCGCCGGTGTTGACGGTGCGGATGCTTCCCGAATCCGGGGCAGAGACCTCGTAACTCACAGCGAGGTGTTCTCAGGGATTGGAAACGATGGGGGCTGGTTATACCCAGCGGCCTCCAATGGTACCGCCGGTGACAACTGATGGCCCACAACGCAGTGACACGGTTCGAGAAAACGACCGAACTCCAGGCGGAATCGCCGACGCTCATCGAAGGCCTCCCCGGATTGGGACTGGTCGCATCAATCGCGGTCGATCAAATCACGAAGCAACTCGACCTGGACCAGCACGGGACCATCGTTTCCGAGGACTTCCCGCCGGTCGCGGCCTTCGACGCGGGTCGGGTTCGTGACACGGTGCGCGTGTACGCCGGGGACGACCCGGCCGTGATGACCCTTCAGAGCGACGTTCCGATTCCCCCGACGGCCATCGAATCATTGAGTCAGTGTGTGATGAGCGACGTGGCCGAGGAGTTCGAACGGGCCGTGTTTCTCGCAGGCGCACCGGCGGAGTCAGAAGACGAGATCGGGGACGTCGTCGGGGTCGCAACGACCGACCGGTTGGAGGCCGCACTCACCGATGCGGGAATCACACTGGCAGCGGGCGCCGGCGTCATCGGGGGTGTCACCGGCGCGTTGGTAGCCGATTGCTATCACAGTGATGTCCCGGCGGCGGTGCTCATCGTCCGGTCGAACCCCTACATTCCGGACCCGGGGGCCGCACGCGCCGTCATCGAGGACGCGCTGGAACCGCTCGTCGAGTTCGATATCGATACACGGGAACTGCTGGAACAGGCCGAGGAGATCCAACAAGAGAAACAGCGCGTCGCCGAGCAACTCCAACAGTACCAGCAACAGCAGGACCAGCAGCCACGCGCGGGAATGTTCCAGTAATCGGTAATTCGCCCCGTGGAGGAATCGCTGGCCTGACTTCTCGCGCGCGACCCTCGCAGGGGCGGCCAATCCCCGTGAGGGGTCAGCCGGTCGTTAGCACAGGAACCTCGGATCGCCTGACCACACGAGCGGTCGTGCTTCCGAGAAGAGTGTCCGAGTCCGCAGTCCGTCCCCGAGTCCCCATCGCGATCAGGTCGGCGTCGACGCCTGTCGCGTACCCGCGAATCTCCTCATGGGGAACCCCACGGAGCAAGTCGGTCGTCACGGGAAGGTTCAATCCGCGAGCCTCGGCCGCGATCTCCTCGACTGCGTTCTGCCCACCCTGCTTGAGGAGACCGACGATACTCCGGGGGGCGTCCTTGAGCCCGTAGGTGGCCGTGTCGACGACGTAGATCACGTGGACGTCGGCGCCGTAGCGCTCGGCGATGCCC
>CAZCXJ010000030.1:0-24671 GCA_964502585.1 uncultured Candidatus Halobonum sp.
ACGCGAGGTAGATGACACCAGCCGCGATGATCCCGATAAGGATATTCCCCATCGCTAGCAGGGCGTAGCCGAGCACGACTGCGATGATGATCCACATGAGGAATGACCGCATCTGGTTGCGCTTGCGGGCTTCCTCCTTGTGCGCCTCAACGATCTGTTCGCCCTTCCCCGCGGGGACCGTCCGAACCTTGGGTTCGTTGCCGTCGTCCGGATTATGATAGACGAGAACGTCCTGGAGTTCTTCCTTCGGCAGGAGCTCCGACATCGCCTTCGCCAGCATGGACTTCCCGGTTCCCGGTGACCCGATCATCATGACGTGGCGCCGCTGTTTAGCGGCCTTCATAACCACGTCCCTGGCGTGCTCCTGACCGATGACCTGGTCGACCAGCCGGTCGGGCACGTCGATCTCGGCCGTGGAGTCGATCTGCAGTCCGCCAAGGAGGTTGTCTTCTTCCTCCTCGTCGATGTCGGCCTCGACCTCTACGTCACTACCAAGGTCGTCGATGCTGCCCCCTTCATCTGTCGGGGTAGTCGGTGCCTCGACGCCCGATCCGGCGCCGTTGTCCCGCCCAGATTCGGGCCCTTGAGGACCGTTCGACGGGTCGGGTTCTGACCCTGATTCGGGATCGAACTCGAACCCGTCGTCCGTGTCACCGTCAGTCCCCTCGTGCCCGTCGCCCGGACTGTCCTCGGGGGTGGTCCTACCTGCCTCGTCGGAGGGCCCATCGTCGGGACTGCCATCGTGGTTGCTCATAGAACCGTCAGTACATCTACCGAAGGCTCCGTGACTGATATACTTTCTCCCCCCTGGCAACAACCCTACCCGAGCGAATACTGGGCTTTGAGGGCTTGAAACGGCAGAATTCGGTAGGCGTGGTCTCTCGTCGGGTTTATAAATCACCGCCGGAATAGCTCTCATCAGGTAGCCAGGCATGCGAGGGTTCTACATCGGCCGATTCCAACCGTATCATAACGGCCACCAGCACATGGTCGAGGAGATTGCTGGCGAAGTGGACGAACTCGTTCTGGGGATCGGATCCGCCGGTGACTCACACACGCCCCGGAACCCGTTTACCGCGGGTGAACGCTTGATGATGGTCACGAAATCCGTCGCCAAGGTCGATCTTCCCACCTACGTCGTTCCTATCGAGGACCTGGACCGAAACGCCGTATGGGTGAGTCACGTCCGTTCGATGTGTCCTGCTTTCGATATCGCTTTTTCAAACAATCCCCTGGTCATTCAGCTGTTCGACGAGGCCGGCATCGAGGTCCGACAGTCGCCGATGTTTCACCGGGACGTGTTGGAGGGAACCGAACTCC
The DNA here is from genome assembly GCA_964502585.1 of uncultured Candidatus Halobonum sp. GTDB lineage: Archaea > Halobacteriota > Halobacteria > Halobacteriales > Haloferacaceae > CAZCXJ01. Next base: position 1,321 of record CAZCXJ010000030.1, read on the forward strand.
GGGAACGGATGCTCCGCGGCGATGACTGGCGCGAACTCGTTCCGCCAGCTGTCGTCGACGTCATCGAAGAGGTCGACGGAGTCCGACGCATCCGCCGCGTCAGTGATACCGATGCCAGCGAACCGAACCATGCCACACCGGACCCGGAATGATCCCGCTCCTCGAGATTACTCCCCTCCGGCTGCACATCAGTGACAGATGATTACGCTCAGTTCTGACTTCGGTTCGCCGTACCCCGCTGCGATGAAGGGCGTCATCGCCCGCCGGACCGACGCCCGGATCGTCGATATCGCTCACGATCTTCCCAGACAGGGCGTTCGAGAAGCTGCGTTCTGGCTCCGGTTCGTCCTTCCCGAGTTTCCCCCGGCGACACACTGCGTGGTGGTCGATCCCGGCGTCGGTACCGATCGAGCGGCCCTCGTGATGCGGGCCGGGAAGCACGTGCTCGTCGGTCCGGACAACGGTGTCCTGTCGCCGCCGGCCAGAGCGCTAGCCGACGGGCAACCTCTTGAGTGTTACCGGATTCGAGCCGAGAATCCGGCAAGCAGTACGTTCCACGGTCGGGACGTGTTCGCCCCGGCAGCCGCCGACGCAGACTCCGTGAACACCAACGCACTCGAGAGCGTTCCCCGGTTCGTCCCGACTGAACGCACCGTCGACCTCCGGTTCCCGACCCCCACCCTGGAAGACGATTACGCCGCAGGCGAGATTCTGGTCGTCGATCAGTTCGGGAACGCCATTTCGAACGTCCCCGGCACGTTCTTGGATGGCCGAACTGGGGAACGGCTCCGGGTCGAAACGCCTGGGGGGAAGCAGGAAGCGCCGGTCGTCGAAACTTTTGCCGCTGTCGATGAAGGCGAACCGTTACTGACCGTCGGCAGCCACGGCTACGTGGAGTGTGATGTCAATCGCGGCCGAGGTGACGACGCGTTCGGTCTCGGTTCGAGCGACCCGGTCGAGTTCCACGCCCTCTAGCCCGGTCTTCAGGGCGGGGACGGTATGCCGACCTTGGGTCTGCCGAGGACGAACGGACCTCCTCCGTTTTCTCACGAATCCTTACCGACCACCGCACCGGGTCGACTCCTGTAACAACTATATTCCCGGGCGTCGAGAGTGGGACGAATGCTGGAACTGGAGCATCGGTTCCGAGCGCTGGACGTGCACGCTCGACTGGATCCGAGCGAGGAGGCGGTCGCGGCACACGGTCGGGATGTGGAGCCGGAGACGCTCCAGCGGGAGATGCATCAGGCGGGAGTCGTTCGGGCAGTCGTCGCCCCGAGAGCGACAGGGGAGGGCGAAGGATATCTTCAAGCGAACAACGGTGTAGCTCGGCTTTCCGTGGATCGTCCGTTTCTCGCGTTCGCCCGTCTCAACGGACCGCGTGATGCGGGCGACAATCCGGCCGCCCGGCTGAAGAACCTTGCCGCCTCGACGAAGGACCATCATACCGCTCCCGACGAGATCGAACAGTACGCGTACGATGACCGATTCCACGGGTTCGCGCTTGACCCCGCCGTCGACGGCCTACCGAGCGAAGCCGTCCTCGAAGAACTGGATGACGTCAACGCGCCTGTACTAGTACAGGCGGGGACCGAATTCCCACCGATGGTGGTCAGAGACACCGTCCTCCGCCATTCGTTCCCGGTGGTGCTCGGAAGTTTCGGCGGGTTCCCACTCAACCGAGACCTGATGGAGCAAGCGCTGGACCTGTTGAACCGCTACGACGACCTGTACCTCGACACGAGCTTTGTTCGGTATCGGGACGTTCTTGAACGCGGGCTCTTGGAACACCCCGACCGGATCGTGTTCGGTTCCGGCGCCCCCGCAGCCCATCCCAGCGTCGGTGTCATGGAACTTCTCACGCTGGACGTCTCAGAGGACCTGATGCGCCGTGTTTTCTCGAAGAACCCCGTGCGGGTGGTACCTAGTCTCGCCCCCGGGACCGATCTCTGATTAGTTCCGGCGGTCCCGTCACACATCCGACGGAAATCCCCCGACGAACAGTCACGCGGTCGTCAGGCGCGCTTATCGCCAATCGTACATTCCGACCGCTCGGTCGGCTCGCGCCGAAATTCCATGCGGATTCCGCCGTGGGCTCCGGTCCCGGGATCGAGCCACCCACCCGTCCGAGGCACCCGTCGAGATCCCGCTGATCACCTCGCGTCCGGTGTGTGCCCACGATGTAGGGGTCGACGTGCCCCGGAGGACTCCCCGCGCCGCCCCGGCGGCATCAATGCCAGCGTGAATCAGCGCGCGCGCGACGACTGTCGGTCGAAACCCGTAGTTCTTCACCAGCCGGTACGCCAAGGCTCGGTACTTCCATCCCCAGTCGCGGGCATCAGTCGCGGGGTCCTCGGCTCCGGTCCCCTCGGGCCGGGGATGCGGCCGACCGCCATCCGCTCCGACCTCCTGACGGACCCCCATGCGCGGACGCCAGGCGACGTCGATCCCGAGCGCGGCCAGTCGGTGGGCTGCATCCCTGGAGCCCCCCGTCAGCAGATACTCATCAAACCCGTCGAGGTCCTCCAGCACCCGCCGTCGAAACGCCGAGTTCTTGCCGTTGAAATAGGTGATCTCCCGTCCGGTAATCTGAGTCCGCTCCGGTTCGGCACTCGTCGCACCCCCCCGGACGGTCTGACGGAGCGGTCCTGTAACAACCTCCGCTTCGTCGAGCCCGGCAGCCAGCTCGTCAACCCAGTCTGGCCCCAGTCGGAAATCGTAGCCAAGGAAGGCCACCACATCGCCCGTGGCCGTATCGATCCCGGCGTTTCGGGCGACGTTGACGTTCCGATCACTAATTTCGACCAGCACGTCCACGTCATCCCGACTTCGAACCATCCCGGTCGTTCCGTCCGCCGAGGGACCGTTGACTACGACCGTTTCCGCCTCTGGCGCGTACTCGGCTACCGACTCGAGGCTCCCGGCCAGCCACTCCCGACCGTTCAGAGTCGGGATCACCACCGAGAGCTCCATATTTCTCGGTATTCCGGTCGAGTACTTAAATGGGGAGACTTAGTGTCTACAATTTAACAGAGGCAAAAGACACGAATTGAGCGAACGTGGACGCTGAGTCCCCTCCTCAAGGAGCAATCCGGGGAGCGAACCGCGTCAGCGGTGACTGAAAAGGATGGGGTAGTCCGCGGAGTGTCGACGCCCAGGGTACGATTGAACGGCGAGATAGTGACTGTGAGCGGAGGTCCCGAGGCCAGAACCGGAGGAGAGCCCGAATCCCACCCGTTTTGCGGTGTGTATCTCAAACCCGTGCACGATTCGCGGAGCCCAGATTCACCGTTGGTTCTCAGAGGTCCGGCGTGTCGTCCTCGACGGCCCGTTTCATCGAATCCCGTCTGGATTTGGCATCGCGGCCCGTCGCCTCCAGGAGGAACTCGTTTTTGATATCAACCGCTGCGGCGGCCGCGTCCGCATCACCATCTGCGATGACCTCCTCGGCGGGCCGCTCCTCGAAGTGAACGGCCAGGCGATCCTTCTTGCCCGAGTACTCGGCGGCCCCCACCAGCACCCGATCGAAAACCGGGTTCTCCGGATCCTCGACGACGTACAATTCGTGTCCGCCCATTTCTTCGGTCCCGTCAACTGGTCCGAAGTACTCTTCGACTTCCTCTTGCAGATCGGGCATCCGCTCGTCGAGATGTTCGCCACGTCGCATCTTGTATTCCTTCATGCGAACTGATTCGGTGGGGGATTGTTTACCGTTTTCGTCGGCCGTCCGAAGGGGGGTTGAACGTTCCGTTCACCGGCCGGTTTACTCGACGGTGCGTTCAGAGACATACCCTTGTTTACACTCCGGGCAGATGTCCCCGGCGCGCATCGACGAGTCTCCAACCGGTTCGTTCAATCCACACTCTGGACAGTAGTACTCGAGTTCGGGGTCCGGAACGGTCGTCGACAGCTCTACGGACCGGCGCTCGGCCCGCGTGAACCCGGCATCAGTCGTCCCTCGGGACTCGGTACTGGCCGTCCTATCGCCCTCGGTCGAGGAATGGCCGTTCGCTACCGGCTCCGCCTCGACGTACTCCGTGTCCGGGTCGGTGGTTGGCTGACCGTCCACGCGCGGTGTCAGGTTCCCGTCAAGCGTGACCGTCTCATCATCCTCATCATCCACGGATGCGTCGTATCCCTGGTCGACGTCGTCGTGTTCCGGCCACGTGGATTGCCCATCCTCGCCCGTCTCGGACTGTCCAGTGTCGGCATCGATGATCGTTGCGTCCTCTGATTCCACTTCTGGGGTCTCGTTAGACCTGTCCGAGTGCGAAGCGGTCGATTCGGCGTCTTCGCCGTCGGCTGTCTGGTCCAGGAGTTCCGTGTCCTCCTCGGAACTCTCGGCTTCGTCGTGCCTGTCAGTTTCCTCGATGAGGTCCGCCGGATCGATCGAATTCGCCTCGTTCGGATGGGTCGCGTCCGCTTCAGCCCACTCCGTTCGTCCATCACCGGAAGTCCCAACGCCCGGTTCGTCCTCGATGATCTCGGCATCGTCCTCGACGTCTTCATCCACGGCTTGGGGGTCGGCTTTCGGGTGGTCGAACTCTTCGCCGGACTCGGCGTCTTCGATCGCCTCGGCCACGTCCAGACTCGGTCCCGTATCGGGCGTGGCGTCCCCGATACCGTCAGGGGAGTCGTCGGCGCCGATCCCGGATTCCAGCTCGCTTTCGGCCGTCTTACTGGTATCGCCAGCCCGACCTGATTCCGATCCTCCGGACTCGTCGCCCGTCTCGGCGAGCAGCCCCTCCATCGACGTCACTTCTTTGTTCTCCGAGACGACCTGTTGTTCGCCGCATCGACGACATTCTTTCACTTCCCGGATTGAGATGATGACCTCGTCCCCCCGTTCCTCCCGGTCACGCTCGGTCCGCGGCTCGGTGAAGTCGTGGCCGAGCAGACACCTGAGTCCCATTACTCGTTTCATCCAGACTTGCGGAGTAAAAGCTTCCGTCGGTGTCTGACGCACGACTGACGAGGCTCAAACGACGGGAAACGATGAGCGGTCGGGTGTCTCCGGTACACGTAAATCGTCCGCGTCCAAGGGGATACTTATGAAGGCCCGTCCGGAGTTCCGTGACCGTGACGAGGTCCAAGTTGAGGTGTTGGACGCGCTCGTGGGTCGTGCCGAAGAGGGAATGACCGTGTTCGAACTCCGGGCTCACGTCGAAGTCGACATTGACAGCCTTGAGCACGCCCTCGAAACCCTGAAACAGGACGATCTCATCGACGTGGAAGAATCGGGGGAGACGATTCGTATCCGACCTGATGATCGTGTCGTCCCGGATCCCGGCGAGGAACCGACGGACGAGTACAGTCTCCTCGATACTATTCGGGACCGACTCGGGCTGTAAAGAGCCGATCCGGCAGTCCTGTGGCGTGTAAAGCGATGTTTTTTACTCGAGCCCCGGGACTCGACAGTCGATGGGTGTCGTGGTTGACATGCACGGCGAGTACGGGGCGACCTTTGCGGAACGAGGCGGTCGCGAGATCGTCTCCGATTACGGCCGCCCGCGACGCGCAGCCAGCGCCGTCCGCAACGGGGCCGGGATCATTGAGATGGGGTACGGGATCGTCGTCGTTGAAGGGGACGACCGGATCGACTTCGTTGACAACGCCGTCTCGAACCGCGTCCCAAGCGCGGACGGTCAGGGGTGCTATGCACTGCTCTTGGACCCGCAAGGAGGGATAATGACGGATCTTTACGTCCACAACGCTGGCGGTCGCGTGCTCTGCTTTGTTCCGCCAGGGTGTGCGGAATCGCTGGCGGATGAATGGAGCAGCAAGGTGTTCATCCAAGACGTGAGCGTACGGGCTGCGACCGACGAGTTCGGCGTATTCGGCGTTCACGGTCCGCAATCCACCGAGAAAGTGGCTTCAGTCATGAACGGGGCTGCCGCCCCCGAGCAGCAGTTGTCGTTCGTGCGAGGGTCGATGCACGACTCCGGGGTCACCGTTATTGCGACGGACGCGCCCGTAGGCGAAGAGGGCTACGAAGTTGTCTGTGCCGCTTCGGATGCGCCCCAGGTGTTTGAAACTCTCGTCACGCGGGGAATGAACGCACCGCCGTTCGGCTACCGAACCTGGGACGCACTCACGGCGGAGGCCGGGACGCCGCTGTTCGAAACAGAGCTCGAGGGTCGTATCCCAAACGTCCTCGGGCTACGGAACGCATTGGACTTCCAGAAGGGCTGTTACGTCGGCCAGGAGATCGTCTCGAAGGTCGAAAATAGGGGCCGGCCGAGTCAAAAGCTCGTCGGCCTCTGCCCCGAAGCACTCCCGGAACAAGGAGCGGCGGTGTTCGAGGGCACCAGCGCTGTCGGTGAGGTCACCCGTGCGGTCGATAGCCCGACGCTTGACGTGCCGATAGCGCTTGCGCTCCTCGACTTCGATGTCGGGACCGAGTCGGTCTCTGTCCGTGTCGATGCTGGCGAGGCTTCAGCGGAGGTCAGGACGTTACCCTTCGTCGAGGGCTCGGCCCGCTCTGCCCGAATCCCCTCTTATCCGCCCGCCGACTCGAACTGATTTCTGCCACGGCCTGGCCTCCGAATACAAGGGGAGATAGCGTAGCCAGCAAATCCGAGCTATCGTCCGTCGGGTCGATCCTCCGTATGTTCGAAGTGAGCCCCCGGCTCTCGCCCCGGACGCACGTTCGATCAGTATCTCGACGGATCGGCATGCCACTGAGTTTCAGAGCCAGCTCCGATAGTGATCCCCGGTACTGATTCGGTGCGGACCGTCGTCACAGCACACCTAACGGACCCCTATCCGATCCGGCTGTCAACGCATGCTACGGCGGAAAGAGTTTACGAAGATGTTCTCGTGAAAAGAAGGAGGTCGGTCTGTCCATATGGACACCGATCTCGCCCGAGAAAAGCCTCAATCCTGCCCGCTGGAGCGGTTCGGGCAAGGAGTACGCAGCCCGTATCAGGTGGCCAAGTTTGATCTCCCGAGACAACTCACCCCGCCAGCCCCGCTCGTATGCTGTGATGGTCTCCGGTCGCGAGGGATCGATTTCGCGCGCCGCGATATCGGCGGCACTCATCCCGTACAGGATCCCGCCGCCTGTGAACGGCTTGGTTTGTGCGGCTGCGTCGCCCAGCAGAAAAACCCGGTCCGTGGTGACCCTGTCAGGCGGTCCGATCGGGATCCCTCCTGAGCAGAAACGGTCGGTCTCGACGCCGTACGCGTCTGTGAGTTGCTCGAACAACTCCGACACCGTCGCACCCGGCGGTGCTGCCAGCCCGTACTCCACACCTGCGTCGCCCCGTGGGATGCGCCATGCGAAGAACCGCGGCGCGGTGAGGTGGACGTCGACGTGATCGCTGTAGTCGGCTTGATCGTCGAACGCCAGTACCCCATGGAGCAGTTCTCTCGGCTCGGGGATTCCCACCTGCTCGCGAACCTTCGAAACCGGGCCGTCTGCTCCCGCCACCATCCGGGCGGTGAACGTCTTCTCCTCGTTGTCGACTCTCGCCGTGACCTCGACATGCGAAGTCCGTTCGCGGACCGCCGTGACGGTGTGGCCTTCCCGGACGTCGGCGCCGGCGGCCTTGGCGGATTCCGCGAGTGTCCGGTCGAGTCCGACTCTGTCAATGACGTTCGACACTTCCTCGTGTTTGTAGAAGCGATAACCCCGGCTCTCAGGTCCTCCAATGTGAAAGTTCGCACCGTACACCCGGTTCTGGAGAAGGTCGGCCTTCGCGCTGTCGGGCACGTAGTCCCAGATATCCGTCGAGACGTGTCCGGAACAGGCGAGCGGCTGGCCGACCTCGCCTTTCTCGAGCGCGAGCACGTCGTGACCGGCCGCGGCCGCCTGACGGGCGAACCGCGCCCCAGCGGGCCCGACCCCAGCCACGACGAAGTCGTACATACCTCGAACATCCGTCGGAAAGGACATATGTTTCGCGGTTCGTCCCTTCCCCCGTCTCAGGAGGTCCAGACAGGTACTCAGACCACTTCCAGTCCCCGGGCTGTCGTCGACTGGAACTCCGAGGGCCAGTCGATCCCGGTTCGTTCCCAGGTGTCCCCCGCGTCCGTCGTTACAAACAATCCTCGGTTGTTCAACGCGTAGATCTCGCCATCCGTGTTACCCCGCTCGAGGACCGCCCGAGTAACTCCATCCCCGGTGGCCAACTCCGGGTGGTCCAACCGATCCCACCGGCCGTTCCCCCTCCGGCGATAAATATACGATTCCGCCCTCTCGGCGGTGTGTGCGCGACGAGCGCTTTGAGCGGCGGATATCAACACGGTATCTGGTTGTCCAGGGTCGACTGCCACACTCCAGACGTACCGATGGTCTAGGCCGTCCTGTGGGTGATCCCAGGTCTCTCCCCCGTCGTGTGTCTCGGCGTACCCGTCACCGGCCGCAACCCACGCTCGTCGGGGCGCGTCCGGATGGGTCGTCACTTCATGAGTATCCAGGCGTGCGGTCGGAACCCGGTCCTCCCAGGTTGTCCCACAGTTGTGGGTCTGAACCAAGGCGCCAGCCTCGATTGCCACGTACCAATGGTCCGCATCTTCGGGGTCGGGCTGGAGCCACCGTACGTGATGGGTGTGCGGCCGGGGTGGAAACGACCACTCGTCGCTGGACTCCAGGCGTGTGAGTCCATCGAGCCGGCTCCAGGATTCCCCTCCATCGACCGACCGGTACACCCGGGACGGCTCCGTTCCGGCCCACACCTCATCGGGCTCATCCGGTTGGATGGCGACTGACATGACCGCATCCTGGTCGAACTCGTCGACGCGTGTAAACGTCCCGCCCCCGTCGTCCGATCGTTGTATTCCGGACTCGAACGTCCCGACGAAGATTCGGTCGGGGCGTGTTGGAGGCACAGCCACACACTCCAGTGAATGGCCGTCGAGAGCCTCACTACGGACTGCGGTTGCCTGTGCCGGGTCGATCTTCAGGAAGCCGCTTTTGAGTGCAGCGTAAAGCGTCCTCATGAACTAATGGGTACATGCGGGGGTGGAAAAAGCGTTCCCGAGGCCGATCAGTCGTCGCTGACGGCCTCCGCTTCGGCGTCCGAGTCGGCCGTCTGTTCTTTCGTCTCGGCCGCCGGACGTCGTCGGTCGCTTCGTGGACCCTCCAAGTCAACGCTCGGGAGGTGATCGCGAAGGTACAAGCCTGTGTAGGAATCCTCGGCGTGGGCGACTTCTTCGGGGGTCCCGGTGGCGATCACCTCGCCACCGCCGTCTCCCCCTTCCGGACCCAGATCGATGATATGGTCGGCGTTTTTGACGAGATCGAGTTCGTGCTCGATCACCACTACCGTATTCCCTTTCTCGGTCAGACGATGCAGGACGTCGATCAGCTTTCGCTCGTCCTCCTTGTGTAGCCCGGTAGTCGGTTCATCGAGCAGATACAACGTTTCGCCGCTATCTTTCTTCCCGAGTTCCTCCGCGAGTTTCACTCGCTGAGCCTCCCCGCCCGAGAGGGTCGTGGACGGCTGTCCGAGCCGCATGTATCCGAGCCCCACGTCTTCGAGCAGTTCCAACCGCCGACGGATGCCGGAGTGGTCCTCGAAGAACTCGTGTGCCTCCGTGACCGTCATATCAAGGACATCTGAGATAGTAGCTCCCTTGTACTCAACATCGAGTGTTTCGTCGTTGTACCGATCCCCGTCGCATTCCTCACACGGAACGTACACGTCCGAGAGGAAGTTCATATCTATCTTGACGGTACCTTGGCCACCACATTCCTCGCACCGGCCGCCCTTGACGTTGAACGAGAACCGGCCCTGCTCGTAGCCGCGCTGTTTTGCCAGTTTCGTCTCGGCGAACAGCTGGCGGATTCGATCGAATACGTTCGTGTACGTTGCCGGGTTCGACCGGGGCGTCCGGCCGATCGGAGACTGATCGATGAGCCGGACGTGCTCGATGTGCTCGAGTCCATCGATGGCGTCGTGGTCCCCCGGATCGACCTCGGTATTCCCGTTCATCTCCCGGGCGAGACCCTTGTATAACACGTCGTGCATCAACGTTGATTTGCCGGATCCCGAGACGCCGGTAATGGCCGTAAACTGTCCGATTGGGATCGGTACATCCACATCCTTCAGATTGTGTTGGCGAGCACCTCTCACGGTCAGTTCCGAGTCCGATACCCGGCGCTCCTCTGGTACGGGGATCTTCCTTCGTCCCGCGAGGTAGTCACCCGTGATCGATTCCTGACAGGCGATCACCTCCTCGTAATCGCCCTGAGCCACTACCTCTCCTCCCCGTTTCCCCGGTCCTGGCCCCATATCGATGATCGTGTCGGCCCGACGCATTGTTTCCTCATCGTGTTCGACCACGAGCAACGTATTCCCGAGATCACGGAGACCCTCTAACGTGTCCAAGAGACGATCATTGTCCCGTTGATGGAGGCCGATGCTGGGTTCGTCTAGGACATACAACACGCCAACGAGTCCGGAGCCGACCTGCGTGGCGAGTCGGATCCGTTGACTCTCACCACCTGACAGGGTCGACGCCTCGCGGTCCAACGTGAGATATTCGAGACCGACCTCTTCCATGAATCCCAACCGGGCTCTGATTTCCTTGAGAATCTCCTCGGCGATCGTCCGTTCCCGTTCCGAGAGTTCGGACTCCAGACCATCGAAGTGATCGAGTGCTCGTCCGATCGACATCCGGTTGATTTCCGTGATCGACGTCCCTGCGACCAACACCGACCGGGACTGTGGCTTGAGTCGTGTCCCTTCACAGGCCGGACATGTAGTCACAGCCATGTACTCCTCAATGTGTTCCCGGGTCCGATCCGAGTCCGTCTCGACATGCCGCCGCTCCAGGTTGGGGATTACTCCCTCGAACCGCTTGGTCTTCCGGCGAACGCCGTCTTTCGTCTGTCGCTCGAAGACGACCTCCGCGTCGGTCCCGTAGAGGAACTGTCGTTGCACCTCCGGGCCGAGGTTTTCGAACGGCGTCTCGACGCTGACGTTGAAGTGTTCCGCAACGGAGTCGATCCGGGTCCTGTAATAGGACCGGTTGTAGCTCCAGGCCTCGAACACCTCGCGGAGTGGCTTCGACGGGTCCTGGACGACGAGCCCTTCGTCAACCTCCTTGGTTTCGCCGATGCCTTCGCACTCGGGACACGCGCCGTGGGGCGAATTGAACGAGAAACTCCGCGTTTCGATTTCGGAGAAATCGATTCCACAGTGCGTGCAGGCCAGTTCTTCCGAGAACTCGACCACCATCCGGTCGTCAGTCTCCCCCGCCAAGTCACCCGTCGACCGTGCAGCGGACCCCACCTCCTCGGCATCGAGCCCGTCCGGCGGGTCCGGAATGACGAGTTTGAGGACTCCGTCAGCTTCCTCGAGCGCGGTCTCGACGGAGTCGGTGATCCGCGAACGGTCATCCTCTTGAACTTTCACACGATCGACGACCACGTCGACAGTGTGATCGTAGTTCTCGTCGAGTTCCGGTGTTTCGGCCGCGAGGTCGAACTCTTCCCCATCCACCTCGACCCGGGCGTATCCGTCTCGGAGTAACTCTTGGAAGAGGTCTTCGAAGGCGCCTTTCTGATCGCGGACGACTGGCGCCATGATCTTCGCCCTTGTCCCCTCGGGGAGGTCGAACACGCGACGTACCATCTGTTGTGCCGACTGTTCACCGACCTCGCGGCCACACTCCGGACAATGTGGGGTCCCTACCCTGGCATACAGGAGGCGAAGATAATCGTGGAGTTCCGTGACGGTCCCGACCGTGGACCGGGGATTATTGGCGGCGTTCTTCTGATCGATGGAGATGGCCGGAGAGAGTCCCTCGACTGATTCGACCTGTGGTTTGTCCATCTGCCCGAGGAAGTTCCTGGCGTACGCCGACAGCGATTCGATATACCGCCGTTGACCCTCTGCGTAAACTGTCTCGAACGCGAGCGAGGATTTCCCTGATCCCGACAACCCCGTCACGACGTTGAACTGGTCGCGCGGGATCTCGACATCGAGGTCCTTCAGGTTGTGTTCCTCGGCGCCGCGTACTTCGATGAACTCCTTACTCATCGGTTAGCCCCCCAACTCCCTGTCCCCGAGTTCGGCACCCATTTCATCACCTCCTGCCACGGTTCGAGGACACTTAACGGGCCCGTCACCAGTTAGTCAGTCAAGGGCTTGGACGAGACCGCCTACGGCTCCCGCAAGCAGCGCAGTGGCAACGCTCGCCCAGAACGCCGGCCCCATTCGAAGATACGTCTCGAGCGCTTCGGCCCCTGTCGCACCGATAGCGCCCGCATTGAGGACCACGGCAAGTCCCCCGAAACAACAACCTGCAAGGAGACCTCGGGGAAGCGACCGGCGCGGTACCGCGACCAACGCTGCACCGACGACTAATCCTATCCAGTGAACCCACGCGAGCCAGAGTCCCAGGCTAGCCCCGACAAACGTTCCCAGCCACCGATAGCTCGGATCCTCCCTGAGACGCTGCAGAATCCCCCCATCCTCGTCCGTCGGACTGGACGCTGACCCGTCGCGTTCGCTCATCCATCCTCACCCACGAAGCGCACGGCAACCGTCCCCCTGATTGCCCGATCCATCCGTTTGTACTCGCCGTCCGCCCAACGTCGGAGTTGATCATCGTAGTGTGCACCGAACGGCGACCCATCGTTGCCTCCCGGAAGCACACACTGGGACTCGGTTCCGAGTGGACAGACCTGCCGCCAACTGCTCCCCCGGTCTGCTTCAGGATGAACGTTGAACAGTGTCGCCTCAGAACCGCCAAGCGGGTAGCGAGGATAGTTCAACCATGATCGATCGAAGGGATGATCGATCGTCGTTCGGTTGAAATCCCCGTACGTTTCCCACCCTTCCGTTTCGATCTCAGCTAGTGCCCGTTGGAGTGCCTCGTTAACGGCCGTCCCCCGCCCCTCCGGAAACCACCGAGAATCGGGTTCGAGTCGTGCGAGGACCCAATCGCTCGGCTCGTAGGCTGTCGGGTCTCGGCGATCATCGAGTGCATCGGCGATTGTTCTCCGAACAGAGACTTCCCGATAGTGGGCGAGAAACCGGTCGAAAACAAGCGCGCTTCGTGAATCGCGAGTCATGCGCTGGTCCCAGGAGCGCAACCGGTCGACCTGTGGCTCCAGACCCTCGTCGAGTGCGTCCCGTTCGGCGACGAGGAGGCGGATGAACGGCTCCGCGCGGCGGTCCCGCACGTCCCGTTGAAGCTCCCGCATCTCCGCGGTCGTCACGCTACCGCGGCTGACCAGGGTGTCGAGCCGGTCCCAGAGCTGGATTCCGCGGAACGGCTCGCTGTACGCCTCCGCGAAGTAGTACGGGTAGACAGCGTCGTCGACGATCCGCTGGTTTGCGGTCCCGACGTATTCCGGATTCCGCACGTGTGGCATCTCGGCGAACGGAATAAACCCCTCCCACGACGAGCGTCCATATGGGGTGTACCCCGGCCACTCACCCTCGCGCGCCGACCCGTCGAACACGCGATCGCCCCGTACTGGCTCACCACCGGTTCGACGGATTGGGACCTTCCCCGTGGCTCGATACAGGACGTTTCCGTCCCGGTCCGCGTATACACAGTTCTGGGTGATATCGAAGGACTCGAGAGCCCCCTCAAATTCGTCGATTCCGTCGCTTCGTGCCATGTCGTGAACGGCGATCATTGTTCGTGTCCCCGCAAGCCCCGTCCAGGCCACTCCGACGGCAGAGCGGAGTTCGTCATCGCCGGGTCCCCGTTCGACAACGGGTCCGTGGACCGACTTTCGAATCGTCACTTCCCGGTCTTCGCCGTCCGCCACCGGAATGTTGCGGGAGGCAGTCTCGAACTCCCGCCACTCGTCCCCGTACCGATACTCGGTTCCGTCGTTTCGGGTATCATAGTCGTAAAAGTCGATGACGTCTGCCCCGGCTGTCGTGAATCCCCAGGCTCCAGTGTCAGTTTCGCCGATTACAACGAAGGGGGTTCCGGGAAACGCCACTCCTCGAACTCGATACCCCGGGACTTTCAATGCCTGTTCGTACCAGATGGGGGGTGCCTGCAAGGGGAGATGCGGGTCGTTGGCTACCACCGGCTGACCGTTCGCGGTGTGCTCGCCGGCGATTGCCCACGAGTTCGATCCGACCCAGGGAGAGGACTCGAACGCTGAAAGCCACGATTCGAGACTTGGCGATGTCCCGCGTGTCTCTCGCCCGGCGGTGATCTGGTTACGATGACCCGACCGCACGGAGGACCCGCTCGGGGCCCACTCTTCGGTCGCCCCCTCGTGATCGAGGATCGTCGCTTGATGGTCCAGACGGTTCGGCATGAGCGTACTGGCGGCCTCTTCGCCAACTTTCGCCGCCAGAGTCTCCCGGTGGAGGGTCCGAAAGCTCCCCGTCAGGCCCCAAGCGATCTGTTTCTCGGTGAGCGCCACGTCTACGGGACGCCAGGGGTCGGGTTCGTACTCGAGCAGTTGGAACTCGAGCGGCAGAGCCAGATCGCTTCGAGATCGGTTTACTCCCTCACAATAGGCTTCTACAAGGGGAAAGGTCTCCGAGCCACGTAAGGTATCCACGGTCGCTCTGGCTGCTCCAAGAAAGTCCATACGCGTGTGGAACCGATCCGACGCGAGGGTGGCTTCGCCAACCACCTCGGATAACAGGCCCCGAATCTGCCGGCGTTGTAGGTCCAACTGGAACAACCGATCAAGACCCTGTGCATAACCCACCGCAAAGTAGAGTGCGGCCTCGGTGCTCGCCTCGATCCGGGGGACGTGAGCCTCGTCATACCGGATGGTGGCCGGGCCATATGGACTATCTACCTGGTCGGGAGGTGACCGCCGGGCAGCCTGCCAGGCATCCCCCGCTGGGGGCGCGAACCGGTCGAGGTAGGTCCTCACCGGACCGAGGAAGCCTCCGGCCGTGGCTCCCAAAGCGATTGCGCCGATGAGTCCACGGCGGGTAGGGTCACGGATCATGGCGGGCCGGGGGACCGCCGGTCAGGAGAAAGTTCCGACGGGCGGGGGTCCGGGAGCAATCGTTTCACTTTCACCCCGCATGGCACGCCTACAAGTGGGTACCGTGGCACCCATCTCATATGAGTACGACAGCCAGGCCAGATCCCCGCGGCCCCGTTTCGAGGGCTGGAATCTGTATCGACGTGACGGACACGAGCACGGATGAGGTACGTGCATTCGCCACCAGCCGTGATGGCCCGCTCCACTTGGAACGGCGAGCCGACCGGACGTATCTCGTGGCGAAGCCTGCATAAGACTCTCGTCAGCGTCCCGCTCGGGCCCTTCCATTACTCGATGGCCCATACGCTTGAGGTTCCCACGACACGCGCTCCCGCCCCTATTCGACGATTTCGATCGCCGGGCGGCCGGGTTCTGCCGTCGCTGCCAGCTCTTCTTTTGCATCCTCGGCCTGCAGAATCCGGACCGGCGTGTCGAACTCCTCCTCGATGAGCCACGTCGCCTCGCGAAGCGCCTCGAACTCACGTTCCGGCGGCAGCGTCAACGACAGTGCTTCCCGTTCGGCAGCCAGTTGCTGTCCGTACTCCGCTGCAGCATCACCATGGCTTCGGATGTCGTCGTGGTCCATCAACAGCGGAATCAACTCGTCGGTGTCACTCTCGACCGCGAGTTCGAGCGCCTGATACTTCCACTCCGGCGTTACCGCGATATCGATACGCTCTGGATCAACAATCCCCGCGACCTCAACGATCTGTCTGATGTCTTCTCGGGTGTTTTCGATCAGTCGTCGCCGTTCATCGATCCAGTCAGTCTCCCCCGTCGGTTCCGGCCAGTCCGCCTCGACCACGAACCCATCGTTCCCCAGCGTGTCGTAGAGTTCCTCACAGATGTGTGGGGCGACCGGTGACAGCAGTCGCACGACTGTGTCCAGCCCTCGCTCGAACGTTGCCGGGTGGACCGCGCCATCGGCCCAGTCTCGATACTGCCGCAGGGTCGACGTCAGTTCCTGTGCCTCCCGCAGTGCGGACGTGAACGTTAACGAATCGTAATCCGCAGTGGCGATCGTGATCGCGGCATCAGTCTCCCGGGCCACATAAGAGGCAGTCGGGTCCCGCTCGTCGACGCTCCCCGCCTGTGTTGGCTCGTATTCCTCGATCAGACGCTTGAGACGGGTCAGGAACCGATACGTGGATTGAACTCCTTCCTCGGACCAGTCGAAATCCCGTTCCGGTTGCGCCGCTCGCATCATGAACAGGCGCGCCGTGTCGGCCCCGTACTGGTCGACGATGTTCATCGGGGAAACGACGTTCCCCTTTGACTTGGACATCTTCTCCCCTTCCAGTTGGACCATCCCTTGAGTCACCAGCCGTTCGAACGGCTCTCGGTGGTCCAGCAGTCCCATGTCCGACAGTGCCTTCGTGACGAACCGGGAGTACAACAGGTGCATCACCGCGTGTTCGATGCCGCCGACGTACTGATCGACCGGCATCCACTCGTTTGCTCGCCCCGTGTCGTACGGCGCTGTCTCCGCGTCGGGTGAAACATACCGCAGGAAGTACCACGAGGAGTCCATGAACGTGTCCATCGTGTCCGTCTCACGGTGTGCATCACGCCCACATTCCGGACACTCAACCTGCTTCCAGTCGTGGGCTTCGTCGAGAGGGTTCCCGGTGGTGTTGACAAACTCTGGAAGTTCGACTGGGAGGTCCTCCTCGGGCACCAGCACTGGGCCACACTCGGAGCAATGAACGACCGGAATCGGCGTCCCCCAGTACCGCTGCCGGGATATCAGCCAGTCACGGAGACGATACTGGACGTCGTGGGACGCAGACTCCAAGTCGGCGGTCAACTGATCGCGTGCCTCCTCGGAGGGGAGGTCGGTATATTTCCCACTGTTTACCAGGACTCCATCCTCGGTGAACGCTGACTCGGAGACGTCCGGCGGTTCTGGGTGTTCACCCCCGTCAGGTTCCGGGGCGATGACCGGTTTAATCGGAACGTCCATCTTTGACGCGAAGGTGTGGTCCCGCTCGTCGTGTCCCGGGACTCCCATGAGCGCCCCCGTCCCGACGTCGGAAAGGACGAAATCCGCGACGAACACCGGTACCTCCTCCCCTGTGGCAGGGTTGGTCGCCGTCAGCCCCGTCCGGACGCCGTTCGGTTCATCGCCATCCGGATCAGCCTGGTGGTGAACGAACTCGCGGACGGCGTCGTGATCCTCCACCAGGTCCTCGGTGATAGGATGATCCGGTGCCAGCGCGAAGAAGGTCGCCCCGAAAATGGTGTCCAGTCTGGTGGTGAAGGCTTCGATCGGACCGTAATCTTCTACCTCGAACGAAACGGTACTTCCGGGCTGGCGACCGATCCAGTTGCGCTGCATCTGTCGAACAGAGTCCGGCCACCCGTCCAACTCGTCGATGTAGTCGACGAGTTCGTCCGCGTAATCGGTGATCTTCAGAAACCACTGGTCGAGTTCACGCCGATCGACAGGTGTTTCACACCGCCAGCAGTGTTCGTCTTCGCCTTCGACCTGCTCGTCAGCAAGTACTGTCTCGCAAGAGGGACACCAGTTGATTTCCGCCGCTTTCCGTTCAACAAGCCCCTCCTCATGGAATCGCCGGAAGAGCCATTGGTTCCACTGGTAGTAGTCCGGATCACAGGTGGTCACTTCCCGGTCCCAGTCGTACCCGAACCCCATCGCTTCCATCTGTTCCCGCATCGTTGCGATGCACGAGAGAGTCCACTCTCGGGGATTCGTATTCCGCTCGATGGCCGCGTTCTCGGCTGGCAATCCGAACGAATCCCACCCCATTGGATGCAGGACGTCGTCCCCGCGCATCCGTCGGAACCGCGCGTAAGCGTCCGTAATAGTGTAATTCCGGACGTGACCCATGTGCAACTCGCCCGAAGTGTAGGGAAACATCCCCAACACGTACGTGGGGTCAGTGGCGGTGTCCGGGGTTCGGTAGACGTCAGCCTCGTCCCAGGCCGCTTGCCACCGCTCCTCGACGGCGGTGTGGTCATACCCCTCTTGCTGTATTCGGGACATTCTCTACTCCTACATCAATTTCACTTCGGCCTATACCTTTCTATGAAACTCCACCTGCTGTCTGGTTGTGACCGAGCCATCGCTGATGCGACACCTGCCATCCACCCGGGAAGGCATGAAGTCCCGAGCGGTCCTATTGGACCCCATGAGGACCGCTGGGCGACCCAAGACCGGAAACCCAACAGCGACCGTGTCACAGGCGTACCACCTACTCGCCCGAGAATCGGATGGCGCTCGGGTCCGGAAGCGGCAGTTGGAGCAAGGATTCCTCTATGGATTTGGCACCCTCTTTTTGCTCGACTCGTTGGCCCCGTTCGACATCCTCGTTTGGGTGATTACCAAGATACTGCTACACGGTCCGCTCCGACAACGCTGACGTAGAAGGGGAAGGGATTTGATCCGGCCCGACAAGCGGCTCAACCTGACCGTTTCGTCGATTCAAACCTGCCCCGGTGGGATCGACGGGGCCGGTCAGGACCGACCGCCCAAGGATCTGTCTTGACTGACGGACCGTTGCGCGCCCTCGTTACCGACGTGACTGTGGGTCCGTACTCAGACAAGCATCGGCAGGACGAATCCGTTCGTTCCGGTCAGGCTCCGACCCCGGTGCCCCGACCTTCACTACCCCCTCGCCGACACTCAGAGTCCACTCCGCCGAGCCGATCCGATGACGGTTACTCGTCGGCTACGCCGAGCAAGTCGAACGAGGTGCCGTTCCCTCGCTCGGTAGCATGCTCATAGACGACGTGAGCTGCCGCGACGTCCTGGATCGCCAGTCCGGTCGAGTCGAACACCGTTATCTCGTCCGTATCCGTGCGTCCCGGCTTCGATCCGGTGACGATTTCGCCTATCTCACCGTAGATGTCATCGTCATTCAGGAGACCCTCACTCCAGGGAACGTTAATCTCCCCCGAGTGTGTCGTCTGTTCGTAGTCGTCGATAACCAACTTCGCGTCCAGAAGGATCTCGTCCTCGAGTTCGTGTTTCCCCTCCGCGTCCGCACCGATTGCGTTGATATGCGTGTGTTCGCCGACGGCGTCGCGTGGGACGATCGGGTCCCTCACCGGCGTAACCGTCGAACACACATCACACCCCACGGCTTCGGCAATGGATCCACCACGCACATCGAACCCGTCCTCGAACGCCTGAATGAAGGCCTCGACACGGGATTCGTTACGATCGGCAATCACGACGGTCTCGATCGGTCGGACCGAGGCGATCGCCTCCAGTTGCGCGTACGACTGGACCCCCGCGCCAACGATTCCGAGGGAGGAGGCTTCCGGGATCGCGAGGTGGTCCGTCGCGACCCCCGCAGCGGCACCCGTTCGCTTCAACGTCAGTTCCGTCCCGTCGAGAATCGATAACGGAAACGCATTGCTGGGGTCCGAGTAAATCATTGTTCCCATCACTGTCGGAAGGTCATACTCCTCCCGATTATCCGGATGAACATTGACCCACTTCACACCGGCGGCGTCCCACTCGTCCGTCTGAAGGTACGCCGGCATCGATCTGAAATCGCCGTTGTACTTCGGGAGGTCGATGTAACTCTTCGCCGGCATTTTTGCATTGCCGCGATCATAGGCTGCGAACGCCCGTTCAACCGCCGGCACTACCTCCTCCATCGCGGCGTTTTCGGCGACGTCGGAACTGCTCAACAGGAGTGTTCGCATGCGCGGCCGTTCCGACTCCGTCGTTTTGTAGTCACCGGTTGTAGAGGTTTCATCACTCCTTTTTGCCTCGTTTCCGACGGACCCCTGGCTGGTCTCCTGCGCGCCACGACGACTGAAGCGAGAAATACAGATGGGGATTCGCGGGATTCGCACTTCCCTCTCTCGTCTCAGTTTAAACCGACTTAATCGGGCTTATAACGGGCTGAAACCCTCGAAACCCGGGTTTTCTACTTCTCCCCTTCATACTTACCCAGCCCCCAGACTGACCTGGAGCGATCGACAATGAAACTGCACAAACTCGTCGCGATCGGACTCGCGGCGCTGCTCGTGACCGCCGGAGTGGCTGCGGCTGCCCCCGGCAACGCGCCTGTCGATACGGGTGCGGACGAGGAGCGTCCTGACAAGGCACAGGATTCCGAGGACAGCGCGAACGAATCGGCCAGGGAACAGCCCGAGGACCTTCCGGCTGAAGTGTCCGAGTCGCGGGGCCCGCCAGCCGACATGCCCGGTCCCGTCCCTGACCATGTCGTCGCGATTCACAGCACGATTAACGACTGGCTGAACGGTGACGTGGAAGGTTCCCTCGGGAATGCAATCAGTGACATCGTCGGCGAAGACGAAGATGCGGCCTCCGAAGAGGACGATCAAGAGGAGAACGGTACCATGACCGAAGAAAAGGGGAACACCACCGCGACGGAGACTCCTGCCGCTGACGCATAATCGGCTCAGGGAAATCCTCTGCCATCCTAATCCGGATATCGAGTACCCGCGTTAGTTCTCCGATCCTGTACCCTGGTGTGCCGCCCTCCCCGTCTTAGCGTTGAACGCGGGGTGGCCGCCGCTAGCCGGCCCTAAAACATCCGTTCGTCGTCGGGGAAAATATTTCTTCGAGTTCCGATACCGGGCAGGCGGTCTAGACGGTGATTGGGCCCGTTATCCGACGGCTTACATCGCGCCGCCCATGCCGCCCATACCGCCCATGCCACCCATACCGCCCATGCCGCCACCGGGACCGCCGGCCTCCTCGTCTTCATCGCCCTCGGTCGAGAGGTCGCCGGCCGCGATGATGTCGTCGATTTTCAGGACGAGATTGGCGGCTTCGGTTGCGGAAGAGACAGCCTGTTCCTTGGCGTGAGCCGGTTCGACGACACCGGCCTCGAACGTGTCGACGACTTCACCGGTGAAGACGTCCAGGCCGGCCCGGGGTTGGTCAGACTCGTGGGCGGCTCGAAGGTCGACAAGCGTGTCGATCGAGTCGAGCCCTGCATTCTCTGCCAGAACTCGTGGGACGAGTTCGAGCGCGTCAGCGAACGCCTCCACGGCCAACTGCTCGCGCCCTTCGACGCCGTCGGCGTAGTCCCGGAGACGCCGTGCCAGTTCGACTTCGATCGCACCACCGCCAGCGAGCACACGACCGTCACTCACCGTCGTCGACACCACATCCAGGGCGTCCTCGACACCGCGTTCGAGCTCGTCGACGACGTGATCTGTCGACCCACGCAGTAGGAGAGTCACGCCGTGGGCGTCGTCGCCACCCTCGACGTAGAACATCTCGTCATCATCATCACGGGTCACGCTCCCGTGACCGATATCGTCTTCAGTCGCGCTCTCGAGGTCGGTCACGATTGGGGCATCGAGGATGTTCTGGAGGAACTCAAGATCCGACTTCTTGGCACGCCGGACTGCGATGATTCCTTCCTTCGCGAGGTAGTGTTGCGCGAGATCGTCGATACCCTTCTGGCAGAACACCACGTTCGCGCCTGTCTGCTTGATATGATCGACCTTCTGCTTCAACTGCTGTTCTTCCTGGTCGAGGAACTGCTGCAGTTGGTCGGGGTTCTCGATGTTGACCTGGGTATCGACCTCCGTCTCTTCGACCTCGATCGGGTCATTGAGCAGGAGGATACGAGCGTCTTCGAATCCCGTGGGCATATCGTCGTGTACGGGGTCCTTGTCGATGACCGCTCCTTGGAGCAACTCGGACTCGTTCGCGGACCGCCCAGTCTGTGTTTCGATCTTGATGTTTTCAAGGTCGACCACGTGTGATCCGTCATCCGCATCGACGGTGACCTGGCTGACAGCGCGGTATACCAGGTCGGCGAGGGTCTCCTTCTCGAGTTCGGCCCCCTTCCCCGTCATCGACGTTTCAGCGACCTTCCGCAATCGTTCCTCGTCGTCCGGGGCCACGCTGTCGGCGACTGTGTCGATCTCCTCTCGGGCTCGCTCGCTCGCGAGGTGGAAGCCCTTGATTACAGCCGTCGGATGAATGTCCTGTTCGAGCAGGTCCTCGGCGTTCTTCAGGAGTTCGCCCGCGATGGCTACGGCGGTCGTCGTCCCGTCGCCGGCCTCGTCCTCCTGGGTTTCGGCTACCTCGACCACCATTTCGGCGGTCGGATTATCGATATCCATCTCGGTCAAGATGGTCACGCCGTCGTTCGTGACGGTGACGTCGCCCATCGAGTCGACGAGCATCTTGTCCATTCCTTTCGGGCCGAGTGTAGAGCGGACGGCCTCCGCGACTGCGCGAGCCGCAGAGATATTGTACTCTTGGGCGTCACGATCCTTGACGCGCTGAGAATCCTCACCCATGATGATCATCGGCTGACCTTGCATTCGCTGACTCATAGTCACGAGAAGGATGGTTGTGATTCTATATAAAAGCTCGGGAACTGCCTCGTCATCACCCCTCCCCGAATAGGAGACTACAGTGACGGAAAACACCAGAAAGGACCGAGTCGGACCTTGTCATTCGGTTACACGTATCACGAGCAAGAAGACCGTACTTCACCGGTTTTAAGTACTTTCGTCATCCCCCATCGGCTCTTTCCAGTGGACCGTAATCGTTCCTACCGCAAACGCGTCATCGGTTTCCGTGTCTCGCGCGATGGCGAGAACGTTAGTCCCCTCTCGAAGTCTCGTTCCCGTGAGCGTGTCGACCCAATACTGCCACCCGTCGTTCGGCGGGATGTCGAATCCGGAAAGCGGCTCGTCATTAACGAGGATCTCGTGGCCGTAGGCCCCGACCTCGAAGGCCTGAATCCCGAGATACACGTCCTCCGAATTCCCTGTGGGTACCTCGAACTCGTGATTGTCCGTTCGATCGCCGACCCGTTTAGCCCACTCCAAATCCAGCGATCGTTCCGGGGGACCTAGCTGTGCACCGATATACACCGTCGCGTAATTGGCCCGCCTTGGCATGCAAATCTGTCACGTAGTCTTGCACGCAAGGATGTCTTTCCGATTTCGACTTCTACTGGCTCTCGACTTCGTCGCCCGACGCGATGAACTCACCATCAGCGTCCGTGGGGGGATACTCCGGGAGTTCCCCATCCTCTTCGAGAGCTTCGAGCTCACGTTTGGTGAGTTGAGCTTCCAACTGCTCGCGCTTCTTCTGCCCCTCTCGTTCACGACCTCGCTTCGTGTCGGGCATCGTCCCCTGCTAACAGTTCACAAGAACTTCAGACTTCCGGACTCTCCGATGAGATGAACTGATATTCTAACCCGCGGGTTCTCACCCGCTCCCTATAGAGAAACGCCGACTGGACTCGCCGGGACTCCGTTACACCGTTTCAAAGAATCCGTTTAATCCCGGTGCTTTCTGTCGATTGGGGTAACAGTTGGTTACGTTGAAACTACAGGCGTTGTTGAATCTGGAAAACCTGACACGGCCGGCGTGCAAGATACAGTGGGTATGGCGTTCGCCCCGCTGAATTGCCTAACGCTCCGTGGGCGTCTCAGGGAT
>CAZCXJ010000031.1:0-23294 GCA_964502585.1 uncultured Candidatus Halobonum sp.
CAGGTGTCTGGACGAACACCTCGTCGACGTTCGGCACGAACACCTGGAACGCGTCCTCCGGGAAGAACGCGTCATCCGGGAAGAACGCGTCATCCGGGAAGTACGTCTCATCCGGGAAGTACGTCTCATCCGGAAAGAACGCGCCAGGTCCGTCACCCTCGTAGGTGACACTGTCGGGGTCCATGGCCGGTCCGGGCACGAGCGCCATCAGCTTCCCGTGCTGGAGCTCCCCACCGTCCCTGGCCCCCTCGGGGAGGACGACGCTGGCGCGGTCGCCGGCGACGGCCGGTGCGCCGTCGAGGAAGTCCAGGCCCATCTCGTCGATACCGAGTTCGCTCGCCATCGCGTTGACGTTCGACCCGGAGCCCGGCGTCTGGTTGACCGCGCTCGTGAACCGCTCGAACACGGTCGGCGCACCGCGGGCGGCCCCCCGGTGGTAGACGCTCGTGTGGCTCGTGAGTTCGACCTCGACGGCGCCGGTCGGTCCTTCGCGGGTGGTCGTCGTCGTGTTCCGGCCCGTCTCGGCGAGGACCAGTTCCTCGCGGTCGGCGCCGGGGAGCACGACCGGGGCGGCCGCGAACGACCGGTCGGTGGGCCGCTGGCAGCCGGCCAGCCCCGTGGTCAGGCCCGCGGCCAGCGCGGAGCCGACCCCGGAGACGAAGCCGCGGCGGGATAGTTCGGTGTCGGTGCTGTCGTCGTCGGGTTCGTGGTTCGTCATCGGTGAGTCACTCTCTGTGTGGTGGTCGGTCAGTCGGTGCAGACCCCGGCGCTGGGGGTCGGTTCGGTGCTCCTGGCCGTCGGCTGCGAGCGCGATGCGACACCGCCGGCGGCGCGGGTGTCCCGCGAGGCCGGCCGGTCCTGCCGGTCGTCCTGGCGTGCCTCCTCGGCGGGGCCCTCGGACCCGGCCAGCAGGCCCCCCAGCGGCGCCCGCAGCAGGAGCCGGGCGCCGAGGCGTGCGGTGGTGTCGTTCACCCACCGGGCGGCCCGCTGGCGGACACCGAGGCGGGAGCCCAGCCCGACGGCGGTCTGCCAGGCCCGCTCCCGGCAGCCCGCGATGGCCCCGGCGACCCGCTCGTCAGCCGGTGCCTGGGCGGCCCCGTCCGTACGGGCGAGCAGGACGGCACGGACCTCCCCGGTGAGGTCGGCGATGACCTCGGTGACCGCCCGGTGGTCCGCACGCCGGGTGGCACGGACGTCGCCGGTTCCGAGCCCGACGTCGGCGAGCGCGAGCGCGAGGTCGTGGTTGACGTGGGCGTTCACGCCGAGTGCCGCGAGCCGGACCGCCGAGGCCTCGCCCCGGTCAGCAGCCCGGAACGCCAGCCGCCAGGCGGGCGCCAGCGCCTCGGTGTCGCCCGTCTCGTGGGCGAGGACGGCCTCCCGGTACCGGTTCGCGAACGCGACCAGGTAGTCGGCCATCCAGTCCGACGCCGTGAAGCCACCGCGCTCCAGCCGGGCGGCGACGGCCCCCGTCGTCCGGACGTACACCGAGAGGAAGGCGGCTCGCCGGTCCCCGCGGGCCTCGAACGCCGCCAGCAGCTCGCCGAGACGCCGGTGGGTGCCGGCGACGGTCTCGTACGGCGACTCCAGCAGCGCCACCAGCTCCGGGTCCGCGTCGCGGTCACTCTCGGGACGGCCGGCGACGGGCCCGGACATCTACCGCACCTCGCCGAGCTCGACGGCGGCGTCGGTCTCGATCCAGGCCGTCGGCGTCTCCATGTCGACCAGCAGGTGGCCGTCGGGCGTGCCGACGGCGACGTACCGGCTGTCGGTCTGTGCTCCGTCCGCGGGGTCGGTGTCGTCGGTCGTGGTCATGGGTGCGTCCTCCTGGTCGTGGGCCGACTCGGCCGACTGGTC
Organism: uncultured Candidatus Halobonum sp.; assembly: GCA_964502585.1. Lineage (GTDB taxonomy): Archaea > Halobacteriota > Halobacteria > Halobacteriales > Haloferacaceae > CAZCXJ01. The sequence goes on from CAZCXJ010000031.1 coordinate 1,855, forward strand.
GGTCCGCCGCCCGGCCCGGCCAGCCGCGTCGGTGCGGTGTCGCATCGCGACTCCAACTGGCACCGGCAGCAGCATATAAACACCCGGCGCTACGCCCGAATCGAGGTCGCTCCGGATGGATTTGGGTGGATTTGGAACCGTCCACGTCTGGCGAATATCTGGTAACCGGGCTATCGTGGCGGGATGAACAGACAAAAGATATTAATATCAGTAACGTCGCCGGCCGCTGGCCCCCCGTCGGTGGTCCGGCGGGCCCACCCGACCGGGCGCTCGTCGGTGGGCGGCCTGCACGTCACTCGCGGGGCGCCGGCGGTCAGCGTACGCGAGGCGCGCGCCGACCGGCGGTGCGGTCCGTCGTTGTGAGACCCGATTCCGTGCGCCGGCCGGTGGTGCGGTCCGTGGGTTGGCGGTCCCACCCATCCCGTGTGATTAAGTCACACGCCCCCGATATCGCTCAACAGCTGAGGATGCACCACGCCTGGGGGGTGATTGGCTCGGTCCTGGTGGTGGTGGGCGCGCTCGCAGCCGTGCCCGTGCCCGCGTCGAGCACCACGACGGGTGCGACCGCCGAGCCGGTCGCCTTCGCGGACTCCCAGACCGACCTCGCCGCCGACAACACGACCATCGCCGTCGCCGTCGATACGGACGGCAACGCCGAGTGGACCGTCCAGTATCGGACCCGGCTGGACACCCCTGCGGAGACGGAGACGTTCAGACGCGTCAAACGGCAGGTCGAGGCGAACCCGCTGAACTACACCGGCCCGTTCACCGAGCAGATGCAGGAGGCGGCCGACGTCGCCGCCGCGGAGACGGGGCGTCCGATGACCGTCGGCAACACGACGGTCACCGCCCGTGAGACCACCGACGGGTACGGGGTGGTGACGTACCGCTTCGAGTGGCAGCGGTTCGCGGTGGCCGCCAACGGGGAGCTCCGTATCGGCGACGCTCTCGTCGGGTTCTTCCTCGGTGGCGAGAACACGTCCCTGGTGGTGGCGTGGCCGGCCGACCGTGACCTGGAACGGGTGACCCCCGCGCCGGACGAGCGGCGGGCACACTCGGTCATCTGGCGAGGCCCCACGGAGTTCGCACCGAACGAGCCCAGCGTCGTGGTGACAGGCGGGTTCCCCGTGCCGCTCTCGCCCATCGCCGTCGGCGCCCTCGCGCTCGTCGTGGTCGTCACCGGGTGGCGGCTCCGCAGGGGTGAGGTCTCCGTTCCGCCCTTCCCGGGCCAGGATGAATACACGGACCATGAGCCGGGGGCCGGGGCCGAGGCCGACGCCGACGCCGACGACCCCCCCGAGGACGCGGTCCCGGAGGCGTTACTCAGCGACCCCGAGCGGGTGCTCAACCTCGTCGAGGAGAACGGTGGGCGGATGAAACAGCAGGCGGTCGTCGACCGGCTCGGGTGGTCGGAGACGAAGACGAGCCAGGTGGTCACCGAGCTCAAGGAGGACGGCGAACTGGAGGTGTACCGCATCGGTCGGGAGAACGTCCTCTCGTTGCCGGGGGAGATAGATGTCTGAGTCGCCGTCGGCCGGCACAGCGGCACCCGACCGGAATCCGCACGACGACACGGGGGTAAATCCGGCCGGACTCGGCCAAAGGACCGTGACGGTTCATGTACCGTGGGTGCCAACCGTGGATGTGAGCCAGCCATGACCGAGCCGTGGTCTCGGGTCGCCGTCGTGGTGCTGGGGCTCGTGGTACTCGGGGCTGTCGGCGCCGTCGCTGGCACCCCCGCCGGGGAGCCCCGCCCCGCCGATGCCGCGACGCCAGCCCCGAACAACGACAGCGCCGCCGCGGTCGTCGCCACGCAGGGGGCGGCCCTGTCGACACCGGTCGGGTCGTCCGACCGGGGCGTGTATCGCCGGATGGGGACGTTCGTGGCCGCGTACAACGACGAGCAGCCCGACCTCGGGGTGGCGGGACGGCTGGTGCGGGGCAACCTGGTGAACCTCCACGTGACCGGCCCGGACGGCGAGGCGACGGTGGTGTCGTTCAGGCTCACCGAGGACAACCGCATCGAGGACGTCCGGGCGGGGCCGCGCGCGGACGCGCCGATCCGTATCGACACGGACGTGGCGACGTTCGAGCGGGTCGCCACCGCGCCGCGGCCCGGCGAGGCGTTCCGACGCGCCCTCGCCGACGGCGACGTGACGACCAGCGGCCGGGGGCTCGGGAGTTCGGTGATCTGGTCGATCGTGAACCTGCTCAGCGGCCTGTCCGGCGGCGGCTGACCGTAGCCCGGCCACGATGACGTGTCGCCGGTCTGCGCTCTGCAGGTGTCGCCGCCCGCGCTGCTTCGGGCCGACCGCGACGGACGGTGGCCCGTCGACCCACACCGACAGCCCGTAAACTGTCGCCGGGTCGCCGGTCCAGGTGGTCGGGCCGGGCTGGGGCTCAGCCGTCGCGCCCCCTGTGCTGCCCCGGTGGCCGACCGACCGGCTACCCCGCCGGCTCGACGTTGACCACCCGGTACTGGAACTCCGTGTCGGCGGCGTCCAGGATGGCCGTCGTCCGCTCGATACCGGCTTCCTCCGAGAGGTTCGTCTCTGCGATGTGCTCGCCCGGGTACCGCCGCCAGAACAACTCGACGTGGGGCCGGAGCCGAGTGCCCTCCTCGATGGCGAACCCGCGGACGTGGTACTGGTACCACTCGTAGTTGTCGTCGCGGTACACCCCCTCGACCATGTTGAGGTCCTCGCCGTAGTAGTAGTACGACGCGTACCCGCCGTCCAGCAGGCCGGCCGCCTGGAACACCCGCCGCAACTCCGCCGGCCTGGCTTCCTCGACGATGACGTGGTCGGCGGCGTCGGGGCGTTTGGGGATTACGAATCGCCGGAACAGGTACACGGCCTGGAACTGCAGGCGGTAGCTGCCGGTAGTCACCCAGACCACCGCCCGCAACAGCCAGTTGACGAGCGTGTCCGCCAGCGCCATCGTACGGCACGGCTCGGCGGGCAGGCGGATACACTTCACGCCGCTGGCGCGCCGAGGACCCCCGCACCCCTCCGGAACGCCGGGCGTGTGCGAATCGACTGTCGTTGAACCGTCCGGCCCGCTGGACGATTGAACCACCGGACGAGACCGAGTCGTACACGCTGTTCGGCGCTGATAACCCACGGTGAACCGTGGACGACTGGTCGAATCGGCCGGGGGTATCCCCGGAAACACCGGGCTCGGCCCCGGTCCAGCAGCCGTCGGTCGCGACCGGCGACCATCGGCCGCGACCGGGGCCGGTCGTTCGAGCTCGGTTCCGCCCGTTTCTCATCGGACCGCCGGGGGTGGCCACACGGGACCCCCGGAGCGGGCTGTGCGGTCAGGTGTCCTCGTAGTAGAACACCTCCTCGACGTGGCCGTCGTGGCCCACGAAGTTGTCACCGTCGTGCAGCCGGCGCTGGGTGTGCAGCTCGACGGTGTACGCGCAGGTGTGGTCTAGTTTCTTGGTGATGTCGAACGACCCGCTGACGGACTCGACGGTCGGGTCGGTGTTCTTGCCCGGGATGACCTCGTTCGGCCGGTTGGTCACGTCCGGCGGCGCGATCGACTCGGCGCTGCCGTCGTTGGGCTCGACGGTGATGTTGGCCTCCCGCAGGTGCGGGTGGTAGGCGTTGAACTCCAGGGTCATCTGCCCGCTCTGGCCCTGGCAGGTGACCGCGGAGCCGCTGCTGTCGAACACCTCCAGTTCGCGGAACACCCCCGTGTTGTTGACGACGATGGCGTTGACCGTCCGGCCCCGGTCGGCGCTGGTCGAGCCGGGCTGGCGCACCTCGAACCGGACCGCCATCGTCTCGACGGGGGTCGTGCCGTCGGCGAGCGCGTCGTCGATGCCGCCGGGATTGGACGTCGGCGTGCTCGCGGCGGTCACCGCATTCGTGTTGATGCCGATCAGCGGGTCCTTGTCGTCGTAGTACACCGGCCCGTGGTTGCGCAGCGCGTCCTCGAGGTCGGTGGCCGGACCGGTCCCGCCGCTGGACCGGCTGAACGCATCGTCGACGACCTCGCGAACGTCGACCCAGCCGTCCGTGCCGACGTGGCGCTCGGCCAGCGGCACGTCGAACGACACCTCCCCACCGGAGGGGAAATACCGGATGGTGCCGATCTCGACGCCGTCGAACAGGCGGCCGGTCACCAACTGGCCGTTGGTGGCGTCCTGCAGGTCCGACGGCGTCGGGTCGGTGTTCTGCAGCGCCCGACCGGTGGTGTCGAACACCGCGAACCGGTACTGGATGCTGTCGGTGTCGCCAGGCGCCGACCGGTCCATGAACTGCGTCTCGCTGATGGTGCCGGTCATGGCGGCGGTCCCGCTCAGCGCGTACTTTTCGCTGCCCATGTACCCCTCCGCGTCGAGGTCGTTGAGGTCGGTCGGACTCGACGGGATGGTGAACGAATCACCGATGCCCGTCCACAGCGTCGGCGTCAGGGGGGTGAACACCGGCACCGTCAGGTCGACCCGCTCGCAGTAGCCGGCGTCCTCACGGCTGGGCTTGCGGCCCGCCGAGCGGTCCTCCTCCAGTCGGAGTTGCCCGCCCTGCTCGACGCTGAAGTACAGGTCCGGGCCGTGCTCCAGTTCGATGGGCGGCCACGGCGACGGCGTCGTCTCGAACCCTGGCTCGCGGTAGTCGATGCGGTAGTTGCCCGCGGCGTCGGTCGTCGCCGACCCGAGGAGGTCGTCCTCGATGATGTCGGCGTCGAACGCCCGGACCATCGCGCCGGTGACCGCATGGCCGAAGTCGTCGGTGACGGTCCCACACACCGTCCAGGAGCCGAACAGCGCGCGGATGCTACACCACTGCTTGGCGGTGAGACAGTGGTGCCAGGTCGCCACTGACGCCCCCTCCTCAGCGGCCGTCCAGTCGGGCATCACCGCCCCGACGGTGAACTGGACCGGGTCAATCTCGGCACCCGTCCCGAAGCCGTTGTCGGGAAGCGCTTCCAGGCGGACATCCACCTGGACCGGCCCGCCGTCGTACTTCCCGCCGGCCCCCTCGCCGAGGGACACTTCGAACGTGCCCCCGGCTTCGAGGGTGGTCTCCGCGAGCAGGCGGTCGGCCTTCGCGTCGACGGCGTCGGCATTCAGCACCGCGAACCCGTCACGCCGGGGGCGGGTCGTCGCCGCGCTGGCGACGGTCGCCGCCCCCTCGGGGCGCTCCTCGCGTCCTCCGTCGGTCGACCCGGCCGGGTCGCGCTCGTGACCGCCGTTCGTGCTGGTCTGTTCCCCAACCCCGTCGGCCGGAGGCCGGTACAGCCGCAACAGTCCCCCCGTGAGGGGGTCCTCGAACCCTTCCGCGACCGTCCCGCGGACGGACCCGGTCAGAGTGTATGTCATCTGTCGCCAAGCCCCAGACAGAAGTTCAGTAATTCCAACATCTTAATTATACGCATCTGTCTTCTGAGAAATAAAAACGTCTGGCATCGATATGGTACGTTCCGGGCCGGTTGTCTGCGGTAGGTTAAGCGCACCCGACGAGGCTGGGCGACAGCCCTCCGTGACACCCCGGCGGCGACGCGGCACAGGTCTGTCGAGAGAAGACGTGGCGCCGCGGACTCCAACGATGCAACGACAACTGCGACGGCTGGCGAGGGAGGCTGGACTGGTCGATATACAGAGATCGATATCGATACCTGGGCGCTGGGCTCGGCGGGATTCGCATTCCTGACGGGGGCTGGACAACTCAAGGCCAGGAAGGCTGCGATGCACGCGGCGGGAGAGGTGACGGTGACCGGGGTCAAGGAGTGGTTCGAGAGACACCGACAGACCGACGAACAGAGGACTTCGATCGGGTCGTTCACACGATGGTCGAGGCCGTGCTGTCTCCCCATCGGTCCATGAGCCCCGGATTCCGGTCGTCATCGGTGGCTGGTGCCCGTTCAAGAATCGTTCCATCGAGGCGCCCGATTGGTACGAGGAGTAGATACGTGGGACGGATCTACGGTCACTGTCGACCACGACGCGTTGATTCTGCCCGTCGACTAGGAACTGACCGTCGCGGCCGCCACGGAGCGCCGACGATAGCGACCACCGAGTACGGGTCCAACCAGTCAGGCCTCAGCAAAAGGCAGGCCAACGGAACCAGGCCGAGTGATCACGCAGGGTCGATGCCGGTGATCTCGAACCGGGCACCGCCGGCTTCGTCGTCAGTAAGACGGATGTCCCAGCCGTGCGCTGCGACGATCTCCTGCACGATGGTGAGCCCGAATCCACTCCCCGTCGGGCCGTCTGTGGTCGAACACTCGGCGTTGAGTACCTGCTCGCGCTTCGCTGCCGAAATCCCGGGACCATCGTCGGCGACGTAGAATCCGTTCCTGCCATCCACAGCCCCGACCGTGACGGTCACGTCCTCGCCTCCGTGCTCGACCGCATTACGGAACAGGTTCTCCAGCAGTTGGCTGAGGCGACTTCGATCAGCGCGGATCGTCTGGGTTGTTTTGACGACGAGTGTCGCATCCAGCGTCGAAACGTTCTGCCAGCACCGGTCGACCGTCTCCGCGAGACTGATGGCTTCGATGTCCCCGACGGCCGTCCCGTCGCGGGCAAGCGCGAGCAGGTCGTCGATCAACGTGAGGCTTCGGTCCACCGCCTCGGCTGCCTGAGCCAGATGCTCACTATCGTGGTGCTCACGAGCCAGCTCCAGGCGGCCTTGCGCGACGTTCAGCGGGTTCCGGAGGTCATGGCTGACAATCCCCGCGAACTCATCAAGCCGCTCGTTCTGGCATTCTAGTGCCTGCTCGCGCTCCTTGCGGTCGGTGATGTCGCGCACGACCCCGACACTCCCGGTGAAGGACCCGGTATCATCGGTGAGCGGCGCGAGGTTGATTTCGGCGGGGGTCCGGCCCCCAGTGGGGGTTATGGCCGTGATCTCGTAGGTCGCCCACGCTCGGTCGGGGTCACCGAGCAGGTCCAAGAGGAGGTCGGTGCCACGCTCGAAGTCCCCGTCGGCTATGAACTCGCCGGCATGGGCGCCGACGACGGTCTCCTCGTCGGCGTCAAGATGCCTCAGGTGAGCCTCGTTGGCCATCGTGATGTATCCCTCCTCGTCGAGGACGAACATCGGGTCGCCGACCGTCTCGACGAGTGTTCTGTACTCCTGGAGTGTCTGCTCGTACGCGATGCGGTCGAGTCCGATGGTCGCGTGGGTGGCCAGAATCCGCGCGAGGTCGAGGTCTGTCTCGTCGAAGGCGTTCGGTTCTGGTGAGCCGATGACGAGCACGCCGTGGTCCGCGAGCGGGAGCGTGATCTGGCTGCGCACGTCCGTGTCCGGGTTGTAGCGGTCGTCGACGGTCGAGATGTCGTCGTAGACCTGTGCTTCGCCCGTCTCGAAGACCCTCCATGCGATGCCGTCGCCGGGAGCGAATGTGGGGGGGGCACCGACGAGTTCTTCCGTCCGGTCCGTCCACGCAACCGGGACTAACCCACCCTCACTCTCATCGTACAGGTGGACGCCATTCACCGGCATATCGAGAACATCACGGAGTGCGCTGGCGACGACCTCGGCGAGCCCGCGTTCGGTCCGTGCCTCCATGATACTCTGGACGGTGGTGTGCAGGTTCTCGATGGCTTGCTCACGGTTCTGTCGGACGGAGATGTCCGTCAACCAGGCGTACAGGCCATCGGCCTGGGTCTGCTCGCGTCCGTAGGGGACCACCTGAAGAAGGAAGGTGCGAGGGCCGTGGGCTGTCACCCGTGTGACCTCGCTGACGATCGTCTCTCCCGCAGCTGCCTGCCGTCGGAACGCCTCGTGTCGGCCCCGGCCCTCCTCGGGAACGATGAGGTCAGTTGGGTCCTTCCCCACGACCTCCTCAGCGTCGTAGCCGAACACGTCTTCGAAGGCGGTGTTCACGTCCGTTATGATGATCTCCTCACCTCCGCCGTGGACTTCGGCAGCGATCACCGGGCCGGGGGCGTTCTCGAACAGGGCGTCTAACCGGTTGCGCTCCCGTTGGAGTTCCTGCTCGTGTGCCGTTCGCTCGGTGATATCTCTGGCAAACCCCACGACTTCCGCCACCGCGCCAGAGTCGTCGAAAACGGGTTCGCCCTGCACCCAGACCCACCGTGGGACGTCCTCATCGGCGGTCACGCGGAACTCGAGGTCGACCGGCTCACCGGCCGACACCTGCTCCATCGCGTCTTCGACCGCCGGTCGGTCGTCTGGGTGGACCCCCTCGAGGAACGACCTGGGGTCGTTTCGGAGTTCGGCAGTTGGGCGCCCCCAGACCGTCTCGTACGCCGAGTTGATGAACTGGAGCTCGGTCCAGTCAGCGGAAAATTTCCAGATGACCTCGTTGGTGTGTGTGGCGATGGTCTGCAGCTGTCGTTCGGTTTCGTCGACCCGCTCCTGTGTCCGGTACTGCTCGACGGCGTTCCCGATCCGATTCGCGAGGAGTTCGTACTGGTCGGACCCGCGCTCTTTCTGGAGGTAGTCGGTTGCGCCCGCGGAGATGGCATCGCTGGCGACTTCCTCGCTGCCTTTCCCCGTATACAGCACGAACGGAAGGTCCGGGTACCGGTCGCGGACAGCCTCGAGAAACTCGATACCGTTCTGGCCGGTCATGTCATAGTCGGAGACGACGCAATCGAAAGGTTCGGAGGCAAGACGGTCCAGTCCCTCGCTGGCGCTGGTCGCTGTCGTGACGGTGAAGCGGTCATCCTCGCGCTGGAGGTAGGTCGCCACCATGTCAGCGAGCCCGGGCTCATCGTCGACATGGAGGATGTGAATCCCCACCGTCTCGCTCATGGGGCGATGAGCGAGAGCGACATGGAAAAAGGGTCTGGCCCCGGGATACAGGATTGAATCTCACTGAGCGACGGTGCTGTTTGGAGAGGCGCTTGCCGGATTTTAATGGGGGTTTGCAGTACGTGTCCGCTGTGACTGTCCGAGTGACGACCTCTCGATGTTGAGCACCCACCACGGATTAGTTGCTGGGTGGTTCCGTCAGCGCGTTCGATTGCAGCGAGCCCGGGGCGAACGCCCACAGCATTCGCCGAGGGAGGAGATCAATAGCTGCACGTGTCCACAGCGGACCACAGTACCGTCGAGTGGGGGGGCGCAATCGTCGCGGAGCGGGGATGACTGTCGGGTCGTCCCAGGTTAGACGGACCACCCGCCGTCGACCGGCAGCACCTGTGCGGTGATGAACCGGGCGGCGTCGCTGCACAGGAACGCGATCGCCTCGGCGACGTCTCTCGGGTCGCCGATGCGGGGCAGCAGCGTCCGGTCGAGGGCGCTCTCCAGTCGGGCCTCGTCGCCGAGCTCCTCCGCGCTGAGGCCCTCGAGGTCTGACCGGTCGAGGTCCGGTCGGATGATGCCGGGGGCGACCGCGTTCACCCGCACGCCGTCCCCGGAGTAGTCGCCGGCCAGCTGTCGGGTCAGACTGATGAGCGCGCCCTTCGCGGAGGCGTAATCCGCCGACTCCTGATACGGGACGAGCGCGCCGACCGAGCTCACGTTGACCACCCGGCCGTCGCCACGGTCGGCCATCGGCGGCACCGCCCGCTTGCAGACGTGGTACGCCCCCTCGACGTGGACGGCGTACATCTCCCGCCAGGCCGTCAGGTCCAGCGTGTCGATGCTGCCCCGGCTGCCGATGCCGGCGTTGTTGACCGCGATCGAGACGTCGCCGTACCCGCGGGCGGTCTCGAACAGCTCCTGCACGTCGGTCGGATCGCTGACGTCGCCGACGACCAGTTCGCCGTCCTCGACGAGCTCCTCGAACTGCGGCCCGTCGTCGTGGGGCTTGGCGTCGACGTCCAGCCCGATGACGCTGGCGCCTCGCTCGGAGAGCAGTTCGGCGGTTGCGCGGCCGATACCCGCGGCGGCACCCGTGACGACGGCCGTGTGGCCGTCGAGGTCCAGTCGCATGGCCTGTTCATCGGGCACGGCGCCTCCTAAGCCCGTCGGAGGTCGCCACGACGCCCCTGGAGTGAGCGACGGCCGCCTCGAGCCGGTCGCTCGCTTCTCAGCTCAAATGGCTCACCTAGACGTCTTCAATTGATGCGATGCCTCTGTGGATGTGCTGAATATAGCGCATCTATTCGGCACGGATGGCGGCAGTCAGATCACCGGACTAGGGGTCGCCGTGGTCCGGTAAGAGAGTGATTTCACCGATGCCCATCTCTCCGGATCGCGCTCAAGAGTCGGAAAACAAACGGCACGACTGACAAATAGGTGCCCAGTATTCAGCACGAGCGCCAGTACATATCATCTCCTAAGAGTTTCAACAGAGCCTGTGATTCCCCTATTGTTTCGTGACCGAAACCTCTCCTTCGATCTTCTCGTTCCTCGTACAGGAGGTGAATACCGCTCCCACCGCGAGTTCGTCGCCGTGGTTGTAGCCGGACGGGATGAGATACAGCGGGTCATCGAACTCCTCTACCTCCCACTTCTCTGTCTTGATGCGGGATTCGCTTCCACCGGCGTCACAGAACACTTTCGCCCGCGATGGTGGGCCGGATAGGGTGACTGTCTCCCCTTCGAGCGTCGAATTTTCTACGTAGCCGAAGTTGTCCGAAGGGCTCCCTGACACCCTCCCGGCAAGGGCGACCCCGACGGTCGCGCCTGCCCCGACCGTTTTCAACATCCGGCGCCGCGATACGTCCATACGTCGTGGTGTGTCGCTCATGTCTCGAATTCCCCCTGAACCCCCGAGGAGCAGTCGTCGTAGCTTGCTCCAAACGGAGCGTTCAACACTGAGCCACGGAGCCCGTTCACGTAAGTATTGTCCAGCTTATATTTTAAAATCTATGTGTCTATAGCAATTTAAAGAAAGATATATTATATTTCGGACGTTTAGTTTAATTGGTCCACGTTAACATTTAACACATCCCCGCCGGTGGTGGTGTTCCATGACGGGGGATTCTGCGATGGGGACCCAAACGAGCGTCGCCCCGGACGAGGCGTTTGCCATACTGGCGAACGACACGCGGATCGACATCCTACAGGCGCTCGGCGAAGCCGACGCCCCGGTCCACTTCACGGAGTTGCGCGAGCAGGTCGGGCTCGATCAGGGACGACAGTTCAACTACCACCTCAAGAAGCTCGTCGGACACTACGTCGCCAAACCCGACCAGGGGTATACGCTCCGGCCGCCTGGCAGTCGTGTCGTTCAGGCCATCCGTTCGGGAGCGGTCACGGACCACCCGGTGATCGATCCGACAGTACTTGAGGAGGCGTGTCATCACTGCGGCGCCCCTATGATGCTGAAATACGGAGGCCGTCTCGCAGCATTCTGTACGCAGTGTTCGGGCAACCACCAGCTTCCGATGCCGGACGCGCTCGACCAGTCCCCTATGGATATCCAAGGCGACAGGATCGGATTCCTCGCCGGCTACGAACTGCCACCCGCTGGCATCCAGGGCCGATCCCACAGCGACGCCCTGCGGGCAGGCACCGCATGGTCGAACCTCGAATTCCTCGCGATAGGCGTCGATGTCTGTCCGCGGTGTTCGGCCCAGATCGATGCGTCCATCCAGGTGTGTGATAGCCACGATTGGGGCGCCGGCGCATGCGCCGCATGTGGAAACCGGCATGCTGTCATTCACACCCATGCCTGTTCGACCTGTAATTACGAGCGGCGGACACAGTTCGCACGAGTGCTCCTCGCACATCCCGACCTGCTTCACTTCATCACTGGCCACGACATCACCCCAATCGCGCCGGAGGACCCGATGTCGTTGATGGCTCTGCTCGATGACTACGAGGAACAGATCGTTTCCACCGACCCGTTCAGGGGCCGGTTTACGTTCACGGTCGACGACGACGCCATCACACTCACCGTCAACGAGGAGCTCTCAGTGGTCGACTCGACCCGGAAGTCCGGCGATAGGAGTGCAAGGTGACGACCCGCTCGCATTGCGTCCCCGATTTATCCGATCACCAGTGATCAATACGCGCCCTCTATTCAGCAGTCCATTTCTTTCAACATCTGGAGACATCAGCACGAGGTAGGCCATCGCACCGATACACGCCCAATTTTGACGACCGCGTGACCGTTTGCCAAAATGGTTGTGCTGCTCCACGGCACGTGTGTAGTCAGGATCAGAGGATAGACAGCACAAATGAATCCATATTCTGTGTCTTGACGCCGATATAGAACTGCTCGAGAACTTCGATAGTGCCAGTAACGCCCGTACGTTCATCGGCTCATAATACAATCCGCCGGACAGCAGGAGATTAAACGGGTTCTTTGAAACAGCGTACCGAATCCCTGGGGAGCCTATTTCTACCTCATTCGGGATTTTCAGGCCCTTTAGCACCTACTGAGTATTGCGTTGTTGAACTCCGGTAGACTTCGTCACGATCCGTGTCGGAACCCATCCTGGCCTCAATTCGGGTTCCGCGACTCGGAGATGGGGGCTAATCATTCGGCGTTGAGGTCAAGCCAGTTCGTTTTGCTCTTTCCGGACACCGTCCGGAGGACGGTGAGCGACGTCACCTGAGCTGGACGCTACCCTCGTGAGACATCAACTACCGAGAGGTCCTCATCCACGGTCAGCGCAATCGACTCGTCGTCAGCGGTGAACGTGTATCGGGCCTCTAGCGGATCGACCGAGAGAACCTCTTCTTTAGCTGCTGAAAGATGGAATCCGTTCGAAGCAAACGGGTCGATCCCGTGATCGGCCATAAACCCAATCAGGTCGAGGTTGCTGACAGCGTGCGTCGGGTACGGCGACCTTGTCGAAAACGTACAATTGGTGCAACTCACAGCGACCCTCACTGCGAATTGGTGGTCACATTGCTCACAGAACTTCTCGCCGGCATCGTGGTCCGCACACACCTGTGCCGAACGGTCGATGGGGGCAGAACACCGCGGACACACGCCACGAACGATGGCCTGGACGTCAGCGATCGTCCAGATCCCCGCCGCCTCCAGCACCTCCGTTGGCGACCGGTCATACACGCCCGCCGGTGGGACACTCACGTACCCGACGATATCGCTGTTACAGATAGGCCACTTCTCGGCGAGCTCTCCGATCTGGCCCTCACATGCCCGACAGTAGACGACAGCAACCTCGTCGTAGTACGCCATCTCCCTTGAATTACCACAGTACATACAGTTCCCACCGACGTCCGTTCGCTCGATTACAGGCGTGTCGGTCACGATTCCAGAGAAGATCGTCTCGACGATGCGCCGCCCCGCTAGACGGGGGAGGTATCCCTCCTCGGTCTTGCGGACGAAGTGGCCGACGAGTTTCTCCAGATGGTAGGTGAAGTTCGCCGAATCATCGTACTCGATTCTGTCGAACAGTTCCGAGTACGCCAGCGGACTGTCCGCTTCACAGAGTATCTTTAACATCTGCAGGCGAGTTTCATTTCCCAGCACGACGAACGCCTCGTCGGCTGACAACGCTTGGGCTGGTCTCGCCCCAGATTCCTCCGTCATGGTCTCCACCATAGTGTCCGGCGATGTAAATCCGGCTTCCCGAAGGGTGCACCGAACCAACCACACCTCGGACGAGTTCCCGGGTTCGAATAGAGCCTCAAGCGAACTAGTCAGCCCAGTTAGAATAACTTCGTACAGATTAAGGCTATTACGCCCCCTGCTGTCGGAACTTCCCATGCGAACGAGCAACAACGTGGTGTGGAGATCGCTCGAAAAGTGGAGTGCCGTATTCTTCCTGGTCGCCGGGACACTCGTCCTCATCTCGACGGCGGCAACTGGCGTGGAGTGGCTCACGGGAGCCACGGGACTTACCGATGGCCCACTCGACGTTGCCGCCTTCTTCGGAATGGTGCTCTCTTACGTCGGGCTACTCGGACTGTATCCGAAGTTGGCCGACGACCAATCACGGCTGTCTCAGGTCAGTGTGTTGCTGCTGCTGGTTCCGGTGGCCGTGATCATCGTTGATCTCGTATCGATACTCCTCGGGGGCGGTCCGCCCTTCGGGTTGACGATCGCTTCGATAGCGTTTCTCCTCTTCGCACTGGGAATCGCGCTGTTCGGGGTCGCCAGTCTCCGGACCCACGACACGTCAAATGCAATGGTGGGCTCCTGTTGGCGTACTCCGGTGGGTGGGCAGCATTCATCGGCGCAGGACAGATCTACGGGTTCCCGGTATCGGGAGGCCAGTTGTTCGGTATCTCGCTGGTTATGACGGTCTCGCTACTCGGGGTCGGCATCCTCCTCAGAGATGACACGCCATCTGCCGAGCGCCCCGAGAGCGTCCCCGATTCCACAACGTAACACTCCCTCCACTGGAGTGTGGCGTCCCGAAACACCAGCGGATGGAACACCTATATTGCTGCCGAGAACTGACCGGCGGGTTGCCCCTGCGTTCTCGCTGTCCGTGATCTGGGCTTTTATTTCCAGCCGACATGATGGGCGCACATACGGATTGGTACCACATCAGTATGAACTGCTCTTAAAAAGCGGAGTGCAGCGTCGCTTCTGGTTGCCGGCGGTCTGTTTTCGGTTGCCAGCGTCATCAACGGGCTGGGCCTCTTCACGACGGTCGAGACGACGGAAGGTATCTTACAACCTGTCGAGGGGGCCGCCGGGTTCGGTGGGGTGGTCCTTTGTTTCCTGGGACTGCTCGGACTGTATCCGCGATTTGCCGACACTGCGCCCCGACTGGCACGGGCCGGAGTCTCACTTGCGGTGCTACCAGCGACGTTTTTCTTCGGCCTGCTGGTCGTTTGTTCGGCCCTGGCCGCACTGCTGGGACTCCCCTCGCTCAAAACCCTCGTTCCGTCCTTCCATCTTATCATCCAGACGGTCGTGCTCCTATTCGCCATCGCGCTTTCGCTGTTCGGTATCGCCAGCCACCGGACCGACGATTCGCCACGGATAGTCGGGAATCTGTTCTACGTCGTCGCGGGCAGATGGTTCGTGTTCTTCGGTGCGCTGCAGGTGTATCACTACGCCGTTCCACTCTGGGTAACGTTCGTCCAGACCGCGATGATGGCTGGCCCCCTCATGATGATTGGATATTATCTTCGATCACGCACTGAACGGGTCGAGAGTACGGAGCTATCAGCTGACCCATCCGTGTGACCAGATCGAACGAAGTGTGATGACCATACCGTCCAGTACGTCTCAGGACGTAGAGTAGGCAATGGTGGGGTCTATTTGGAGATGTCGACTCTCTGCTGCACGCGCTCTGTATTCAAGCACGGCCAAAATCGAATGAGTCCGGTAAGTCAGTCCAAGTCGCTATAGTTCAAGGGTACTGCCACTTCCGAGGGCGCTAATCTACTCGTAGTTCTCAGCAGTTGTCGGGCTTGGTAAGCACTAGCACATTCCCGCGTTCCTGGCGGGTCTCGTCGCTGTCCTCGTCGGTGACGGTGCAGTCGCCGGCCAGGATGCGCAACGGCTCGGGCATGGGGCGGGTTGGTCGCGGCTTCCGACTTGAAGCCTCGGGCGAGTATCGGTGACAAGGGGCTACTAGTAGTTCGCTGCTTTTCCGTCCGAGCGATCGATCGGTTCCAGAAGTCAACGAGCTATAATCTCGGAGGTGGATCGGATTCCGGCACCGACCCGTCAGTCAGCCCCGGAGTTGTGTCTCGTCACCTCAGCGACGGAAAGGTCGTCGTCGACGTTCACGGTGAGGGTATCGCCGTCGAGGCTGAACGCGAACCGAGCCTCGAACGGGTCGGTCGAGAGAATCGTCTCGTCGAACGAAGACAGGTGGACCGCCTCGGGAGCGATCGGGTCGATCCCATGCTCGATCAGGAACGACATCACGTCGGTATTGGCCAGGAGGTGTGAGACGAATGGAGACGCCCCTTCAAGGATGCAGTTCGTGCAACGACGGTAGATCCGGACGCCGAACGCCCGCCCACAATCGTCGCAATGGCCCGCTTCAGCGTCGTGGCCTTCGCAGACCCGCACCGACTGTTCGACGGGAGCCGAGCACTGTGGACAGACGCCCCTGGCTAGCGCCTGCCCCTCGGCGACACTCCAGACCTCCGCCGCGTGGACGAGTTCCGAGGGTGTCCGCCCCTGAATCCCCGCAGACGGAAGCCGCAAGTTACCAACGAGTCTGGTCTCCGAATCGGCGGACTCCTCCGCTGTTGACCCCGACTTCGACCGCGTCCCTTCGCAGTCAGCGCAGTACAGCCCGACGGTCTCCTCCCGGAAGTTCACCGCCATCGAGCCACCGCACAGAAAACACGGCGTCTCGGCCGGCGTCCGCTCCAGCACCGGCGGTTCGGTCACCGCCCCCGCGAGCACCGCCACGACGACTCGACGGCCCGCTTGCCGGAGCTGGTATCCGTCGTCATTCTTCTTGACGAAGTGCCCTTCGAGCTTCATGAGATGATAGTTGAAGTTCGGGGTCCTGTCGTAATCGGTGCATTCGTACAGTTCCGAGAACGACAACGGCTCGCCGGCTTCGCCCAGAACTTGCAGAATCTGGAGGCGGGTTTCGTCACCCAACACGGCGAACGCCTCGTCAGGTGATAACGTGGGAGGCTCCTCCGACTCCCTGTCAGTATCCATGCAGCCACGTTCAGACCGTACGGACGTAAACGTCAGTCTCCGCCGGATTTTTCGAGCGGGGTCGCTCTCCGGCGATGGTAGGTGGAATGCGGAACTCGGGGTCTACCGTTGGGGCCGGTAGTTTCTGGACGACGACCAGGGGTCTCAGGGAGCCGGACGATATATCAGATGTTTTTCTATATGAGCCTCCAGATTAGAGTTACTATCGTCGGCCGTCTGTAGTAATTTGTCATGTTACCGAGCATCAGAACACGGTTGGACGCCCTCGAAACCCGGAGTGCGGCGGCATTCATTGCTGCTGGCGTCTTCTTGTTTGGCGATACAGCGTTACAGGCACTCGAACGGTTCGCTGCCGTGTCTACGCCAGGGGTGTTGCGGGGAGTGCTCATGTTGTCCGGACTGCTGGCCGCTCTCGTCGGCTTGCTCGGATTCTATCCGAGACTGGTAGACGAATCCCGCAAGCTAGCACGCGTCGGGGTCGTGGTCACGGCGGTCGCCTGTGGGACCTTCGCCGTCGTCTGGGTGTGGTGGATCGTCGGCAACGTCCTAACTGCCGTTCCTGAACCCAGCCCGGCCATCAACATGCTGGCCGTCGTGACGATGGTCCTTGGGTTCCTCCTGTTCGGTGTCGCCAGTCTGCGAACCGACATCCCGTCGCGCTCGATCGGGGGCCTCCTGCTTGCGATTGTCGGGGTGTTCGTCGGGATGGTCGTCGTCCTCATCGGCAGAATCGATCTGCCCACCTGGTCGATCGTTGCAGTCCTCGGCGTCCTCTCGGTGATCATGCTGACGATCGGCTACCTCCTTCGGACCAGTTCGCCCCAGACCGAACGCACGAAGCCCACGAGTGACTCCGTTGCGCCGTGAAGATCGATCTGATAGAATAGTCGGACGGACAACCACGGAGTTCCGTTCGAAGACGGACAGTATTCTTATTGTCGCTGGCGTTTTGTGTTCTCCTATCGTGCTACCGGATACCAGGGTCGGATGGCGACTCTTCGAACGGTGGAGTGGGACAGCATTCATCACCGGCGGGGGGCTGTTGCTCGCCTACACGACGCTCGTCGGACTCGAAACGTTCACGGCGGTATCGGCCCCGGGATGGGTCGGAGGCCTACTGAGTGGGTTCGGACTGGTCGCACCGCTGGTAGGGATGCTCGGATTCTATCCCCGGTTGGCCGACCGCGTTCCGCGACTGGCGCGCGCCAGCGCGACGGTGCTGTCGGCCGCAGCGGTCGCAGTATTCCTGATTACCGTGTGGGGTGTTTGTGCTGAACTCCTCGCAGAGGCCGCAGGAACTGAATTCTCGTCACCACCAGGGGTCGTCCTGGTGGCGTCTCTCGGTCTGGTCGCTCTGGGATTCCTCCTCGTCAGTACCGCTAGTCTGTGGACCGACGTCCCGACGCGCGCTGTCGGGGCTCTCTTGCTAACGATCGTCGGCGTGAACGTCGTCTACTTCGTCGCAGTCGCCGTGTACGGAGCAGCCCGTCCCGACTGGTTGAACATCGTCATCACCGGGGCGCATCCAGTCCTCTTTCTGGCCATCGGGTACGTCCTCCCGACCGCGTCAGTCTCGACGACGAGCCAGGTGGCATCGGGTGATTCAGCTGCCTGATTCGGTTGGTACACTCCCCTACTAGTAATTCTCAGCAGTTGTCGAGCTTGGTGATAGCTAACACATTCCCGCGTTCCCGGCGGGCCTCATCGGTATCTTCGTCAGTGGCGGTGCAGTCGCCGGCCAGGATACGCAACGGCTCGGGCATGGCGAGGGTTGGTCGCGGCCCCCGTGGTGAACTCTCGGACGGCAACACCCGGTGGAACTGCTACTAGTAGTTCGCCAGTTTAGACGTCGGTGCTGCCGACTACTCGTAGACCTGTCCCGGTGACCGGCCTGAAGGACGAGCAGTCGCCGAGGTCTTCGTCCCAGTCGATCTCTGCCCGGTAGTCCCCGGCAGCCAGTTTGTACGTGTCTCGTCCACGGAGTGGGTCCAGCAGGAATTCCGGACGGTCGCCCGAGTCCCGGCGCTTCTTGCGTACCTGTTGCTCGACGTCGGCGGGCGCGTCATCCAGCCAGTCATCGACGTCCGGATGGACCAGCACCTCGGCCTTGGAGAGCTACGAGTCTTCGAGGGAGACGAACTCCTCGTGCGGCGTCTCACGCCGCTCCTCGGAGCGTTCGGCCGCCCCCTCCGAGAGCCGCGGCGCGACGAGCGCCTGCCAGCCGACCGCGCGAGCGCCGAACTTCTTGCTGCACACGAGGCAATCTGTCTCCATCTGTTGGAGCCGATTTCGGACCGCCTCAGTCGTGACCGCGATGCCGAACTCCCCGTCGAGCAGCTCCCGAACCTCCCCCGCGGTCACCATCGGGTCTTCGGCGTAGCCAAACGCCATCAGGATGTCCTGGTCGGCATCTTCGGCCCGAACTGGCCTCGGTCGTCGCGGTTCTGGTCGTCGGAACTCATGATCGGCCCCTCGTCACACTGAGGAATAACCATTTTGAGCGTGCAAACTGGGCATGGTCGGGAAGCGACCCCGGCGACGGCTGGTCTACTCGTTCTCGGCAGTTGGCAGGCTTGGTAACCATTAGCATATTCACCCTGGGAAGTACAGAGCAAATAGCACCAGCGCCAACACCGCAAACACGATGCTAACCAGCACGCCGTACCAGATCGCACCGACAGCAAGAACCAGTCGACCATTAGAGGGGAGACTCATGTCGCGGGTCGCTGGGAGGACGACAGCGACGAGCAGCCAGCTGACGACCACTACAAGAAATGTCGATCCGAAGGCCCACGCCGGCAGTAACGGACTTCCGGCGGGAAACTGGATACCGACCGCGAGGAACATCACGACGTGTGTGCCGACGACGAGGGTAACGAACAGCGGGTAGTTCAGAGCGACTCGCCCGGTCGGCCATCGGCCACAGAGGTCCCGGAGGCGCTCAGATACCAGCATCGGTGCCCACCCAACCGCCACCACACCCCACAGGATCGGCAGGAGTACTAATGCGTTTCCGGAGGCCATCCACTCGGTCATATTCGAGGAACTGATACTTGTATTCTGCGAGATTCAGAAGGCCGTCGTCGGTGGATAGGACCGCTTTCCCGCGCTGTCCAACAGCGCCTGACCGATACGCGTCTTGTCTCTCGCAAAGTGACCGAGAACCTACCCAGAACCCATCAGGAAGCGCGTGCTGAATACAGAGGGTGGGTTCATCACGCGAACCGGGCTACATATTGCTCGGTGTCGTGCGGTATTGGCGGGGATTATCTCATTCGGTCGGGTGGTGGCGAGGGCCTCGACGCCTCCACCGAATTCCAATAGAGACTGTTCATATCCGGTCTGGCAATATCAAGCGAAACAGCCGCGGTCTGCTTACCTACTTCGTAGCAAACAGCTGAACTTCAACTGAGGGGCCTGATACCCGGTTGATTGTAGTAACTGTCAGGCGGCAGAATCGGCGGTCCGTTCCGCGCTAGCGGACCCGCCGTCGCCGGCCCGGAGCAGGTATCCCGTTGCCAACATCCCAGCGGCCATCATCAGGTTCCCGATCAGGGTCACAGAGTCGGAGAGGGGTCCTGAGGTCGCCGCCACGGCAAGGAACAGGACCCACGGGGCGGCGTAGAGTAGAAGTGCTCCGCCCACGGCCCGTGAGGGAACCCCAGCCCGGATGCCGACAACGGCGAAAGACGTGATTCCCGCCCCCAGGCCGACAAATATGCTCAGGAAGACCGCCTCACCCCCCAGTAGTTCGCCGACAGGGGGAGCGGCTCCCAGGAGGAGAGCGGACACATCGACGATAATGATCAGAACGGGTAGTAGCGGGAGGAGGAGTCCTGCGCGTGCCAACCAGGCCGAGGCGCCGGCGATTCGTGGATACAACCCGAGCAGGCCGATATACGATACCAGCACACTGAAGAATGCCAAGAACTGGAGTTGGTGGCTCATCTGGACGTCGGCGACCAGCCCCAGAACGAGATCGACCGACCCGACGATCATCAACACACCGGCGATGAGGAACACTATCGGCGTCCACGTCTCGAGAAACTGCAACGGTTGCCTGTCACTTGCCATGACAGAATAGTCCAGTCGGGCGAGAATAATAACCGTTCTCTGTACGAGATTATTCTAAATTTCTATATAATTCTATCGGCGATAGTGTACTGATCGCCCGTGCTCACCGGTCCTGGGCCGTCCAGCACACTTGTGGTTCAGGTCGGCACCTCAGAGGCCGGCTCCGCTGACCTGTCCGGACCGGCCGCGCCCCGGAGCTGGTAGCCGATCAGACACAGCGCACCGCAGCAATCACGAGTGTCACGTACAGGACTTCGGTACCGAGGGCAAGACCGAGCGCATCGTTCAACAGCGTCGATGCCGGATCTACGTAGCGGCCCGGAGCGGCGAGATCAGTGGCACGGTCGGGACGCTCCTGAGCGTAGGCGTCCTGGCCCCGATACTGGTCCAGGCGCTCGGCTGGACGGTCGTCGGAATCGCCACGTATCGAGCGCGGGTGTTCCCGCGCTGGCTGGCCGTCGGGCTCGTCGTCGGTACACCGCTCCTCGTCATCCCCGGTATAGGGCAGTCCGGTCGTATTACAGCTGGCGATCGCCTCCGGGGCTGCTCTTGTTTAAGAGGCCGAACTGAACGACCGTCCCCGGAACAGGAGACGAAGCAGGCCCCGCCGGAGTCCGTGGGCGGGTGAACCCCCAGGGGACCTCTGGACCCCCCATCGATCTGGAGCGGCCAAGGGACGTCCTGAAGATGGGATCAGTTTCTGGCTTCGACACCTGTCCGGTCTAAGCACCCGGCCCGAGAGGGGTCCGAACGGCGTCGCCGGGGGAACGCCAGCACACTCATGAGAATTCTGCACGAGAACGGCACTCTCCGGTGTGCATTGGACATTGAAGCGCAAGGATCAGTAGCCCCCGAACGGATCTGGTCCCGGGGATCACTCCTCGGTCGCGTGACCGCCGAGAACGCGCGGCCGGTTCGTCATCCCGGAA
>CAZCXJ010000032.1:0-22173 GCA_964502585.1 uncultured Candidatus Halobonum sp.
AGCGCATTGGAAACAGAATATATATTATTTTCTCCATGTTACTTCTGGAGTCTATTCCCTGCCAAACGTTTACTGAGGGGCGTTCTGATAGAACCTGTCATGAGTCAGATGCGTGCCGTAGTCCTCGAGGAGTGGGGCGGTCCGCTGACCGTCGAGACGGTCGAGCGGCCAGAGCCGGGGCCCGCGGAGGTCGAAGTCGAGGTGCGCGCGTGTGGCGTCACCCGAACGATCGAGAACGCGGTCCAGGGCGGGCTCGCCGCCGATCCTTCCCTTCTGCCGCTGATTCCCGGCCACGAGTTCGCGGGTGTCGTGCGTCGGGTGGGTGACGGGGTCACGGAGGTCGACCCCGGCACCCGGGTTGTCGCGTACTTCTATCTGACCTGCGGCGCCTGCGACGCGTGCCGGCGGGGCGATACCGCCCAGTGTACCGATTTCGGCGGGTGGTACGGGGTGAACCGTGACGGAGCCTATGCGGAGACGGCGGTCATCCCGGCGGACAACCTGCTCCCGCTTCCGGCCGACGCGGGGTTTGCCGCGGGGGCGATCGCCGCTGACGGGCTCGCGACGCCGTTACACGTCTGTGAGCGTGCCGACATCGACGATTCGGATACGGTCCTGATCATCGGGGCCGCGGGCCGGATCGGCATCCATCTGGCACAATTGGCGGCGCTCCGAGGGGCACACGTCATCGGAGCCGAGGTCGGAGAGGACCGGCTTGCACACGTCGACGACCGAACGCCGGATCACGTCCACCCAATCGACGCCCGTGGCGACGATTTCGCCGCTCGACTGAGGGATGCGGTCCCCTACGCCGACGGTCCGACCGTCGTCGTCGATACGGTCGGTGATACCCGGACCCTCCAAGCCGCCTGGGACGGGCTGGGGATGGGGGGGCGGGTCGTCTCCCTCACTACCCATCACGAGCGGGTCCACGATGCTCCGCTGAGGGAGTACGTGGTCAAGGAGGGTGGGCTTCTCGGGTCCCGATACGCGACGAAAAACGAGGTGGTCCGGGCTGCTCGGCTGTTGGCCGACGGCCGAATCGACCCGATCGTTACAGAGACCGTGGGACTCGAGGACGTCCCCAGCGTCCATGATCGGATCCGGACCGGCGATAGCCACGGGATGGTTATCCTCGAACCCTGATCGCAACGTCGAATCGAGGGACTGTGCCGACGCCGAGTCGGCGCGGGCGGCCGTTTCGCCGGAAGGATTATGCCTAGGCCGTCCTTCGACTCGTATCTCCAGCCATGAGTACCGATAACGCGGAGCAGTCGGCTGATAAACCGACGGAGCAGGTCGAAACCACCATCAACGGAGAGCCGGTGGAGACGACCGTCGAACCGCGATTGAAACTCGGTGACTTCCTCCGACGTCGCGGCTACCGTGGCGTCCGAATCGGCTGCGAACACGGCGTCTGCGGCGCGTGTAACGTCCTCGTCGACGGCGCGGTCATGAAGAGTTGCTTGATGTATGCGGTCCAGATCGACGGACGGGACGTGATGACTGTCGAAGGGTTGACAGCGGAAGGGGGGGAACTCCACCCGATCCAGGAGGCCTTTCACGAGGAACACGGGCTCCAGTGCGGGTTCTGCACCAGCGGGTTCGTGATGGCAACGGCCGAACTGCTTGATCACACCCCCGATCCCTCTCGGGAGGATATCGAGGCCGGGCTCGCGGACAACATCTGTCGGTGCACGGGCTATCAGAACATTTACGACGCGGTAGAGCGGGCCGCCGACGCGATAGACGACACCGACCCCGTCCCCGATACAACCGGCGGTTCACCCGACCGGGCCGCGGATAGTTCCGACGGGGAGGATGACTGATGTCGGAGGCCGAGCCGACCGCCGAGGGTGGCCCCGACCAGGAGGTTGAGGGGGAGCAGTTCACCGGCACCGAGATGCGCCGCGTCGAGGACCACCGAATCCTCACCGGGGCCGCAGAATACGTTCACGACATCACCCCACCGGACTGCCTTCATATGGCGTTGGTCCGAAGCGTTCATCCCCATGCCCGGATCGTCGACGTGGTGACGGAGGCGGCCGAGGCACACCCGGAGTGTGAACTCGTCCTGACGGCCGCCGATATCAAGGCCGAGTACAACCCGATGCCGAGCGGGCTTAACGGGTTCACGGAGTGGTCGTTGGCCGGCGAGAAAGCCACGTTCGTCGGCGAACCGGTCGCGGTCGTCGTTGGACCGGACCGGTACGTGGCGGAGGACCTGGCCGATCTCGTCGAGATCGAGTACGACCAGTTGAACCCGGTGGTGGACTCGATGGAGGCCCGGAAGGATGACACTATCATCCACGAGGACGTCGGGACCAACGTTCCCGACAGCGAGGAACTGGAGTTCGGCGACGTCGAGGCGGCGTTCGAGGATGCCGACCACGTGATTGAGGGCGAGTATTCGTGGGGACGGGTCTCGGGCGTCCCGCTGGAGACCGCGGGGGTGGTCGCCGAGTACGACCCGGATGCCGACGCGTTCGAGATCGACTGCAACATCCAGTTGCACACGCTCGTCGACGACACCGTATACGAGACGCTCGGATACGATCCGGACGACGTCCACCTGCGGGTTCCCGAGGACGTCGGCGGCAGTTTCGGCACGAAGATCGCCATTCACCGGTACTGCTGTCTGGCGGCGATGGCCTCACAACAGTTGGATGGTCGCCCCGTCAAGTTCGTCGAGGACCGGATCGAGAACCTCCAGGGTGGGGATATGCACTCCAGCGAGCGGGACTACCGCATCCGCCTTGCGGTCGACGACGACGGCACCGTGCGCGGGCTGGACACTTGGTTCGTCGACGACTTCGGCGCCTACCCCCGCTATCCGGTCAACCAGTGTCTCAAGCCGCTCTCCTGTGTCAACGGCGCCTACGACATCCAGGACGTCCGATACGAATACGAACTCGCGTTGACGAACAAGACTGCGCAAACGGCCTACCGCGGGTTCGGGGTCCCACAGCACCTCTATGCCCTGGAGATGGCGATGGACGAGGCTGCCCGGAGCCTCGATATCGAGCCGACCGAGTTCCGCCGGCAGAATCTGATCACGCCCGACCAGATGCCGTATCGCCTCCCCACCGGGAACGTCTACGATTCCGGGGACTATCCGGCGGCCTTCGACCGGATCCGGACGCTGGTCGACGAGCAGGAACGGTGTGAGGGGGGACTCCTTGATCCGGAGGTCGTCGCCAGCAAACGCGAGGCAGGCATCTATCGAGGCGTCACCCCCACCCTGCTTATCGAACCCGGCGTGAGCGGGTCCGACTGGACGGACCGGCAGCGGTCCGACCGGGACGCCTTGGCGGACCGGGACCGTGAGGCGGTCGACGAACTCCCCGAACACCTGCGCGCCGAGGTTACGCCCGAGGGAACCGTCCGGGCGTACCTCGCCACCGACTCCTCCGGACAGGGACATCAGACGATCGTGACGCAACTGCTGGCGGACGAACTGGGCGTCCTTCCCAGCGAGATCGAAGTGGACTACCTGGACAGCGTCGACGCCCCAACCGAGTACGGGAGCGCGGCCTCGCGGATGGCCGTGATGCTGTCCGGGGCGGCCGAAGGCGTCGGGGAGACTCTGGTTGCCAACGCCAAAGAGGTCGCCGCCGACCTGTTCGACTGTGCCCCGTCGGAGGTGAGCTACCGCGAGGGTCGGGTCGAGCACCGGGACGGATCCGAGTCACTGTCGCTAACG
The DNA here is from genome assembly GCA_964502585.1 of uncultured Candidatus Halobonum sp. GTDB lineage: Archaea > Halobacteriota > Halobacteria > Halobacteriales > Haloferacaceae > CAZCXJ01. Next base: position 3,704 of record CAZCXJ010000032.1, read on the forward strand.
GAACTCGCCAGGGCGGACGCCGAGCAGGCCGATTCGGAGGCGGCCCGGCGACTGTCGGTGAGTTACGACTACGACCACCCGGCCACAAACGTGGACGCCTTCGACGAGGCGCTCACCCGGAAGTACCCGGTGTACCCGACCGCGGCCTTCGCGGCCAACGCCCCGGTCGTCGAAGTCGACACGAACACCGGGGAGGTGGAGATCCTGAAGTTCTACTCGTTGCGGGACTGCGGGACGCAACTGAACCCGATGATCGTCGAAGGGCAGTCACACGGCGGGCTCGCACAGGGGGTCGGCGCAGCCTTGCTCGAGGAGTTCGGCTACGATGACGAGGGCCAACCGCAGGCGATCACGTTCTTCGATTACCTGCTCCCCTCGATCGCGAACGTCCCGGAGATTGAACTTGAACACTCCGAGACGCCGTCGCCGTTCACCGCGACCGGAGCCAAAGGAACGGGCGAGGGGGGAATGATCGACGGGCCCGCCTCGATCGCCAGTTCGATCAACGATGCGCTGGACCCGTTGGATGTCATCGCCGACAGACTGCCGTTCACGCCGCATCGGGTCCGCGATCGGGCCCGGGACCGGACGGACCGCGGCACGGAGTCCGCGTCCGGTGCCGACCCCGACGACGTCCGAGCGGAGTGACCGGACCTCAGGACGCTTCAATCACCGAAACGGAGGTCCTTTCGGGTCCGGCCTCAGCCCGGAGAGTCCCCCAGTGTTCGAACTCCCCGCTCGGGTCCAATCCGGCGGACCGCCGCTGCTCCCTGCATGAGGCAGAACCGATGCGAGAACCAGGGGACGGATAGTCGCGAAAGGTTATCCTTCGTCCAGCGCTTCCAGTTCGGGGTCCGCTTCCGGTGGTGCGGCCTCCATCTGGGACTCCGCTGGCTCGCCGGCCGCAGCCTTCTCTTCGACCGCGGTGAAGAACTGGTTGACGAGGCGGTCGGTGACGCTCGACAGGCCGCGTTTGCCGAGGCTCGCGATGATCCCCGAGACGTTCACTTTGGCCGACCAGTCGGCGGTCGTGCCACCTTGGTCGTTCTCCGAGAGGGTCATCACTGCCGTCGTCTCGAACGCGCTCCGGTTCGCGTCGCCGCCGGCCTTCATCTCCAGCCGACCTGGTCGGTTGGCTTCGACGATGGTGGCGTCGACATCGAAGGTCGGTTTGACGCTTCCAACCCCGACCGAAACCACCGCGTTGATCTCGTGTGGCTCGACCAGGGTCATCTCCTTGAGTCCTGGTGCACAGTCGGCAAGCACGTCGGGGTCGGTGAAGTAGGCCCATAGTTCGTCGCGTGACATATCCGAGTCGAACGAGCCCTCGAATTCAAGCATCGGGTCGCCCCCCGTTACTGCCGTCTGAGGCGCGTCCGCCGTCCGGGACTGCCGCCGCATCGCCGTCCTCGGGAACCACGTCGTCGATGGCCCGCCCGTGAGCCGTCTGGAGGGCCCGACGGGCGTACTCCCCGGCCAATTCCGTTTTGAATTCGCTGTCGGCGTGCATCTCAGCCTCGGGGTCCGCCGCGTCGGTCGCGGCTGCCTCGGCGGCGTCGAGCGCCTCGGCCGTCATGCGGGTGCCCTCCAGGGCCGCTTCGGCCTCCGGAACGTGTAACGGGATGTCGGCCGCGTTCGCGAGCGCGATCCGCGCGTCCTCGACGACCGGGTCGGGATCGGTCGGGTCCTCGACCCGGACTGAGGCCGCCGCGCTTATCGTCGGCCAGGTCTGGGCGGCCCGTTTCTGTTCCAGGAACGCCATGCCGGTCCGGTCGACCGGGAACGCCTCACGGTCGATCGACGCCCCCTCGATCAGTTCCCCCTCGCGGCGGTCCGTAAACATGTAGGCGATGAAATACTCCCGGGCCGGAACGGTTCGTTTCTCGCCGATCGACACGAGTTGGATCTCCCCGTCAAGCGCCACGAGCGCAGCCAGATAATTGCCCGCCGGATCGGCTTCTCCGAGGCTCCCGCCGAGCGTGCCTCGGTTGCGCACGCTGGGGCCAGCGATCTGCTCGGCCGCCTCGGGGAACATGGGAACGGTTCCCCGGAGGGCATCGGACCGCTCGATGTCGCGATGCCGGCTCAACGCACCGATCCAGGCCCGGTCCTCCTCGACCTCGATGCTCGCCAACTCCTCGACACGGTTGATGTCGATGATATGGTCCGGCGTGGCCAGCCGGTTCGCCATCACGATCCCGAGCGACTGGTTTCCCGCCATGAGTTCGGCGTCGTCCAACTCCGCGAGGAGTCCGACCGTCTCCTCGACGGTCTCCGGACGATGGTACTCGAACCGTGCCGGTTTCATGGCAGCCTCCCCGTCGCTTCCGCTCGGGTCCAGTGGCCGACCCCCGTTTCCGACGGCATCAGTCCCGTGCACGCACTCGTATCCATGAGAGGTGATGACATAGCTGTAGCCCCGGTATAAACCTTACCGTGGATTCCAAGGCAAAACCCCTGGACACGAGGCGCTCGTTCCCCTCGTGGGCCGTCGGACTGGCGGATCCCTCTCGAGGGTTCTGCAACCCAAGACCGATACGACCGCCCCGAGAGGCCCGCCCGTGCCAGATTCGTTCGAGACGGAGGACCTGTACGAGCTCAAACTTCCGAGCGATGTCGCGCTGTCTCCCGGCGGGGATCGGGTGGCGTTCATCGTCCGAGAATCCGTCCGTGAGGACGCGGAACACCGCCGATCGCTGTATGTGGCACCGACCGACGGATCCCGAGAACCTCACCGGCTCACCCGGGTTTCGGACGCCTCGAGTCCGGAGTGGGGCCCGGAGGGGTCCCGTCTCGCGTTTATCGCGTCCAGGCAACGTGACGTTGACCTCGAGGTGACCGATTCGGAGGAAACGGATCCGGAGGCCGACGACAGTGACGATTCGGAGGGGGCCGCAGACGGCGAAGACGAGGAGCGCTCGCAGATATGGACCTTCGATCTGGATCGGGGCGGTGACCTTCGGCAGGTGACGGACTTCGATGAGGGGGTCGACGGCTTCGATTGGGGCCCGGATGGCGACCGGCTGGTCGTCTCCGCCCGTGATCCCACCCCGGAGGAGACCGCGTATCTCGAAGAAGTCCGGGAGGAGGATGCGCCTTACGAGATCACGCGCCTTCAGCACAAGGCGGACGGCGAGGGGTATCTCGACGACGTCCGAACCTATCTCTTCGTGGTGAACTTTGACTCCCGAGAGACCCGGAGGCTCGATGATGCCTCCGGCGTCGATCCCCGCGGTGGTCTCCAGCCGCGCTGGGGACCGGACGGCCGGATCGCCTACCGGGCGTACTACGGTGACGACCCTGACCGAACTCACGAACGAGACCTCCACACGATCGACCCGGACGGCGGCGATAGACGGGCCGTGACCGCCGGAGGCGTCTCAGTGACGAACCCCCGGTGGAGCCCGGCGGGTGACAGACTGTCCTTCGTCACGGGTGACCCCGAGAACGTCCACGTGCCGAGCGACTACCGCGTCGTCGACCTGGAAACTGGACACGTCAGATCAGTCTCGGCATCCCTGGACAGAACGGCTTCCTGGGCCGGGGCAGCCGAGTGGGTCGGGGAAGGCACGCTCCTGGCCACGATCGCCGACGAGGGACTGACACGGCTCGTCCGGTTGGACGCCGCCGAGGACGACCCGCGCCCGGTGTTCGAGGCTCAGGGAACTGACCGGACCGTACGGAGCTTCGACGCGACCGTCTCGATGTCCGCGGTCGTGCTCGATCACCCGTCCGATGGCAGGAACGTGTTCGCCCTAGAGACCGCCGCGATCCTCGAGAACGAGTCGGATCCGACCCGACTCACGCGGTTGAATGAGGACCTCCTGGGGCAGGTCGCGACCCCGAGCTGCGAGCGGATCCGGTTCGAGAACGGCGACGACGAAAACGTCGAAGGACTGGTATACCTCCCGGCGGATTTCGATCCTGACGAGGGACCGAGGCCGCTGATCGCACACATCCATGGGGGACCGACCGCTCACGACGCGCCCGGCTTCGACTTCGATTACGCCTACTGGACCGGGCAAGGATATGTCGTGCTGAACGTCAACTACCGCGGGTCGACATCCTACGGGCGAGCCTTCTCCGAGGCGATTCGGGGCGACTGGGGTCCTCGGGAGGCGGACGACATCCTCGCCGGTGTCGAAGCTGTCGTGGACCGGGGCTGGGCTGACGTCGAACGGCTGTTCCTACGGGGTTTTCACAGGGCGGAATCAACACGCTGTACGTGATCACGCGGGACGACCGGTTCGCCGCGGCCGCCCCGGAACACGGGATCTACGACTTTTTCGGTAACTTCGGCGTGGCTGACACCCACCAGTGGTACGTGAACGACCTCGGCACACCTTGGGCCAATCCCGAGAACTACCGACGGATCTCATCCATCGATGCGGTCGACGAGATCGCGACCCCACTGTTGATCACGGCCGGTGACCGCGACTGGCGATGTCCACCCTCACAGGCCGACCAGTTGTACGTCAGTGCCACCCGATGTGGGGTAGAGACGAAACTTCTCGTCTACCAGGACGAACATCACAACATCGGGGACCCGGACCGAGCGATCCACCGTCTCGAGGAGTTGACCGCCTGGTTCAGACGCCACGATCCCGCAATCGAGACCGAGGAATGATCACTCCGCGGGATCGGTGGTCCCAAGCCCGGCGAGGTGGCCCGCTTCGCTCACGATGATCTCCTCGGCACCGAGTCGAGCGGCGTTCTCGCTGCCCGGCAGACAAAAAACCGGGACGCCGTCGACGACGCCGGCAGTGGCCCGCGTGGCCACGACGCGTGTTCCGATCTCCTCTCGGGAGAGGTGGCGGAACAGTTCCCCGAAGCCCGGGAGTTCCTTCTCGAACAACGGCCGGACCGCTTCGACCGTCACGTCGTCCGGCGTGGGGCCTGTTCCGCCCGTCGTCACCACGCAGTCGACGTCCTTGCGGCCAATGAGCGTCCCGGCGGCTTCCTGCACCCCGTCGTAGTCGTCCCGGACGAGGTCTCGTGTCGCCACCTCTCCCCCGCTCGCCTCTATCGCTGCGACGATGGCGTCACCCGCAGTGTCGTCGTCCAGGCTCCGCGAGGACGAAATCGTGAGCACCGCGTACTGGACCGTCTCGAGGTCCGCGTGATGATGGTGGTGGTCGTGGTCCGCTGTGCCGCCTGAGTGTGCCGGGTCGGGCTGGCCGGTGTCCCGGTTCTGGTGGCTTTGGGTCGCCCTATCGCCCGTATGGTCGGCTGGCTCGTCTTCGGCCATGAATATCCTTTGGCCCCGGGGTCTCAAAACTCCCCGGCGGGCGGCTCAGTCAGCGACAGTTAACGCGGATGAAATCTCGTCCGCGGTCACGGGCGTCGCCTTTGACGAGACACGGTCATAGACCTCGTTCGTCCACTCCAGTGCGGCGTCTGTATCGTTCACCGCGACCCCCTTGATCCCGGTCTCCGTGTACACGATGATGCCTGCCTCCGTGTCGTCGACGATCCATAGGCCGAACCGGAGCGGGACGGGGCCTTTCATGAGCCTGACCTCGCCGTTTCTGATCGACTGTTCGAGCCTCTCCCCACGGACCCTGAGAAGATGGTCGAACACGGATTCGGTGACGACGATCTCCGGGTGACAGCCGCCCCTCGTGGCATGTTGGTGAAACGTTTCCAGATGTCCGGTCAGCGTTGCGGGGGCAAGCCCCCGGAGACCCTCCGCCGCATCGACGCTATCGAACACCTGTTCGATCACCCGATCCGGTGCGCTCGGGTCGGCCATCGAAACGTCCGCGTGAGTTAGAAACGCCGGCCCGAGTGGAGTGTCAGGCGGCAGCGGCTCCAGAAGGCTCGCCCCCTCGCACAGTCCGTCTAGCCGCTCCTGATACGTCAGGTACGTCTCCAGCGCATTCCGGCCGAAACTCGTCGCCCGGTATCCGCCATTGACCGGTTCGACCAGCCCTGCCTCCTCCAACTCCCGGATCGCACGGTCCAGGGTTGAACGGGACTGGTCGAGGCTCTCGACGAGTCCCGTCTTCCGTCGCGGCCCGTCGGTGAGGATCCGAAGGGTTCGCTCCCGTTTTGTGACGATATTTGCGACATTCGCAACCTCAGGGTCGCTCATCACCACCTACTATACGGCCCATCATCGAATTAACTTGCGCTCGGCTGTGGTTATCCCGGCCAGTGGGCATCGTCCCGCACTGTGACTGAATCCTCGGTCGCTGAGATAACAAACCTTCGCTAGCTTAGATTGAAACGGCGCCCCGGCACTTGCGGCCCTCCATCGTTCTCCGGACCACCTTTCGCTCCGGCCAGCAGTCTTGTCGGCGAACTTCCAGTCAAGCGCACAAGAGTAGGGTTTTGGCCACCGGTATCTGATGGGCACGCATGCAGGCAGTCCAGTTCCGGGACCACGGCGACACCGACGTGATCGTGTACGAGGACTTCCCTGACCCGACTCCCGACCGTGGAGAGGTCCTTGTCGATATCAAGGCCGGCGCGCTCAACCATTTGGACATCCATACCCGGCGGGGCCTCCCCGGTGTCGAACTGGAAATGCCACATATCCCGGGAAGCGATGGGGCAGGCGTTGTGCGTGAGACGGGTCCGGGAGTCAACCGATTCGAACCCGGAGACCGCGTCGCGCTGTCGGCGGGCGTCTCGTGTGGTCGCTGCGAGTTCTGTCGGCATGGGGAGGAATCGATGTGTATCCGGTTTCGAGTCATCGGGGAACACCTGCCTGGGGTCCACGCCGAGCGAGCGGCGATCCCGGCCGAGAATCTCGTTTCGGTGCCGGAGGGAGTAGACTGGGAGACTGCCGCGGCGGCCCCGTTGGTGTTCCAGACCGCTTGGCGGATGCTAATCACGCGGGGGGACGTTAGTCCAGGCGAATCCGTCCTGGTCCTAGGTGCCTCCGGGGGCGTTGGTCATGCCGCCGTCCAGATCGCCGCCCATGCGGGTGCGGAGGTGTACGCGACCGCGTCGAGTCCGGAAAAGCTCCGCTATGCGGAGGAGTGTGGGGCCGACCACGCTATCGATTACACACAGTCGGATTTCGCCACCGAGATCCGGGAGCGGACCGACCGTCGGGGGGTTGACGTGGTCGTCGACCACGTCGGGGCGACAACGTGGCGAGACTCGTTGAAGGCCCTGGCGAAGGGTGGTCGGCTCCTGACGTGCGGCGCAACCTCAGGCGGCACACCGGAAACAAACGTCAACCGGATCTTTTGGAACCAACTGTCAGTGATCGGCTCGACCATGGCGACGCCCGGGGAGGTGGATGATGTGCTGGAGTTGGTGTGGGACGGCACCTTCGATCCTCGGATTCGAGAGGTCCTTCCGATGAGCGAGACAGCACGCGCACACGAACTCTTGGAGGAGCGATCCGGCTTTGGAAAAGTGGTGGTGAAGCCTGACAGTGAGCTCTGATCGGGACGACTCGGAGACCGACTCGGCCGGGTCGGCTTCCGAATCGGGATCCCCCCCGTCGGAAGCCTCCCGTGTGATCGATGACGGGGATGGGGTTCGGCTGGCGCCTGGTTCCACCGATGAAGGGCCGCGGGTGACCAGGGAGGCTCAAGGGTCCGGCGGGGACGAGGACATGGGCCGCGCGGGCTGGGTCCTCGTGGTCGTGGTCCTGCTCTCGGTCCTGGTGATTCCGGGGCTCATATACCTCTATCCCAACGCCCCCGGAGACGCCGGACTCAGTTTCTTGCTCGCGCTCCTCGTGCTTCCATTCCTTCCAGCACTGCTTTTGGGACTGGCGGCAGTCTGGTCGATGACGGCCGGCCGGAACGAGTGACCAGGCGGACCCTGACGAGGGTGACCGCACAACCGCCCGGCCGTGTAGTCCCCGAACTCCCGGCTGGACCCGCTCAGAGTCGATAGCCTTTCTGTGGAGCCCCGCCTATACGTGTGTGATGAGTGACCCGGTTTCGACGAACCTTCCGGGCGACTCGGCCTTCGTGGAGACCAACGGCATCACGCTCCATGTCCGGGAGGCCGGTCCGGAGACCGGCGACCCGGTCGTGCTCCTCCACGGGTTCCCCGAGTTCTGGTATGGATGGCACGCCGCGATCGCTCCCCTGGTCAACGACGGCTACCGCGTCTTGGTCCCGGACCAGCGAGGGTACAACCTGAGCGACAAACCGGATCGTGTGGCCGCGTATCAGCTTCCGGAACTCGCGGCCGACGTTCGCGGTCTCATCGACGCGTATGGGTACGACCAGGCCGCGGTCGTCGGTCACGACTGGGGCGGGGTTGTCGGCTGGTGGATCGCGATCCACGACCCGGAGCTCCTGTCGAGCTTCGTGCCGGTCAACGCGCCGCATCCGAGCGTCGTCTTGGACACGCTTCGCGGGGATCCCACCCAACTGCTTCGCACCCCCCACGTGTTGTTCTTCCAATTGCCCGCCGTCCCGGAGGCGGTCTCGCGGGCCTTCGATTGGCGGCTTCCGGTGGCGATGATGCGCGAGAGTGCCCGGCCTGGGACGTTCACCCGGACCGACTTCCGGCGGTACCGGGAGGCCTGGGAGCGGGACGAGGCCTTCAGGACCATGCTGCACTGGTACCGGGCGAACGCCCGCGACCGGCCGGTCCCGGATTCGACGCGGGTCGAGGTTCCGCTGAAACTGCTGTGGGGGACCCGAGACCGGTTCCTGAAACGACAGTTGGCCACCGACAGTATCGACTATTGCGCCGACGGCCGCCTTTCGCTGTTTTCGGATGCGACACACTGGATCCAGCACGAACAGCCACGGAAGGTGAGCTCGGCGGTTATCGAGGAACTTGCACCCGAACCGGATTGATGCCCCCCGGCCGAACCCCCCTTTTCTCGACCCGCGGGATGGGCCGATTCCGGGGCTCACGTCCCCTGGTCGTCAGCATCGGAAGTGCGCTCTCCGGACCCTCCGACCGCACCGGTGTCGAGCAATCTCCCCTCCCGATCTTCGTCGCCGCGCGTCTCCGTGTCTCCTCGTCGCTCGCGGAGGTTCTGTCTCGTGAACTGCGGTTGTGCGCGGAGCCCCTTGCGTTTCCGGAACGACCGGTACAGCAGGATCGAGACCGGAATCGTAAGGACGATTACCACGCTCGCGAGTACGATGTCGGTGAGCGCATCTCCGAACGAATAGATGATCGCGGCCGATAGCACCCCCACGGCCGTGAGGATCGAATACGCGATCCGCTTCGCCAGCCGGTCGAGGACGTTCCGCTCGTCCTCGAGCGTGACGTTTACCCGCAGGTTCTCTCGCTCGACGGTATCGAGGACGGAATCCAGCTTCGGCGGGACGGTGAACAGCGCGCGAGTCGTCTCCTGGACCTGTTGGCCGGCTTCCCGTGCCACGCGACGGGCGGTCTGTTCCCGGTATCCCTGGTCGGTGAGATAGTCGGTGGCCACTGAGATGAAGTCGAACTCGGGGTCAAGCGTGACACAAACGCCTTCCACCACCGTCGCGACGCGGAGCACGAGCGCGAGGTTTCGGGGGAGCCGGAGCGGGAACTCGTAAATCGTCGATTCGACCTGTTCGATGATCTGCTGGACCCGGTACTGCTCGATCTGCTCGCCGCGGGCGTCCGCGATCGCCAACTCCATCACGTCAGCCATCACGTCCCTGTCGGCCGTCGGGGAGAGGGTTCCCATTTCGACGAGCGCATCCAGGATGGCGTCGATATCCTGGTTCGCGACCGCCACGTAGAAATCGACGATCTTCTCTTGGACGTACGGGTCAACCCGGCCGCTCATTCCGAAGTCGTAGAAGACGATCCTCCCGTCAGGCTTGACCGCGAGGTTTCCGGGGTGGGGGTCCGCGTGGAACACCCCGTCGTCGATGATCATCTGCAGATATGCCTCCTGGAGCGTCGTGGCCAGGTCGGTTCGATCGAGATCCATCGCGTCCAGTTCGTCGGTCTTGGTGATCTTGGTCCCGCCAACGTATTCCATCGTGAGCACGCGGGGGCCCGATCGCTCATCGATGGTTCGAGGGATGCGGACCCGGTCATCGTCGGCGAAGTTGGCTTTGATCTCCTCCAGGAGCCGTTTCTCCCGCACGTAATCCATCTCCTGGCGGATCGTCCGGTCGAACTCGTCCGCGACGTTCTCGAGCGAGAAGGCCCGTCCCTCGCCCACGAATCGCATCAGGAGCGGGAGCGACCACCGGATCACTTTCAGGTCGGCGGTCACGAGGGCCTCGACGCCCGGGCGCCGCACTTTCACCGCGACCTGCTCGCCCTGGTAGCGGGCGGTGTACACCTGTCCAAGCGACGCGCCCGAGATGGGATCAGTATCGAAGTCATCGAACGCCTCGTCAGCCTGGCCGAGCTCGGCCTCAAGCACCTGCCGGGATTCCTCCCACGGCGCGGGTGGTACGTCGTCCTGGAGACGGGAGAGCACCTCGATATACTCGGGGGGGAGGATGTCCGGCCGGGTCGAGAGGAGCTGTCCGAGTTTGATGAAAGTGGGCCCGAGCGTCAGTAGTGACCCCAGCAATGCTTCCGCCCGCCGTCGCCGAGTCTCGGCGCTCGTGGACCGGCTTCCCCCGAACAGGAGGAACCGCCGCTTGTCCCGCGCCCATGCGATGATGAGCGGGGAAAACTGATAGAAAACGATCAGGAACCGCCAGTAGGCGCGGAGACGGACCAGCCTCAACCACCCGGATTACGCACCCGAAGCGTCCTGGACGGGGATCGTCCGCTCGTCGGTCGTCGACCGCTTCGGCAACCGGATCTCGAGGACACCCCGGTCGAGCGACGCCTCGGCTCCGTCGTCCGTCGCGTCCGGTGGCACCGGAAGATCGGCATCCAGGAACAGGGGACGGTCCTCGTCGAGATACCTGAACCCCTTTGGGGACTCCTTTTCGCGACGTGCCTCCACGCGAAGCCGGCCGCCCTCGAACGTGACTTCCGTCGTCTCTGCGCTGGCCCCGGGGAGGTCCAACACAACGAGGTATGCTTCCTCGCTTTCCAGCAGATCGCCGAAAACTGCTTCCGGTAGTTCCCGGAGGGCGTCGCGAAGCTTCGTCATGTTCTGTGTTATGCCCTTCGACGCGAAAAAGGCCGCGATACGGCGTAGCTTCGGTTCCACTCTCTCGTCACCTGTCACGAGTCGGTACGAACCCTGTCAGAGTCCCCGGTCAGTCACGCCTCACCCGCTCGACACCCAGTCCAGGACAGCGTTGTCCTCGATGGTTCGGTGAAACGCCACCCCGAAGAGCAGGAGATTACCCCAGAGTCCCGGCTGGAAAATCGGATACGGGGAAAGGATTCGCATGGGCGGGAAGACCGTGGGCAGCACGTCCACCATGAACTTCAGCCCGTACGCGTGCAGGTGAACCAGCAGCAGACCCAGGACCGGCACCCAGCGTCGGCCATCCCTCCGATGTTCCTCCGCGAGGAGGATGATCACCGCCGGGAGAAGCGCCACGAAATAATACGTGTACGGCAGGGGCGTCAACAGGGGAAACGCCGTGAGACCGAGCGCGAATACGATGCGATGGTCCGCAGGCCGGCCACGGACGACTGCTCCGATGACCCCGGCGACCGCGAGGCCCCGTACGAGTTGCGCACCGGGAAGCCAATGCAACGGCCGATAGTACGGCGGCAACCAGAGAGTCGGCGGCCGGCTTCCCGTGCCTCGGCCGATACCCCATGCGAGAACCTCGAGATAGGTCCGATGTGGTTGAATCCCGAACAAGAGGACGGAGACGCCCGCCAGGCAGAGGCCAGTCACCAGGGCCGCGAAAAACCGCACACGGTCGCGAAGGAGGTGTGCGCCGACGGGAGCGTACGAGAGTTTGATGACGCCGACGACTGCCGTGAGCGATCCGCTGAGAACGCGACCGGATCGAGACCCCGCTTCACCTCGGGTCAGCGTGACGAAGCCGACACAGAGCAGGCCCCCGAGGAACGGCGCCATCTGCCCGAGTTTCATCGAGACGAGCAACGGGTGGAACCCGGCTAGGAGCCACAGGAGCCCCGCCCGCTCCCACCAGTCGAGTCCGTAGCCAACGGTCCTGACGACGCCCTGTAATCCGATCCAGAGGAGCCCGAGCGACAGGACGTCCCAGACGGCCCCCGCAGTGGAATGGGAGAACGATTCGAACGGGAGGAACAGGAGCAATACGATCGGTGGGTACAGGAAGGTTCCATGAAACCCGCCGTCACTCCGGCGATAGAACGACTCGCCCGCCTGCCATCGGTTCAGCGCGACCCGATAGGCGCCGAAATCGAAGTATCGGAATCCACCGATGAGCCCCTGCGACCGTAACCACCAGTCGACGAACGGAAAGACTGCCAGCGTGGCTACCGTCAGGAAGCATAGCACAACGAACCACGGACGGTCTTCGCGGAGGGACAGGAGGGTATCAATGGCCGACATCGCGGGGAACCAGCGAATTTCGCACCCATCACCACAAGTGTTTTGCGGGATTGCGTGAGACTGGTCCATCGGACCCGCCCGGTGATCGCGACCCGCCCGGCTCGCGCGGGTGCTGTTCCCAGCCGCACCTCAAGGCGAACGGGACGCTTAATTGTTCGGCGGGGAACAGCCGGCCATGTCCGAGACCCCGGGAAACGACCAGGGAGTGAGGAGCCGGACCCGGCTTGGCGAGGCCAGGGCCCGGCTCGCGACCCTGGTACGCGGGATCGACACGACGGTTGAGCTTCCGCCCGATCAAGCCCTCGGGTCGGTAGCGGCTGCCCCGCCACTCGCCACCCGTGACGTGCCACCGGAGGACCGGGCCGCCACCGACGGGTTCGCCGTCCGAGCAGCCGACACGTTCGAGGCATCGGACCGATTGCCGGCTCGGCTTCAGCTCACGGACGGGCCCGTCACGGCAGGGACAGCCGTCAGAGTAGATGCCGGGACTCCGATTCCGTCCGGGGCCACCGCCGTTATTGACGCGGCTCAGGCCGCGCTCCGACAGGAGGGCGTCGACCTGTTCAGCAGTGTGCCGGAGGGTGTCGGGATCCGGAGTGCGGGATCCACGCTCGCCGAGGGCACTCCGGTCGTTCCGGCAGGCCGGCCGTTGGCTGTCGCCGACCTCGGGAGGCTGGCCGCCGCCGGGGTCGAGTCGGTTACCGTTCGGCCAGCGCCCGTCGTTGGCATCGTCCCGACGGGCGAGGGCTTGGTGCCAGCGGACAGCACCCCGGGACCAGGTGAAGCGGTCGAAACGAACAGCCGGGTCGTCGCGCGGCTCGTCGAGCAATGGGGCGGCAACCCACACCGGTACGACCTTATCGCCGACCGGGAGGACTTTCGGGAAGTGGTACGGGAATCGAGTGACGACCTCCTCCTGACTATCGGGGGAACCGGACGCGGAACGGACGACTGGACGCTCGACGCGGTGCGGAACGAAGGGACCGTGGCGGAATTCGGGCTGGCAATCTCGCCCGGCCGGACCGCCGCCCTATCGACCGTCGAAAATACGCCGATCATCTCGGTCCCGGGAGCCCCCGTCGACTGTCTGGTTGCCACGGCGACTCTCCTCCGGGTGGGGATTCGGGAGGCTCTCGGTCTTGAGGGATCCCGCCCCCGTGGGTATCCTGCCACACTTGCGGGGAAGGTTCCCAGCGAACCGGGAATCAGGACGTTCACGCCGGTCGGACTCGCCTCCGCTTTCACCGAGCCAGACGATGCCTCGTCGGGGAACCACCATAGCCGAACTGAAGCCCTGGTTGATCCCGACCTGATTGCTACCCCCGGGGAGGAGGAAGCCAGGAAGGCCGTCCTCGGGGATGGTTGGGTCTCCGTCCCGGAATCGAGCGAAGGGTTGGCCGCCGGCAAGCCCGTGTTCGTCCAGCAATGGCGATAGGGAACAACAGGCCGCTCCATCCCGAACCATACGGCGAAGTAGGCCTTTAGGCCCCTCCGTTCGGACGGACACGGTATGGCTGACCGGAAGGAGTTTCGCGACCTCGCGGACCCCGAGAGGGCCCACGAGGTGGTTGCCTCGCTCGATATTGACCCCGGGACAGAGACGATCCCGCTCCGTGATGCCAGGGGCCGGGTACTCGCTGAGCGCGTCGACGCTGGGATTGACGTCCCTGGATTCGACCGCGCATCGATGGATGGCTATGCGGTTCGGGCCAGGGACACCTTCTCCGATGACGGCTCTGGGACGACCCGCCTGGAATTGAAAGGGGCGGTCCATGCGGGCGAGAAGCCCGGAATTAGCGTCGACCCCGGTACCTGTGTCGAGATATCGACTGGGGCCGTGATGCCTGACGGGGCGGATGCAGTCGTGATGGTCGAGCAGACGACCGAACGGAACGGGACCGTCGAGATACGGACGGCGTCGACGCCCGGTGAGAATGTCATGTTCGCCGGCGCCGACATCGCTGCGGGAGAACGTGCGTTGGGTCCCGGGACCCGCCTGACACCCCGAGAGATCGGACTGCTTTCGGCGCTCGGCTTGGACGAAGTACCGGTCCGGGAACAGCCGACCGTTGGCATTCTGTCGACGGGTGATGAACTCGTCAGGCCCGGAGAGGAACTCGACAGTGCGCGGGGCGAGATTCACGACGTCAACACGTACACGGTGGCGGCCGGAGTAGCCGAAGCGGGGGGCGACCCGCGGCTGTACCCCCACGTCGGCGATGATTTTGAGGACTTGGAGGCGGCGTTGCGTCGAGCTGCCGACGAGTGCGAGCTCGTGCTTTCTTCGGGGTCCACCTCCGCGGGTGCCGTCGACGTCGTCTATCGCGTCATCGAGGAGCAGGGCAGCCTCTTGCTCCACGGTGTCGCTGTCAAGCCGGGCAAGCCGATGCTCGTCGGCGAACTGGAGGAGGCCGCTTACGTGGGATTGCCGGGGTACCCGGTGTCTGCGCTCACGATCTTCCGGACCTTCGTCGCCCCGGCGATCCGTGCGGCTGCGGGACTCCCCGACCCACCGACCGCGACCATCACCGGGGCGATGGCGGTCCGCGAACGATACGAGGAGGGCCGTCTGCGGTACATGCCGGTCGGGCTGGTGGAGACGGACCCACGCGAGACGGACACGGCACCCGTTGCAGGGAGCCCGGGCGACACGCTCGTGTATCCGGTGGACAAAGGATCGGGCGCAACTACGAGCCTGGTGGAGGCCGACGGGGTCGTAGCCATCGACCCGGACACGGAGTATCTTGCCGCCGGTGAGTCCGTCGAAGTCAGGCTGTTTTCACCGGAGATCCGTCCACCCGCGCTCCTCGGAATGGGCGAAGATGACCCGGCGCTCTCCCGTCTCCTGGACGACGTTTCACGCCCGCGCTATCTGGCTGTTGGTAGTCGGGAGGGACTCCGTCGACTCGGGCAGGGCCTCCCCGATGTCGCGGTTACTGCCGGGCCGCTCGACCCGGATCACGCATCCGGGACCGAGGTTCCGGAGCGGGTGCAGATCGGTGGCTGGCGTCGTGAGTGGGGGCTGGTAGTGCCGGCGGAAAACCCGTCCAGGATCGAGGGACTGGATGACCTTGTCGATCGGGAGGTTCGGTTCGTCAATCGGGAGCCGGAGTCCGGCCTGCGAACCAGTCTCGCGAATGCGGTCGCGGACCTCGCGGCCGCCCGTGACACCGACAGGCATGCGCTCGTTGAGGGGATCGACGGCTTCGATCGGACCGTCAGTGCGTACGAATCCCCCGCCAGACGGGTCGCGTCCGGGGCTGCGGATGCGGGCCTCGGACTACGGGCGACGGCCGAACGGTTGGATATGGGCTTCGTTCCGGTCGACTGGGAGGTAGTCCGGGTTTACGCCAACCCGCTCCGGCTCGAGAAACCGGCGATGACAAGGTTCCGGAGCGTTCTCGAGGACGCTGAAGAGGTGTTCGAGACCCTACCGGGCTACGACGGGCTTGCCGAGAACGCGACCGACTGACGCCCGTTACATCCGGTAGCGATCCGCGATGGGGAGCGAGAGCATGAAGCCGGCGGCGAAGGTGAGCGGGAAGAACAGGACCCACGAGAACAGCCCCTGCCCTCCGGCGACGTGGGCGAAGTACACCAGCAGCAGGTTTACCGAGTATCCCTGTTGGATGAACGGATACATCCAGAAGAGATAGAAGGCGGGCAGCGAGACGAGGGATGCGACGATACCGGCCCAGGAGGCGGCCCATGCCGACCCGGTGAGCGGGCGCAAACTCGCCCCCGTGAGCACTGCCAATGCGATCATCGACCATTGTGGCAGGGGCACCACTGCTCCGAATTCCTCGAGCCGGAAGTATGCGAACGTCTGCATGGCCCCGAGTACCCCAGCGATTACGCCGAACGTGATCGCGACGCCTAGGCGCCGGCGCCGCCAGGCCGGCATCTCGCCGAATGCTGTCTCCAGAGCGACTTTGCGGAGTTGTACCATTCTATCTCCCCACCGGGATTGTTCCGAGCCCGATTCGGACGTCTTTGCCACCGATATCGGCCGGGAGCCGACCAGTCACGACCGCATCGTTGAGGCGTGTCTCGATGTCATCACGGAACTGCTCCCGGATCTGGAACCTGATTGTGACGGTTTCGCTCCCTTGAGCGGGGATCGTCGCCCCCTGAACCTCGGTGGAGGTAAGGTCGCTCATCCGCTCGTCGCCGCTCTGCAACTGGAGGTATCCGTACGCCGGACGGGACTCGATCCTGATTTCGCTTCCCGTCGGGTTGCTAACCTCAAGATCCACCACGACCACCTCACCCCCGTTCACGACGCCGGCGTCCTCGAACGAAACCTCGACAGCGCCCGCATCGATCTGTGTCGAGGCGGCGTAAGCCGGGAACAACAGCCCGAAAACGGCGACCGTAACGACGGCTACCGCGACGAGACTGATCAGGGCGATCAGGCGGCCGCCGGACCGGTAGGACCCGGCGTACCCCGTGCTCATATCAGACTGGTGGGGGTGCTCGGCGTTAAAAGGCATCGTTGACGAAGTGCCTATTTGACCGTCCCACGCTACCACATCTCAAGCCCTCGGTCGAGCGAGCGAAGCGTATCCACCGAGGTGACGTTCATGGCGTCGGCGCGGCCTTCTGGAGCGCCGTTTCGGCGATGTTGCCACCGTAGTCCGCGCTCCTCGAGACGGAGTCGACGACCAGTCCCAAGAGTTGTGCTCGGGCCGGATCGCGCTCTCGCAGGAGTTCGTCGATCCTGCGGGCACGTTCGTCGATCTCGTCGACGCGCTGGCGGGCGTCGTTCGCCAAATGTGTGGCTTCTGCACTGTCCTCGGTGAACAACGCGTCCATGGCGTCGTCGATGACGCCCGTCGCTTCGCGCCGGACCTTGTCGATCGCATCCATCACCTCTTCGGCCACCGGGTCGCCCCCGTCCTCATACAGTTCCAGGGTGAGGTGGGCGATCTTGGTTGCGTGATCGGCGACCCGTTCAAGCTGCCGGGCGCTGGAGTGGTAGTCGAAGCAGACCTCCCGTGGTACTCCCAACTCCTCGGCGGCCTTTGGGGTTCGCAATGTGGCTCGAAAGATCCGGGCGACCACCATGTACAGTCGGTCGACGTCATCATCCCGGCTGATGACGCCCCGTGCCATGTCGTCGTCCCCGTCAGCCAATGCTGCGATGGCGTCCTCCAGCATCGAGACGGCGATTAACCGCATTCGGGTCACCGCGTTGTGGATCGACAGCTCCGAGGAGTCGAGCAGGTCCCGGATAACCACACGGTCTCGGGTTTCTTCGAGGACCTCGAGGCCGACAAGCCCCTGGACGGCATCCCTTATCGTCCGTCGCTGGTCGTTCGTAATCCGGGACGACTGGAGTGAGATGATGTCGAACCCGGACACGTACATGGTCATCACGGCACGCCGGAGTTGTTCCCCTGCCAAGTCGTCGATATCGAGGGTGCCTTCCGTCCGCTCTTCGTCGGTCTGTGGCGTGAGGAACAATGAGTCACCCTCTGGATAGAACTCGACGACACTGCCGGCCTCGACGCCGTTCTCCGTTGCCCAGTCTTTGGGTACCGAGACGGTGAACGTCGACCCACCCGTCACCTGGACTTTCCGGGTCTCGACCATGGTTGGCAATGAAGAAACCTCGAACATAAATCTATCTATAAATATATACTTCAGTGACTAAGCGTAGCAATCGGGTTCGGATTCCTGCGTCTCGGCCAGGCTTGCCTGAGATTACATACTCGTTTGGCCAATTGAGGTTCTCTTAGGGGTGTAAAGAAGGGTTACCATCCTTTGGAATGCCGAATCATAGACTAGACTATACCAGTATATGATAATATATAGTAGACATAGCAGAGTACTTATTTCGAAAATCGTTGGATTCGGGTGATGGCTTCAAGCACGCGTCCGACCGACGTATCACGACGGAAGTTCCTCGCAACCTCGGGACTTGCCGGGGTTCTTGGGATTGCCGGCTGCACCCAGAGCGGGAACGGCGGTGACGATAACAACGGGAACGATGGTGACGATAACACCGATAACGGAGAGATGGAACTGTCCGGCACCATCGACATCGCGGGGTCATCGACCGTCTTTCCGCTGGCGACGGCGTTCGCCGAACTGTTCCGCGAGGACCATCCGGACGTGGAGA
>CAZCXJ010000033.1:0-21405 GCA_964502585.1 uncultured Candidatus Halobonum sp.
CGGCGAACGGCTCGTATCCGAGACGCTCGCGGAACTGTTCCATGTAGCCGGACAGGGAGATGTAGTGGCGGCCTTCACCCATCCCGCTGGTCACCTGTCCCACCAACGTGAGCGCCGGCCCTGATTCGAAGATGCGCCGGTAGTCGGCGTACTCGCTTCGGAGCCGTCGCTCGCCGGCGTCGGTGATCGACACCCATTGGCCGTCGCTGACGACGTCCCGTTCCAGAAGGCCGGCGGTCTCGAGTCGCTGGAGTCGCCGGGATGCCGTCTGGCTGGACGCCTCGAGCCTTTCCCCCAGGGTCGCGCACGATACCTTTACCGGCTCCGAGAGACCTCCATCCAGCGCGACAGTCTTCAGTGCCGCCACCTCGGCGGTGTCAACCGTCGATACCGTACTCATCACTTGTGATTGGTACGGTCCGGACTAAAGTATATCGAATCTGGGATGCATCACGGATTCGTGATGGCTGCGCACCGAACTTCGGGAGTTGACTTGATGCGCCCAGCGGTCTAAGTCCATCGGTTGCGGCACGACGACGCCCCGGGAACCGTCGGAACTTAACCGACACTCGTTGAGACGTCGGTATGGTCGAGGTGGTTGCGATCGTGGCCAGCGCGCTGTGGGCGATGCTGCCCGCGTACGTCCCGAACAACGCCGCGGTTCTGGTCGGCGGTGGCCGTCCGATCGATGGCGGTCGGGAGTGGCGGGGGCGCCGACTCCTCGGCGACGGGAAGACGTGGCGAGGTACCATCGGGGGGGGCGCTGCCGGCGTCCTCCTCGCCATCGGATTGAACGTCCTACAGAGCCCTGTCGCCACGTTGGTGGGTGTCGATCTCCCCCTGTTTCAGCCGCTGCGAGGCGCCGTCGGTCTGGCTCTCGGCGCCATGGTCGGCGACGTCGTGGCCTCGTTCCTCAAACGACGGACCGGTCGCGAGCGTGGCACCTCGTTTCCGGGCCTTGACCAGCTCGATTTCGTGATCGGTGGCTTGGCACTCGCGGCGCTGTTCGCCCCCGACTGGTTCCTGGCCACCTTCACGCCGCCGCGTCTGGTCGTCGTACTCGTCGCAACACCCGTCCTTCACGTCGGAACGAACGCTCTCGCGTATCTCGCGGGTTTGAAGAACGAACCCTACTGACCCGAATCCGACCGACCAGCTTTTGACCACTCCGGGCCGTGGTCCAGTAATGCCCGACGAGGAACTGATCGCCGCCCTTCGCGATGCCGATGCCGTTCTGTTCGGTGAGTTCGAACTTTCACATGGGGGCACCAGCGGGTACTATATCGATAAATATCGGTTCGAAACGTCACCGGCGTGTCTGGAACTGATCGCCCGGCGGTTCGCGGCCCGACTCGAAGACCGGCCGACGCTTGCCGGTGTTGCGCTAGGGGCGGTCCCCCTCGTGGCTGCTACCGCCGTCGAGACGCGCCTCCCGTATGTCATTGTGCGAAAGGCCGCCAAAGAGTACGGGACCGGCAACCGGATTGAAGGTGATTTCACCTCGGACGGACGGGTGGTCGTCTTGGAGGACATCGCGACCACGGGGCAGTCGGCACTGGAGGCCGTCGAGGCGCTCCGTGATGCCGGAGCGACGGTCGACCGGGTCCTTGTCGTCGTCGACCGTGAGGAGGGTGCTCGGAACCGGTTGGACGCGAACGGGATCCGACTGGAGTCGCTGGTCACCGCTTCCGAGCTGCTCGCCGAACCCGAGCGAGACGATCCGTGATCAGGTAAGCCCGCGTTCCCGGACGGGGGAGGTGGTCCCCGCTTCGTATCGCTCCTCTGGACTGGAGGGAGTCTTCCCTGTGACCTCCGTATCGGTCCCCCGCCCAGCCTGTGCTCCGTTCGGGCTCGGGGACTGGCGAGTGTCGTTATCGACACGCACCGGCCGAGTCCGACTGGGCCCGACGTTCCCACGAGCCCTCGTCGGACGGGCTGGTCGCCGGCCAATCCCTCGGCCAGGCACCCGTGGGACGGACGAAACGAGCGTCGCCGCCGTGCCGTGTGGACTCCTCCGACCGGGTACCGGGGATCCGTCCGGGACTGGTCTACCCACGCCGACGCAGGAACCTGAACCTCCCGAGGGACGCCCGCGGACGGCCCTACAACTCGACTCCCGAGGGGATGAGACTTTCCCGTCGGAGAAGGTTGCCCTCGGAATCGTACACCAGGAACGTTTCCTTTTCGTACGAGACCAATCGCTCCTCCTCGACGCTGACCTCGACCCTGTAGCGTCCGTCACCGTCCGCAGCCTTTCCGTACGCCCGCGCGGCACGGATGAACCGGAGGACGTTGTCAGCGGATTCGTTAAGTTCGAGGATGAAATCCCCCGTGATGCGATTCGTGACTCCAACGACGCCCGTGGCTTCGGGGTCGTCTCGGTGGTCTTCTTGGAGTCGGAAGGCGACGTCCGTCTCGGACGCCTCGAGCGTATCCCCGTCCGGAGCGGCGAACCGATCCTCGAGTGAATCGGCGGGTCCCCGGAAGTCGATATTCACCTGCGGCTTTCGTGGGTCTTCCCCTTCGTCGACCCAGTTGACGTTCTCCACCTCCAACTCGAAATAGTCGCGCCTCATTCCCTACCCCAGCGTAAGTCGTCGGCTGGTATCAACGTAACGCCCCGACATCTGCGCCTGTCGCATGGGGCCGTCGGCTTTCTCTGCATTGAGATTCGAACCGGGCGTTTTAATCCCGCCCGCAGTAGCCGTCGGGCATGGTCTGGGTGAGCTCTGAATACGCGGGCGAACTTGCGGTCGTCTCCGTCTGGATCTCCGCTCTCGTCCCCTGGAACGTCACCTACTCACCGGACGTCGCCGGAGGAAGTCTGCTGTTCGTCCGGTTCCCGTTTTTCCAGTTGCGCTACACGTTCGGGATCCCGATCCCGCGAGGAACCCTCGTGGGTCTTCCACTCCCGGTGTCGCTTCCAGGGTTCGTCCCTGGGTGGCTCGTCTCGGCGCCCACCTTCCAGGAGGGTGCCAGTCTCGCGACCGCCTACTGGGTGTGGACCGCCGGCGCGGCCGTCTTCGCCGCGGCGTTCGCGGTCTCGCTCGCTTACTACCGCCGCGAAGCGTGGGTCGAGTCGTGGGCGGTCGACCCAGTCCGCCTCATCGGGACCCTCCTCTTGGTGACCGCGTTGATCCTCGCGGCGGCGACCTACTTCGTCACGTTCGGGTTCCCGGGCGTCCCGATTCCCGTCGGTGTCGTCCTGATGCTTCTGCTCGGGGGCGTTCTGCTGGGTGCCGAGCGCCGAGCCTCGGAAGAGCCGGCCGACTCGGGGTGATCCCGCCCGTATCAACGCTGATGACCGCGAGACCGGTTTTAAGTGAGTGACTGTCTAAGCCGGGCCAAGGGACTGACATGTCAGAACAGACTGCCGGCGGCGGGTTTGCCGCTGTCCGCCGCCGCCTCGGCAGGGTTATCGAGACGCTTCGAGGCTCGTCGATCCATGTCAGGCCATTCCGTCCGGGGGAGGACGGGCCCCTCGCGGAGTTCACGCCCCCTCAGGGGGAACGGGAAATCGACCGGTACTGGGTGAACGCGCCGTACGCGTACGTGGTCATCGCCTACGACGAGGACGAAAGCGAGCATCGGTACTACGCCGTCGAACCGCAACTCGACTCATTCGAGACCGAGCTCCTCACCCGTGTCGTGGAGGACATCCGGGATCCCCTCCTGTACAGCGAGACCGGCCGCCAGACCGACACGGAGACGTTGCGGTCGGAGCTACGGCGCCTCCTCGAGAGCTACGGCGTGGACGCCGGGATGGACACGTTCCACAGCCTTCTGTACTACCTGCGGCGGGATTTCCAAGGGTTCGGAAGGATCGACCCGCTGCTCCACGACGACCACATCGAGGACGTGTCATGTGACGGCTACGAACTGCCCATCTTCGTGTACCACGACGAGTACACGGACATCGAGACGAACGTGAGTTTCGGACACCGCGAACTGGACAACTTCGTCATCCGGCTGGCCCAGCGATCCGGTCGCCACATCTCCGTCGGGGATCCGATCGTCGAGACGACGCTTCCCGACGGGTCGCGGGCGGAACTCGCCTTGGGGGAGGAAGTCACGCCGCGCGGGTCAGCGTTCACCATCCGCCAGTACGCCGAGGAACCGTTCACCCCGATCGACCTGGTGAACTACGGGACCTACTCGCTGGAGCAGATGGCGTACTTCTGGCTCTGTATCGAGCACAACAAGTCGCTGATCTTCGCCGGAGGGACCGCATCGGGCAAGACGACCAGCATGAACGCCGTGTCGATGTTCATCCCGCCCAGGTCAAAGGTGCTCACTATCGAGGACACCCGCGAACTGTCGTTGTACCACGACAACTGGCTGTCCAGCGTCACCCGCGAACGACGCCAGGCCGGCAGCGACATCGACATGTACGACCTCCTCCGGTCGGCCCTGAGACACCGTCCGGAGTACATCATCGTCGGCGAGGTACGTGGCGAGGAGGCGGTGACGCTGTTCCAGGCGATGAACACCGGTCACACGACGTTTTCGACGATGCACGCCGACTCGGTCGAGACCGTGATCAACCGGCTCGAGAACGAACCGATCAACGTTCCCAGAGCCATGGTCCAGTCGCTCGATCTCGTCTCCGTGCAGCGGCTGACCCGGCGAAACGACGAGCGGCTCCGGAGGGCCGGGACCGTCGCGGAAGTCGGCGATATCGACCAACGGACGGGGGAACTCGACTACTCGACCGCCTTCCGTTGGGACCCGGAAACTGACACGTTCACCCGGAACGACTCGAGCCTGCTGGATGAGATCCAGAACGACCGGGGCTGGTCCCGGTCGGACCTGCTCCGCGAGTTCCGCCGCCGGAAACGGTTTCTGGAACTGCTTCAGAACGGTGGCATCACCGGATACCGCGAGTTCACGGCGCTTGTCAACGAGTACTACGCAGGCCCGGAGCAGGTGGTTTCCCGGCTCGAATCGGAGGTGGACGGCCCCGAAGCGAGCGGGAGGTCCGCCGAAGCCAAACGATGATGGCGGAACTCCTGTTTCTGATCGTCCCGCTCCTGCTGGTGGCACCGCTAGCGCTGGCACAGATCAACGAGCGGGTTGAACTGGCCGTGACCCGGATCGCCCTCGGCGTGTTCGGCGACTACGTCTCGAAGGAAGGGGACCGGAAACGCACCCAACGTGACAGGCTCCACGCCGCACACGTCGGGGCCGTCCATCGGATGTTCGCCGCTCGGACGCTGTTCTGGGCGGCAGTCATGGGACTGGCGGGGAGCCTCGTCGGGGTCTACGCGGCGGCGCTGGGTCTGCGAGCGTTACAGGTGGGTCCGGAAGCCATCCGCGCTGCCGTGCCCGCGACGCTGGGGTTCCTTGGCGCGCTTGCACGGCTGACCGAAGCCGGCCCGGCACAACTGTTCGCCCTGTTCGTCTTCTCAAGCGGGACAATTGGGGCCGCGCTGGCGCTCCTCACGTACTTCGGACGGTGGGAACTGCTCGATCAGCGTGCCGGGGCCCGAGGAAGCGAGATCGAGGCGACCCTCCCACGCACGGTGGCGTTCGTGTACGCCCTCTCTCGGTCCGGAATGCCCTTCCCGGCCGTGCTTGACACGCTTACCGAGAACGAGGACGTGTACGGGGAGGCGGCCCGGGAACTCGGGGTCGCGGTTCGCGACATGCACACCTTCGGGACGGACGTGTTGACTGCGATGGAGGGCATGGCTCGCCGGACTCCCTCCGAGAACATGGTCGAGTTCGGTGAAAACCTGGCCAGCGTGATGGGGAGCGGAAAGCGCCTCTCCGAGTTCCTCCGCGAGCAGTACGAACAGTACCAGGAGGAGGCCGAGGCCCAACAGGCCCGGTACCTGGAACTCTTGGCCACCTTCGCGGAAGCGTACGTGACGGTCCTGGTCGCCGGGGTGTTGTTCCTGGTCACGATCCTGGCCGTCATCGGACTCGTCCTGCAAAACACCCTGCCAGTGCTGCAGTTCATTGCGTACCTCGGCGTGCCGCTGGCGAGCTTCGGCTTCATCGTGTATCTCGACGCCATCACGAACGACCCAGCGGGCGGAGACAGCGACGTCGAGGAGGGAACCGATGGCCGCCTGTACGCTCGGACGGGACAGACGGCCTCGATGCCGCGTCCGGCACCGCCGGGGCGGGTCGGGATCTCCCGGACGGACGGCGGTCGGCCGGCACTCGAGGGTGACGCCACGGGGCGATGGCAGGTGAACCGGGAGCGGCTCGCGATCTACGATCGGCTCGAGCGGGTGCGCAGGTGGCTTCGGCAGCCAAAACGACGGCTCCTCGAACGCCCGGTAAACACGCTAGCACTCACGGCACCGCTGGCCCTCCTCTGGATAGGGCTCCGGGTCGGTGCGGTCCCGCTCGAACCGATGCCCGCCCTCAGAACGCTCGACTCGCCCGTCATCGAGGCCGGAGTGGTCGTGCTCGGGACCTACGGCGTCGTGTACGAACTCGAGAAGCGGCGGATTCGGGCGATGGAGGCGGCGGTTCCGGACTACCTCGAGCGGCTGGCCAGCGTCAACGAGGCAGGCATGACCGTTGTGGAAAGCCTCCGGCGGCTGACGCGGTCGCAACTAGGTGCCCTCACCCCGGAAGTCCAGCGGACTTGGCGTGATGTCCAGTGGGGAGCCGACGTCGCCACCGCGTTCCGGCGGATGGACAGCCGGGTCGACTCGGCGATGGTGTCGCGCGCGATCACCCTCGTCGCGAACGCGATGGAAGCCAGCGGAGACGTGGCGCCCGTCCTCTCGATTGCGGCTGACGAGGCCCGGGCCACCCGGCGGTTGCGCCGGGAACGCCGCGCTACGATGCTGACGTACCTGCTGGTGATTTACCTCTCGTTTTTCGTGTTCCTGGGCATCGTCGCGGCATTGACCGCCTCGTTCATCCCCGCCGTGGAGAACGCCCAGTTCGCGGCCGGCACGGCACCTGCATCCGGCGTGACGCCGGGCGTGTTCGGCTCGCTCGACGGGGTCAACCCCGCCGCGTATCAACTCGTCTTCTATCACTCGGCGGCGATTCAGGCAGTCTGCTCCGGACTGATCGCGGGACAGCTCGGTGAGGGAAAGGTTCGGGACGGAGTGAAACACGCCACGGTCCTCCTCGCGACTGCCTACATCGCGTTCGCGCTCATCGGGATATGACCGACGGCCAGGATCCGGCGGCCCCGGAACTCCGCCGGACGTACGACCGCATCGCCCCGCATTTCGCCTCTACCCGGGAGTACCCGTGGCCCGAGGTCGAACGGTTTCTCGAGGGCCGGGCCGGCTCCAGGGGGATCGACATCGGCTGCGGAAACGGCCGTCACGCCGAACTCCTCGCTGGAAAGGTCGATCTGGTCGCTGGCGTCGACGTGAGTTCGGGCCTTCTCCAAGAAGCGATGGCTCGCGCTGCGGACCGCGGGTTTGACGCCAGGTTCGCCCCGATCGTCGGCGACGCGGCCGCGCTCCCGTTCCCGGCGGCGGGGTTCGACCTTGGACTGTACGTCGCGACGCTCCACCATCTCCGTCCACGCACACGACGGGTTCGGTCGCTGTCCGAACTCGCCCGGGTCCTCGCCCCCGATGCCCGCGCCCTCGTCTCCGCCTGGAGTACGGCACACGACCGGTTCGACGACGACAACGGGTTCGACACGACGATCGACTGGACGCTCCCGGACGGGACCATCGTCCCCCGGTTCTATCATATCTATGATCCGACGGAGTTCCGAGCGGACCTGGACGAAAGCGCTCTCCGCCCCCTTGACGCGTTCGTTTCGAGCGGTAATTGTTACGCGGTCGTAACTCCAGCGGGGACCGTGTCTGACGAGTGACTCCTCGTGGAGGTCGCTTCGCCCCGCGCTCGCTCGACCCCCTCACACGACCGGAAGGTAGTTTATACGGTACCGGCCCGTACTACGATCCGATGACAAACACGGACTACGACGTGGTCGTCGTCGGTGGGGGACCCGCCGGATTGACGGCCGCGCTGTACGCGACGCGACTCGGGCACGACACCGCTGTCGTCGACCGTGGCGGGGGACGGGCCGCGATGATGCTGGACACCCACAACGTGATTGGGGTCACCGAAGAGGTGAGCGGGAACGAGTTTCTCGCCACCGCCCGCGAGCAGGTCGAGTCGTACGGCGCCGAGTTTCACCGGGATTTCGTGACGGGAGTGAGCGGGTCCCCCGACGATGGGTTCGTCCTCGAGGGGAGTGACGACGACTACGCCGCCGACCGGGTGGTGCTGGCGACCGGCTTTTCCGACGTCCGGCCGGATCCACCCTTGCCTCGGACCGGCCGCGGCCTTCACTGGTGTCTCCACTGTGACGCGTACATGTTCGTCGACGAACCGGTCTTCGTGATGGGCACCGGGGACTCGGCGGCGTACGTGGCGATGATCATGCTCAATTTCACCGACGAGGTGGACCTGCTCACGCGGGGAGAGGATCCCGCCTGGAGTGCCGAGACGGAGACGATGCTTCGAAACCATCCGGTCGACGTGATCGCGGAAGACCTCGCGGCCGTCAACAGGGACGAGGACGGCTGGCTGGAGTCGTTCGAGTTCGAGGACGGCACGGTCCGGGAGTATCGGGGGGGGTTCCCGATGTACGGGTCTGACTACAACACCGACTTGGCGGAACAACTGGACTGTGAGCTGAACGACGACGGGACGATCGCCGTCGACGATCACGGACACACGAGCGTCGACGGCGTGTACGCGGTCGGCGATATCGTCCCCGGGCACAACCAGATCCCGGTCGCGATGGGCCAGGGGGCCAAGGCCGCCATCGACATCCATATGGACATCCGGGAGTTCCCCCGGTCGCCCAGCGAACTCGAGACACAGGGCCCCGTCACCGATGCAGACGTCCCGGCCGTGTCGGATGACCTTCTCGCGACGGCGCTCGCCCACGAGGGTCATGCCGCTGGCCCGCGGGCGGAGCCGGACGCGGACGACGGCCCCGAAGCGACAGCTGACGACTGACGCAGCTCGACGGCCCTCGATATGGATCACCGGGCTCCGGTCGAAACGACAACACCCTTATTCGGAGACCAACAAAGGCCGATGAGCGCCGGTGGTCTAGTGGTAGGACTATGGCCTTCCAAGCCATCAGCCCGGGTTCAAATCCCGGCCGGCGCATCCTCCCGGTCCGGGGTCGCTCATGGGCTCCCCGGCCGCCGTGATCCCGTCCGAGCCGGCGCCTTCCGCGTCCGGGCGGCCCGCCACCCGTTTTCCCGACCGTGGACCGTCCCGGACCGATAGCCCCAGCCCGAAACGGTCCACGCGGCCGCGACCGTATGAGCGCCTCTCAGGTGAAAAACAGGAGCGCCACGACCGCGGTCGCCGCGAGCGTCAGCGCCGTTGCCACGGCCGAGGGGACGTTACTGTCCACCGAGACGACGAACTCTCCGCGCCGAACGACCGTCTCGGGCGACATGAAGACTGCGACGTCTCCGTCCGAAACTGAGGCCCAGACGGCCACCGCGGCGGTCACACCGATCGTCACCGGGGACACGCCCGCGAACCCGAACGTCGTGTCGAGTAGCACCGCCAGCAGGAGGAAACTGGGGAGTGGCGCGATGGCCGACGCCCGGATCACCCAGGTCGGTGTCGATGCCGGGACGGTCGCATCGAACCGAGCGAGCGGACGGGCCTGGCCAGTCGTCCGGAACCGGGGGTCCGCGTTCGGGTCGAGATCGAGTGTCAGGTCGGAGCTCCAGGGCCGTAGTACCGCCGCGTGCGCGAGTTCGTGGGGCAACACGACGACGCCGAGCAGGAGCCAGGCCACCCTCTTGAGGGTCTGCCCGCTGGGAAACACACTACCGGGTTGGATCCCCAGCGGATTCAGCCTCACGGTCGGAACGGAACGGCCCCTCAGGGTGGACGTGGAAGCAGGATCGGGATGACCGAGGACTTAATCACGCGGGACTAGAACGATGGGCTGATGTCGCAGGTCACGCTCGTCGGCGTGCGACTCGCCACGGAGGGAACGGAATTCGTCTACGGCGGCGAGTCGGCTGCCTGCGAAGGCTGTCCCTATCGTGACCAGTGTCTCAACCTCACGGAGGGCCGTCGCTACCGCGTGACCGACGTCCGTGACGACACTCAGGTGCTGGACTGTGCAGTTCACGACACAGGCGTCAGAGCCGTCGAAGTCGAGCCTGCCCCGGTCACGGCGAACGTCGCCTCGCGGCAGGCCTACGCTGGGAGCAAAGCCTCGCTGGAGGGTCCCTGCCCGCACGTCGATTGTCCGAGCCACCCGTACTGCGAGCCTTTGGGTGCGGATTTTCAGACCGAGTACCGGATCGAGGAGGTCAAAGGGGATCCACCCCACGAGGTGTGCCACTTGGATCGCGAGTTGACGCTGGTCGAGTTCGCCCCGGAAGAAGACTGACCGCCCTGACTCGACTGGGTCCCTGGGTCGGGAACGGGAGCTTGATGGAGTGCGCGGGACCGACAGCGTTTTTCCCGGCCGACCGCTGACGGCTGTGTGGACATCCGCGGGCCGATCCTGGCGGTGGGGGACGAGAAGACCGTCGACACGAGGTACGGTGAGCGGGATCTGGTTGAACTGACGGTCCGGCCGGGCCGCGGCGCTCGGAGCTCGACCCGAGTGACGCTGTGGGGCGAGTGGACTGACACCGCCGGGTACGCCGAGCCGGGTATGGAACTCCTGGTTACCGAAGTCGAGGAGGGCGAGTTCCGGGGTGACACTACCTACGCCACGTCCTCGGAGTCGTACGTCGTTCTCGAGCCCGACTTTCTCGTCGACGTCACGGACATCCGGTCGTGGGTCCAGTGTCCCCGTCTGTACTACCTGAACAAGCTCTCGGGGATCCCTCTGAACTATCCCGTCGTGAAGGGGACGATAGTCCACGAGGTGTTCGGCGATCTCCTGCGGGGGATCGAGCTGGACGACGCGGTGACGGATCGTGTCGCGGCCGCCGGGCTCGAACTCGGGCTCTTGGGTCGCGACCGGACCACGGTCGAGGACGAGGTGCGCCGGAACGCCGCCGGAATCCAGCGATGGCTCGAGCAAGGGACGCTGACCGAGACCGACGAATGGCGCTCGGAGCGGACGCTCGTCTCCCCCACCTTCGGGATCAAGGGACGGGCGGATGCGGTCCGGAACGGGACCCCCGTGGAACTCAAGACTGGCAAGAACACGGGCCGAGACCCCCGGTTCCACGACAAGGTTCAGGCGACGGCCTACGCGCTGATCCTGCGGGAGGCCGGGACCGACGTCGAGACGGGGACGCTTCTGTATACGAAAAACGCCGCGCTGGACGGCGACGACGCTGGGGGCGATCTGTCGCCCGCCAAGGACTTCTCGATAAACCGGGGTTTGCTGGAATTCGTAGTTCGGACCCGCAATGAACTGGCAGCCATGGAGTACGGAAAGGGGATCCCGACGGGATACGAGGCTGATGCCCGCTGTGAGTACTGTTTCGAACAGGACACCTGTCGGGTGGTGTCCGGGCGACTGGACCAGGAGTCCAAGGCCGGCCAGATTGGCGACCCGGTCCCGCCGGAGGAGCAGGACTACTTCGGCCGGACGTACCGTGATATCGAGGCGGAGCGCCGGGAGACTCACGCGGAGTACCGGAAACTCTGGGAACAGTCCGCGGCCGACCGTGCCGCCGCCGACCGCGCGCTCATCGATCTTGACCCTGTCGGGCAGGCCGAGCGCGAGGACGGCCGCTGGGAACTGCGTGCCCAGTCCTCGACCGCCCCGGTCTCGAAGCTCCGGGAGGGGGACGCCGCCCTGGCCAGCGACGGTGACCCCATCGAGGGGCGAAGCGAACTCGTCCGAATCGAGCAACTCGGCCCCGAGATCGTCGTTTCAGCGGACGAGCCACTCCAACTCCGCCGGCTCGATGTCTATCCATCGGAGCTGTCAGTCGACCGGATGCTCACGGCGCTTCACGATGCCATCCTGAAAGGGGACCCGGAACGGAAGGACATCCTGCTTGAACGGCGAGCCCCGGGGTTCGACGGGAGCCGTGCCGCCGATGGCCCGTACATCGAGAACAACGACGCGCAGAACGCGGCAGTCGAACTCGCCCTCACAGCCGAGGACTGTGCCCTGATTCACGGGCCGCCGGGGACCGGGAAGACGTTCACGATCGCGAGGATTCTCCGGGAGTTCGTCGGCCGTGGGGACCGAGTCCTCCTGTCCGCGTTCACCAACCGTGCCGTCGACAACGCGTTGGACGCGCTCCAAGAGCAGGGGTTCCGAGACGGGCTTCGGGTCGGGACTGAGACCGGCGTCCGGGGGGACATGCAGGACGTTCGACTCGTCCACCGTGGCGAGCCGTCGGAGCGTGCGGCCGAGCTCGCGGACGCGCCGGTCGTCGCGGCGACCACGGCGACCTGCGGGTCGAGGGTGATGCGCGAGCAGGCGTTCGACGTGGCGGTGATCGACGAGGCCTCACAGCTGACGGAACCGGCCACGCTCGCGGCCATCAACCTCGCGGACCGGTTCGTCCTGGTTGGAGACCACAAACAGTTACCGCCCGTCGTGCGTGCCGAGACCGACCTCCAGGAGTCGCTGTTCGCGCGGCTGGTGGACTCGTACCCGGAGGCGAGTGTCATGCTCGACCGGCAGTACCGGATGAGCCAGCGGATTCAGGCGTTTCCCTCAGCGGAGTTCTACGATGGGGCATTGCGTCCCGCGACCCCGGAAGTCGCTGGCCAGACGCTGGCGGAACTGGGCCTTGACCTCGCAGACCTCCCCGCGGACCTGCGGGACCCGGTGTCGTTCGTCGATCCGGATGGGTACCGAGAGGGCAACGCCAACCCTCATGAGGCCGACCGGGTGGCCGATATTGTCGAGACGTTCCTGGATGCGGGTGTTCGCCCGCAAGACGTGGGCGTCATCGCCCCCTTCCGGGCACAGGTGGCTGAAATCGGCCGCCGGGTTGACGTCACCGTCGATACCGTCGACCGGTTTCAGGGCTCGGCGAAGGAAGTCATCATCGTGTCGTTCGTCGCGACCGGCGAGCTGAACTCGCCGGTGTTCGAGGACTTCCGGCGTGTCAACGTCGCGCTGACGCGCGCCCGGAAGGCGTTGGTACTGGTCGGCGACGAGACGGCACTCCGCTCCGAACCCGTGTATGCCCGAATGCTCGACTGGGCGCGGCCCTGAGCACCGTCATTCCTCGTCCCTCTGGCGGCCACCCCACTCGAACTCGTCGCCCCCGTCCTCGATGTCGTCGCCCGTCGTGTCGGCCGACGAGGGTGCCCCCGTGGCCCAGACGGGCGGATCCTGGCGGGACTGCGCTCTCCGCCGACGGCGACGGGCGAGTTCCGTCCGTAACCGCTCGAGTAACGCGTCCCGTAACGGAAGGGCGTCGTTGTGATCGAGGTCGAACGCGGTGGCGTCGCCCCCCAGCAGGCTGGCGGTGCTGGCCGTGTCGGCCGTCACGCTCGCAAGGTTCCAGCGCCGCTGGAACAGCGTCCGCGTCACGAACACCGTCTGGAGCCGGTAGTAGGGCACGATTCGGGTCCGCCGCCGCCAGAACCCGCTCCGGGTAATCAGGACTGACGGCTGCTGGTCGACGCCGCGGTGGCGCCATTTGGCCCGCGCGGCCGGCACCGTCAGGAGGAGACCAGCCAGTGGGACGAACGGCGCCAGCGCCGGGAGCGAAACCAGCACGCGGTCGATCGCGACCAGGGCGCCCGCGAGGCCCAGGAGTCCGATCCCAAACCGCCGGGCGTACCGGTGGCGTGCCCGGGAGGGGGGCCGCTCGAACTCGGGCGCGTCGAAGGGTTGCAGCGAGTCCGCCAGGTCGAGTACCCGCTGGCGCTTGGCGAACGGGACGGTCGTTTCAGCTCCGCCGGCACTCCGCCGGCCGCCGCCGGGGGCATAGCCGGCGGTTTCCACGGCCAGATTGGCGTACCCCAACCACCGCATGAGAACGTTTTCCCCCACGGTTACCGTCTGAAGCTTTTCGAGCGGGATCGTTCCGCTGTAGCGGCTGGCCAGCCCCCGTTGGTACCGGAGTTCCTCACCCTCCCGTTCCAGTCTGAACCCGTAAAACCGAACGAAAGTGAGGATTCCGCTGGCGATCCAGGCTGCCAGCAGGTACCCTCCGAAGAGAAGCCCCCCGGCGAGCGCCAGCCGGAGCGGGTCGATACTGGCGAGTTCGCGTATGGACAGGGAGTCGGCGGCTCCGGTCGCCCGCAAGACGGCCCGTACGAGCCATACCACGACGTCGTCCGCGAATGGCGCGCCGAGAAACGGGATTCCTAGCGCGCCCGGCCGGAACGAGATGGCACTCATTCGGAGGAGTTCATCCCTGGAGATGGCGTACAGCAACTCCGGCTGGGACTCGTCGGGCCGGTCCTCTGCCTGTTGGGCGCTGGCCTCCTCGTGAGCGGAAGTCATCGATTCGGTATCCCGCCGTCGGTCACCGATTTCACGCTGAAGACGCGTCGCTTCCGTTTCGGTGACCGCGTTCAGCTCTGCCTCGGTCGTGCTTCCCCCCGCGGTCTCGAACCGCACGACCGCCAACCCGAGCGCCCGCTGAAGGAGGCTCCGGCTGACGTCGACGTTCTGGATACGACGCAACGGGATCTCCCTGTCCTGGCGGGCGAACACCCCGGACTCGACGACGAGTTCGTCGGCCGTGAGTTCGTACTCGAAGCGAAGGTACCACGCGAACCCGTAGGCGACACCGACGACCACCCCGAGGAACGCCAGCCCGATCGCGACCGGCGTGTCCACCATCCCAAGCGGTCCCGCGAGCAGGATCGCGGCGAACAGGCCCGTCGACCCGAGTTGAGCGCCGCGCTGACCCGCGCTGATGACGGCACTGAACGGGTGAAGTCGGGGCATCTCAGACGGCGTCGTACTCGCTTTCGGTTGCTAGTTCTCGGAGCCGCTCGCGCAACGTCGCGGCTCGGTCCGGGGTCAGTCCGGGGATGGTGATATCGGCTCCTCGCGTCCCGGCGGTGTACACCACCACGCTCGCCAGGCCGACCACCCGCTCGAGCGGTCCACGCTGCGTATCGATATGCTGGACGCGAACGAAGGGGACGGCGGTGTCCCGCCGCGTGAACACCCCCCGGATGAGAAACAGTGCGTCGTCCCCGATCTCGTAGCGCCACACTCGGTAGCGGAGGACCGCCAGGACGACCCCGATCGTTCCGATGAGGGCGGCGAATCCGGCGACGACTGTCGGCGGAATAGGGATGCCGAGACGAACCCCGACGGCGCCGAGTCCTCCGACGAGCAACGCCGTGATCACCGCCCCCCCACCCCAGACGAGTCGCACCCGTGGGTGGAGCATCTCCATACCTCTCCATTGCTCCCGGCGCGGCAAAACGGTGGCGCTGTTCCTTCATCTCGACTCCGTCACGCGGTCATCAGGGACAGTCATACGGCTAGTCGTCCGGGCGGGAGTCGACCACCACGTCCCGTGTCGAGTCCCCGTCGATGTGATCCATGACCCGGGCGTGGAACTCCTGGAGTACCTGGGATTCGTCCTCGGCGAGGACCACGTCGCTCGCCATCAGCGTCGCCAGCCCGAACGCACGGGGAGACGGGGTCTCCACCTCGTATGCGACGACGTCCACTTGTCCAGCTTGGATCTCCTGCAGGACTTCCCTGATCCCTTCGATGTTGAGTTTGTCTTCCATGATCTCCCGATACGTTTCTTCCAGTACGGCAAACGAGTCGAGGTCCTCCGCCACGGACAGCAACATCTCCGAGGAGACCTGTTGTTCCGCGGCCGATTTCTCGTAGCCCTTGTATCGCTTGAGGATCATCAGAGCTCGGGTGGCGTTGATGCGGAAGTACCGCTTCAGCAGGTCCGTCCCTTCGAGGGCCGCCCGCAGGTCCGGCCCGACCGAAGCGGGATCGAGCTTCCGAACGACATCGGCGACGTCTACCTTCCGGTTGAGGGGCATCGAGACGGTAAACCCGTTGTCGGCGACGGCCACCTGGACGTTCGTGTTCGCGCGCTGGGCACAGTGATAGGCGACGAGCCGGGAGAGCCCGTCGTTGAATTCGCGACCGTAGTTGGAATGGACGTAATAGTGGCGACGGTACGCTTCCCGGTCCCGTTCCTCCTCGATGACCAGTCGCTCGTCCGTGGAGACGGACGTCGGGCCCGCGTACCGGACCTGCTCGTCGAAGGTTCGGGCCAGCGCGCGGACGCTGTTCTCGTCGAGCGGGAACCCGCGGAGCCACTCCCGGACCGCCGGCCGGCCCCCGTCGCGAAGCCGTCGTAGCAATTGACCCTGGAACCGCAAGATCTCGCGTCCCAGGTCGTAGCTGAGCGGCAACCGCTCGGAGAACCATGACGGAACCGTGGGTCTGGCATCCGTCGGGTCGACGTACACCTTGGAGCCGCGACGGTACTGGAACTCGTACCGGTTCCCGCCCAACACGAACACGTCGCCTTTCTCGAGCGTGTCGAGGTACTCCTCGTCGAGCTGGCCCACCCACTCGTCGCTCCCACGGGTGAACACGTCACAGGTGAACGAGTCCGGAATGGTTCCGATGTTGGTCATGTAAATCACCCGGGCCATCCGGCCCCGCTTGCCGATGAGTCGCTCGCCGACGGGGTACTCATCGTAGTGGTGCTCGCCGTCGGGCGGGTCGTTGGTATCCCGCCATACCTTCGCGTACACGTTTCGCTCCTCGAGCCCGGGGTAGTCGGCCGTCAGGTATCGGAGCAGCGAGTCCCACTCCGCGTCCGTGTAGTCCCGGTACGGGTACGCCTGGCGGAGCGTCTCAAGGACGTCCCGTTCCCGACGGATGTCGTTGATCGCCATCCCGTACACGTGCTGGGCGGCGACGTCTTGGGCGTTCTCCGGGACGAACACCCGGTCGATGAAGCCTTCTTCGGCCTTCTTGAGCATGACCGCACACTCCACCAGTTCGTCACGGTCGAGCGCGATCACGCGTCCCTCGACGGTCTCGCCGAGCTGATGGCCGGCCCGACCCACCCGCTGGAGCAGCGCCGCGACCGACTTCGGCGAGCCCACCTGCACGACGAGGTCCAGGTGCGGCATGTCGATTCCCAGTTCCAGCGAGGTCGATGTCGTGACAACGTCGATCTCGCCGGACTTCAGCTTCGTCTCGATCGCCTCACGCCGGTCCTTTGAGAGCGACCCGTGGTGGCACCCCGAGTTGCTCTCGTCGTACTGATCGTACCCCCGTCGGAGGTTGTGGAGGACGCGTTCGGCCCCGGAGCGGGTGTTGGTGAACACGAGCGTGTTCTGATGGCTCTGGACCAACTCGTGGAGCCGGTCGTAGAACCGCTCGTTCACGAGTTCCCGTGGCGTGTCGATCAGGTCGTCGGTCGGACACTCCAGTCGGAGATCGAAATCCCGAACGAACCGCGTGTCGACGATCTCGTACTCCCGGGGGGCTCCGCCGGGCGTCTGTCGACCGACGAGGAACTCCGCCATCGTCGTCAGCGGTTCGACCGTGGCCGAACAGCCGATCCGGGTCGGGCTCCCGTCGGCCAGTTCTTCGAGCCGCTCGAGCGAGAGCGCCAGATGCGTCCCTCGCTTGTTCTCAGCGAGGCTATGGATCTCGTCGACGATGACGTACTCCACCGTCCGGAGTTTTTCCTTGAACTTCGGCGAGTTCAGCAGGATGCCGAGGGTTTCGGGCGTGGTGTTGAGGATGTGGGGCGTCTCCTCGAGCATCTGCTGTCGCTCGGTGTCGCCGGTGTCCCCGTGGCGGATCGCGTGTCTGATTTCGGTGTCGTGGCCCCGTTCGGCCAGGTTGGCCTCGATTCCGTCCAGCGGGACTTCCAGGTTCCGGTGGATGTCGTTGGCCAGCGATTTCAACGGCGAGATGTACAGACAGTACACCGAGTTCTCGAGTCCCTCTTCCAGTTCCCGTTCCCGCCGGTACAACTCGTTGATGATGGCGGTGAACGCACTGAGTGTCTTCCCGGACCCCGTCGGCGACGCGACAAGCACGTTCGTCCGGTCGTGGATGAGCGGGACCGCCTCCTTCTGTGGCGGGGTAAAGAACCCGCCGTTGTCGGGCACGTACGCGCCGAACTCCTCGACCCACCATTCCCTGACTGCCGGTTCGAGCCGTTCGAGGACGTGCCCGTCATTGACCGACACCTCCGAAACGTCGAACCCGAACTCGAGGTCCTCGTGCTCGGCGAGGTCCGCGAGAAGGTCTCGCCCACTCCCACCCATTATCCGCCAGGTGGGACGCCGGGGGTAAGTGGGTTGCGTCCCCGACCGACAGCGGTTTTTCCTGAGGGACGTGAGACCCCGGGTATGCGC
The DNA here is from genome assembly GCA_964502585.1 of uncultured Candidatus Halobonum sp. Taxonomy (GTDB): domain Archaea; phylum Halobacteriota; class Halobacteria; order Halobacteriales; family Haloferacaceae; genus CAZCXJ01. The sequence goes on from CAZCXJ010000033.1 coordinate 18,247, forward strand.
GTGACTCTGCTCGGGACCGGGAGTGCGATGCCCCTGCCCGATCGTGTTCAGACCGGCCTCATCGTCGAAGGCGCGGACCACGATCCCCCGGCCGGCCCGTTGCTCGTCGACTGCGGAGCCGGCATCCTTCATCGCCTTTCACAGACCGATCCGGGCTACGAGGCGATCTCGACGGTGCTGCTGACGCATCATCATCTCGATCACGTCGCGGACCTGCTCCCGCTGTTGAAGGCCCGGTGGCTCGCGGGGGAGACACACCTCGAAGTCGTCGGGCCGGCGGGGACGAAGCGACTAGTCGACGAGCTGCTCGACGTCCACGAGTATCTGCAGGGTCGGGTCGATCTTCAGGTCCGGGAGATCCATCCGACCGCCACGGATGATGCTCCGTTCGAGGTCGCTGGGTTCGAAATCACCGCCCGGAAGACCCGCCACTCGATGGACTGTCTGGCGTACCGGTTCCACGCGGGCGCGGACCCGTCCGACGGCGAGCGGACGTCCGCGTTCGTCTTTTCCGGCGACTCGGAGGCGTTTGCGGGCCTGGCCGAGTTCGCGGACGGGGCCGACGTCCTCCTCCACGACTGCTCGTTTCCGGACGCGGTGGACGTCGACAACCACCCCACGCCCTCACAGCTCGGGGCAGTGCTGGCCGGTCGCACGATCGGACGGGTTTACCTCACCCACCTGTATCCGCACACCGAGGGTGAACACGAAGCGATGATCGACGCGGTTGGCGACGCCGGGTTCGACGGGGACGTCCGGATGGCCCGGGACGGCCTCCGGTTCGAGATCTGAGACAGGGTCAGGATCGGGATGCTCGACTCACTCGTCGCGGTGAATCCGTGTCCCGGGGGCGGCTCCGTCGAGGAACGCCTCGAGACTCTCCGGTCCGAACACGTGTGCTGGGACGTCCACCTCGAGCAGCGTCCGGACCTTGCCAGCCATGCCGCCGGTCACGTCCGTGGTGTCGCTCACGCCCAGCACGTCCGCGACGGCCTCGAACGAGCGGATGTTCGGGATGACCTTCCCGTCGTCGTCCAACACGCCCGGGACGGCCGAACAGAGCCCGACGCGGCCCGCGTCGAGGTCTCTCGCGAGACGGGTGACGATCTCGTCGCCGGACAGCACAGTCACGCCTTCGCCGGCATGGACGACCCCGTCACCGTGGAGAACCGGGACGAACCCCTCGTCGAGCATCGTCCCGACCTGTGTCGTGGGCAACGACAGTTCACCGTCGGCGGTCCGTGACCCTGCCGACAGCGGATGGACCGGCAACGCCGGGACCTCCCGCGAGTGGAGCCGTGTCAGGACGAATCGATTGAGCGTGGTCATCGCCCCATGGATGTCCACCACTGCCCCGGCGTCACGGCTCCCAGCCGTGGTCGTGACGCCGTGTTGTTCCGCCTGGTGATGGCCGAACGACCCGCCGCCGTGTACCAACGCGAGGCGGTCGACCCGTCCGGTGGTGATCGCCCCGGCGACCGCGTCGGCTACGGCATCGAGCTGGACGCCGTCGAGCGTCTCCGGCCGGTCCTTCTCGGTGATGACAGACCCGCCCAGTTTCAGGACGATCGTCTCGCCCATTCAGGAGCCCTCCCGCCGGATTCCATCGGTCGACAGTTCCGCGCGGAACGCCTCCTCGCATTCGGGGGCGTACGACAGGGCAGTTCGGGTCTCGTGGGTCGGGTCGAGCGCGACGATACAGCCGCCGCCCCCGGCCCCGGTCAGCTTGGCCCCGTACGCGCCCGCTTCCCGTGCCGCCCAGACCATCGCGTCCAGCGAGCGCGAGGAGACGCCCAGCGCCGAGAGCAACCCGTGATCGAAATCCATCAGCTTCCCGAGCGCCCCGAGGAGCTCCTCGTCAGCTCCGCTGGAGCTCCCTGTGGGGTCCGGCCCCGTGAGGAGACGTTCCCCCCGGCGGGTGATGTCGCCGATACTGGCAACCGTGTCGGCGGCGAACTCGTACTCTTCCCGGAGAGCGCGCACGCCCGCCACCAGCTCGCCGGTGTCGCCGGCCCCGCCGTCGTACCCGATTACGAACGGTAGCGCCGGGGCATCCAGGGTCCGACAATCGTCGCCCTCGACTCGGACGGCGCCGCCCATCGTCGAACAGAAGGTGTCCGCACGCGACGCCTCCCCGTCCTGGACGGTGTACTCGGCTCGATACCCCCGGTCGGCCAACTCCTCGCGGCCCAACTCCCCCCCGAGCGCTCGGGTCGCGGCGTCGATGCCCGCGACGACAACCGCAGCGGACGACCCGAGCCCGGCCCCCAGCGGGATGTCCGACTCCACGGTCACGTCGAACCCCGCGTCCGGAGCGTCGGCTGCGTCCCGGGCCTGTGCCACAGCCTCCTCGATGTAACTCATCGCCGCCTCGACGAGGCCCGGCGGGGCATCCAGGTCGGGCCTGTCATCGGTCGTCCCGTTCCACTCCACCGTGAACCCCGAAAGGGAGAGGTCCGCGGCCTCGATCCGGACGCGGCCGTCCGCCCGCGATTCGACGGTCACCCGCGCCCGTCGCTCGATCGCGCACGGAACCGCCGGTTCGCCGTAGACGACTGCGTGCTCGCCGAAGAGGTACACCTTCCCCGGCGCGCTGCTCGTCGGCATATCCGGGGGTGTGCCCCGGGGACTATCAGCGTTTCCGCCGCACGTCGCCGCGGCGCCGGTTCTCGTCGTGACTCGGCGACGATCTCGATACTGAAGCGATATGTTTAATCTACCCCCTGCCTGACCGTCAACTGTGGTGTACGTGGACCCACCACAGGGGTGGGGTTCGGGTGCACCACGTTTCGGAAGGGGAAGACGGGGACGCGCGTTCGGCGCCCGCCGAGACGGCGCGCTACCTCGACATTCTTTGTGCAGACAGCGGTCTCGCCGTCGGGAGAGTGGCCGCCGGCCGAACTGACAGGAGTCCCGGAAAACCAGCCTCGTCAGAGGTCCGCCTCGAAGTCCTCGAGGGCGTAGGTCGGTTCGGCGCCGCGGCGGTCGAGCGTCTCGTTCGCGAGCAGCCAGTAGACGACCGCAAGCGCCCGTCGCCCCTTGTTGTTGGTCGGAATGACGAGGTCGACGTTGCTCGTCTGGTTGTTCGAGTCACACATCGCGACCACCGGGATCCCGACGGTGATTGCCTCGGTGACGGCCTGTGCGTCGCCGATCGGG
>CAZCXJ010000034.1:0-21325 GCA_964502585.1 uncultured Candidatus Halobonum sp.
CACCCAGAGCGCGATGAACAGCCTCAATCCGGTGTACACGATCGGGGACCAGATCAGCGAGGCGATCCAGGCCCACGAGGATGTCTCCGATTCCGCCGCGCATGAACGGGCGCGGGAGCTGCTGACAACGGTCGGGATCGACGCGGATCGGGTCGACGACTACCCCCACCAACTCAGCGGCGGGATGCGCCAGCGGGCGATCATTGCCATGAGCCTGGCCCTGGACCCGAAGCTGATCATCGCGGACGAGCCCACGACCGCGCTGGACGTCATCGTGCAGGAACAGATCCTCCACCGCATCCATCAGCTCCAGCAGGAGCTCAACAGCTCGATGATCATGGTGACTCACGATATCAGCGTGGTTGCCGAGACCTGCGACAAGGTGGTCGTGATGTATGGGGGGGAGGTGATGGAGGCGGGCGGCGTCGACGCCATCTTTACCGACGCTCACCACCCGTACACGCTCGGGCTACAGAACGCGTTCCCGAGCATCGAGGGCGAGCCGGCGGACCTGGTCAGTATCCCCGGCTCCCCACCCGACCTCTCGAACCCACCGGAGGGGTGTCCGTTCGCCGCCAGGTGTCCGTTCGCGGCGCCGGCGTGTGAACAACCGCTCCCGGAGGTCGAGGTCGATCCGGGCCACCGGGTCCGGTGTCACGAGCCCGTCCGGTTCGACCGGATGAAACAGGAGTCCGAGGACAAAGAGCTATGGACACGACAGCGAGCCTGAACTGGGAGTACGACGGCCCGGTAATCGAGACGGAAGGGTTGCGAAAGCACTTCCCACAGGAACGGGGACTGGTCCATCAGCTTCTGGGCAGCGAGACCAGCTACGTGAAGGCGGTCGACGGCGTCGACCTCACCGTCGAGCCCGGCGAGACGATGGGGTTGGTCGGCGAGTCGGGCTGTGGGAAGAGCACGCTCGGCGAGCTGTTGATCGGGCTCCAGGAGCCGACCGCCGGGACCATCCGGTTCCTTGGACAGGAACTCGCCGAGATGACCGACGCCCAGCGGCGGGCCTTCCGCCGGAACGTACAGATGATCTTCCAGGACCCGTACGAGTCGATCAACCCGCGGTTTTCGGTCGAGGAGTGGCTCCGGGAGCCGCTCGAGATCCACGGTCTGGACGACCAGTACGACCGGATCGTCCAGGCGCTTGAGCGGGCGGAACTGACCCCGCCCGAGCAGTTCCTCGACCAGCACCCGCACGAACTGTCGGGCGGGCAGCGCCAACGGGTCTCGATCGCCCGAGCGCTCGTGCTGGAGCCGCGGTTTATCGTCGCCGACGAACCCGTGAGCATGCTCGACGTGTCGGTCCGGGCGAGCGTGCTGGACCTGCTCGACGAACTGGTCGAGGAGTTGAACATGGGCGCGGTGTACATCTCTCACGACCTGTCGCTCATCCGGCAGATGTGTGACCGGGTCAGCGTGATGTACCTCGGGAAGATCGTCGAGCGAGCGGCCACCGAACGACTGGTCGGTGGAGCCAAACACCCGTACTCCCGGGCCCTGCTCGACGCCGTCCCGGTCCCCGATCCCACACAGGAGGTCGAGGAGGCGCCGCTGTCGGGCGAACCACCTGACCCGGTCGACCTGCCCGAGGGGTGTAACTTCCGGCCCCGCTGTCCGTACGCCGCCGAAGAGTGTTATGACGAGCCGGACCTATCGGCATACGCGACCCCCGACGGGGACCACCGGGCGGCCTGCTGGCGGGTCGAGACGGTGACTGATCGGGGGGCACCCGTGGACGCTCGGCAGGACGACTGACGCTGCGAGCGGGGTTACTCGTGGGGCCGGATGATGACCTTACCCACGACCGTACGGTCTTCGATAGCGCGGTGGGCCTCTGTGATCCCGTCGAGCGGAAGGACCCGGTCGAGTTGTGGCTCCAGGTCGCCCCCGGCGACCAGGCGGTGGACGTCACGGAAGTCCTGACGGTTCCCCATCGGTGCGCCGATAATCCGCCGGTGGTGCTGGTACACGTCCCGGATGTTGATATCGGGGTGGGGTCCGCTCGTCGCGCCACAGATGACCATCCGGCCGCCCATGGCGAGGCTGTCGATACTCGTCGGCCAGGTGTCGGCACCTACATGGTCGGCGACCAGATCGACGCCCCGGCCATCCGTCAGCTCCCGGGCTCGGTCGGCGAAATCCTCCGTGGTGTAATCGATGACTGCGTCGGCCCACTCCCGGATCCGAGCGGCCTTGTCGGCCGTCGACGTGGTCGCGTACACCGTCGCACCGACACGGTCGGCGATCTGGAGGGCGGCGTTGCCAACGCCGCCGCTCGCTCCGAGGACGAGGGCGGTTTCGCTCGGACGCAACTCCCCCGCCGTGATCAGCATCCGCCAGGCGGTGGTGAACGTGACGGGCCAGGCAGCGCTCGTGGCAAAGTCCAGTTGCTCCGCCCTCGGGTCAAGCGTCCAGGCGGGGACGGTGACGAACTCCGCCAGCCCACCCGGGACGTCCTCGCCGATGATCTGGTAGTCGTGACACATGGTGTGTTCGCCGTTCAGACAGAATTCACAGGCCTGACACGTGACGCCCGGATAGACGACGACCTCGTCGCCCCTCGTCCAGTCCGTGACGCCGTCCCCCACCGCGTCCACGGTTCCGGCGATGTCACAGCCCGTCCGTTTCGGGAACGCATCGTCGTCCTCCGGGTGACCCGTGCGGGCGAACACGTCGAGCCGATTCAGCGCGACCGCCTCGACGCGCAACCGGACCTCGTTCGGCCCGGGCTCCGGCGTGTCGACTTCGACGACGGCCAATGCTTCTTCCGGCTCCCCACGGCCGGTGATATGGGCTGCGCGCATACGGACCCAGTCCGAGCGGGGGCGGTTAGCCCTACCGTTCGCGGCAGTGGCTCGTTGCTGATATAAGACAGATTACCTTCTTTCTTATCTATAAAAAATAGATAACGAACCGGCCGCCGGCCCATTGACCGGCCTCCGCACCTCCAGTGTCTGTTCCGTCCCGACGTCGCGGCCGGATTTTCGGGCCCCGGCTCGACGAGGTCGATCGAAGGTCGTTGTCGCCGGGTATCGGGTACTGCTCCGTCTTTCAATTCTTCACCGTCGTCTCAGGAGGTTACCCGGCTCCGGCCGTATGGGTCCTATCGTTTACGATACGAATAATATAATATCTATTGACACATTCGACGTCAGGCTCAGGACTCCGTCATGAGATTGCCCATGGTAGGGACCGGGGAGTGGCCGTCCGCGCGGTCCGGGCGGGGATTCACCGGGTTGGAGTAAAACATCGAGAGTTCGATTCTCTCGTCGGCTCTGGAGAGCAAGGACAAGCATGGCTGTGTTTCGGGCAAAGCTACTTGTCCTCGGAACCCGGACCGCGAGCCATGTCGCGGCACGCGGACGGGTCCGACGACTCGAGTGTCCTCCGAAACAAACGGGATGCCACCCGCTACCGGATCCTCGTCCAGATCGCGGAGCGTCAACCCGCAGTGAGCCAGCAGGAGGTCGCGAACGCGGTCGGCATCACTGCCCAGGCCGTCAGCGACTACCTCCGCGACCTGATCGACCTGGGATTCGTCGAGAAACATGGCCGGGGACGCTACGAGGTGACTAAGGAGGGGGTCGACTGGCTCATCTCCCGTACCGACGAGCTCCGGACGTTCGCCCGTCACGTCTCGGAGGACGTCATCGAACAGATCGAGATCGAGACCGCCATTGCCGCGACCCACATCGAGGAGGGACAGACCGTCTCGCTTGCGATGCGGGACGGGGTGTTACGTGCCCTCGCGGAGGACACGGGCGGTGCCACCGCCATCGCGGTGACCGACGCTGGTCCCGACCAGGACGTCGGCGTGACCGACATCCAGGGACTCGTCGACTACGAACTCGGGACGGTAACGGCCTTGACCGTGCCCCAGGTTCAGGACGGCGGCGGACACAGCGTCGAGACCCACCGCGTTGCCGACCTCGCCTCGGCCGCTGATGTGACGGCCGTCGGGGGGACCGAGGCCCTGGCGGCAGCCATGGCCGCGGACGTTTCTCCGGACATCCGGTACGGGACTGCCGGCGCCGTTCGTGAGGCCGCGACGAAGGGGCTCGACGTGTTCCTGCTGGTGACGACCGACCGGCTGTCGTCCCACACGGACGCGCTCCGGGAGCAGAACATCGGCTACGAAGTGGTGGATACTGTCGCCGAGTGACACGCATCGAGCGGACGCCCATCCCTTCAGGGGTGGGAGGATGTCACCCGGCCACCCCAGGGACCGTTTAAGTACTTCTGGCGACAAGGAAGAGCTATGACAGGAACCCGCTAGCGACTGCCGTCCCGAGGCCCGGACCGTCACCGGCGGTCGTTCCATCCGCATTCGTTCCACTCCGCGGTAGTTTTTCGCCCCCTCGGCTCCGAGGCCGGGGCCAGTCCGATCCCGACCCGACCATGTATCTGGATCAGTTCCGCACGTACACCGCCTGGCACGACCTAGCCAACCGGCGCGCGTACGAGGCTCCCGCCGATCCCTGGGCGCTGCTTCGAGTCGACCCGACTGCGATCGCTCACCATACACAGGGGGTGGATCTCCAGTGGGGGCTCGGCCGGGTGACCGGCGGGAACTGGGACCGCCCCGAGGCCCGTCGATCCTTGACTGACACCGCCGTCTACGAGGGGCTCGTCCAGCGGTTCGACCTGGGCGCCGACTGGACGGAGACGGCGCTGTACCAGCGGGCTGCCGAGCGATTCGCGGCTGGCAACCAGGTTCGCGGCTACGAGAGCCTGGAGGAGTACCGACGGATCCGGTGCGGGTATCTCGATGACCTGTTCCGGACGATCGACACCGAGGGGTACCGACCGAACGCCGAGGCCGACCACGTTCCGCCTGTGGAAGACAACCCGTTCGAGGGGGCATACGTTCACCACTTGGAACCGCTGGTCGTGATCGCCCGGGACGGGTCGGTCATCCTCGCGGAAGGGTTCCACCGCGTCGCGATCGCGGCCGTTCTCGACCTCGAGGCGATCCCCGTGCAAGTGCTCTGCCGCCACGTCGAGTGGCAACGCGTTCGTGACCGACTGTCCGCCGGGCGCCTGTCCCCTGATAAGCTGCCGGTGGCCCCCGACCATCCCGATCTACGCGACTTGTACGGCTGATCCTGGCCTGGCGCCCGAGGGCGCGTTTCGTCGAGCCACCCCCCAGCGCACCTCCTTCTCGGCGCCCGGCGAAGCTGCCCGGAACAGTTCTCCGCGTGGTGTCTTCCCCAAGACTTAATTCATATTGTGAATACACAATACATCATGCAAGGCGTCTGGCCGAAATGTCCGACAAACGGCTCGAAAACAGCAGGAAGTTCTCTACTGGCGACGGAACCCGAATCGAATATTGTAAAAATACATTATTCAGACGCAGCGGGTTCGGACCCGTTCCGTCGTGGATCCGTGATAGCTCGCGACCCGTTCGGGTCGGCCGTCACCCATGTCCGAGGCTGACACTGACTCTCTGCCCGACGGTACCGAGGAAGCGCTCGGACGGCTCTGTGACGATCCCGGGGAACGGATCGCCGCTCTACGGGCGGTCCGGCCGGACGACGCTGACGTGGCCGGCCAGACGGCCGTATTCAAGGCGCTCGCCAACGAGGACCGGTTACGACTGCTTGAGGCGCTCCGCGACGCAGAGCGGTGCGGATGCGAACTGCAAGTAGTACTCGACGCTCCCCAGCCTACGGTTGCGACTCATCTCCGAAAGCTCAAACAGGCCGGACTGGTGCGCTCACGTCGGAAAGGCAGGTGGAGCTACTACCGGATAGCCGACACGGCGATCCTTGACGTCCTCGACCTCGTCCGGTCCATCCAGGCGGAGGCCTGACCACGGTATGCTTCTGTCCTCCGCGCCTCACCCGATTGTAGTCCACCCCCCGACTGTCGTCCTGGTTCTGCAGCCGCTTGAGTCCGTGCCCATGCCGGCGGCATTCTGGGATGCGTTGGACTTCTTCCTCCATCTGATAGTCGTCCTCGTCCCGCTGTTCATCGGTGCGTCGTTCCTGGTCGGGCTCGTGCGGGAGTATCTCCCGCCAGCGAAGGTTGAGCGCGCGCTCCGGGGCCACGATGCCGGGACCGGCAATGTCATCGCCGCGGCCTTCGGCGCCGTGACGCCGTTCTGCTCATGTTCGACCGTTCCCGTCCTCGCGGGGTTGCTACAAGCGGGCGCGCCCCTCGGGCTAGCCATCTCGTTCCTGCTCGCGTCCCCGCTGGTCAACGAGGTTGCCGTGATCCTGCTGCTGGGACTGTTCGGCCCTGCCGTCACTGGCGCGTACGTGGCAGTAACCTTTCTGGCGGCCGTTATCGGGGGGATTGTCATCGGCCGGTTCGAAGGTGAAGGGCAAATCAGGGACGAGTACCTTCCACAAAGGCGGGATGACAGGCGGACCGCGGCCACCGACGGGGGGACCGCCGAGTGCTCGGACGGGCCGTCGAGTAACTGTCAACGGCGGGACGTGAGTGACTGTTGTAGCGGATCGGAGTCCACCACCTCCGACTCGCATCGTGAGCGGATCGCAACCGCTGCCTCCGAGGCCTGCGGGTTCTTCCGCGAGACGCTCCCGTATCTCCTGCTGGGCATGACGCTCGGGGCGCTTATCCACGGGTTCGTTCCAGTCGAGGTGCTCCGGACGGTGCTTGGCTCCGAGAACCCGCTAGCAGTTCCGCTGGCGGCCGTGGCCGGGGCGCCGGTGTACATCAGTCTGAGCGGGATGCTCCCGATTGCGGCGTCGTTGAGCGATCGCGGCATCGCGATCGGGACGGTTCTGGCGTTCGTGGTCGGCGGCGCGGGAGTCAGCATCCCGAACCTGGTGTTGCTCCGAACGCTGTTCGAACGCCGACTCTTGGCAGTCTACGCCGGGACCGTCGTGGCCATCGGGGTGACCGTTGGACTCGTCTTCAACACGCTCTTAGCTTGAGACGGTATGTCGAATCTTCCCCCGGCGTACCGCGACGTGCTCCGGACGTTGGTCGCCTGCATCCCCGATGACGTCACTTGGGCGGTGACCGGGAGCACGAGCTTTGCTGCCCAGGGAGTGCCGATTGAGCCGGCCGATGTCGACGTCCAAGCGACCGCGGATGGCGTGTATCAGATCGAAGCGCAGTTCGAGGACGCGGTCGTCGAGTCGGTGGAGTTCAGGGAAGCGGCACGGATTCGGTCGCACTTGGGCGCACTCGAACTCGAAGGGATTCGGGTCGAGCTCATGGGTGGCGTTCAGAAGCGTCGTCCCGACGGTACCTGGGAATCGCCGGTCGATATCCCGGCCCACCGCCGAACGGTCGAGGTAGCGGGAGCGACGGTGCCAGTACTGACCCTCGAGTACGAAGCGCGCGCCTACGAGCGGTTGGGACGGGGAGAGCGAGCCCAGCGCCTACGTACCCACGCCTCCCAGGGGCAAGAGAACTGACGATGCCCGACACCCCATCCCTGGCGACGTCACAACGCCCGCTGACGGACGAGACGGTCTCACACCCGCTCGAGCCACCCTTGACCGCCGGCTGTCCGGAGTCGAGTACCGAGACTGTCCAGGTCCCGCTGGAAGTGGACTACGATTACGCGGCGGTCGACCCGGCGCTGTTCGAGAGGGCCGTCGATCCGGGACTAGACCGATGGGCGCCGCTCCTGCCGCCGCTGGCAGGAGCGGGGCTCGGGGCTGGCGGGACACCGTTGCTCGAGACGCCGTCCGTGGCCGAGTGGGCGGGGGTCGAAACGCCGGTGTACGTGAAAGACGAGAGCCAGAACCCCACTTGGAGTCACAAGGACCGGTTCATGCGACTGGTACAGAGCAGCGCCATCCGGACGGACGCAGACGGAATCGTCGCGTACTCGACGGGAAACCACGGCGCCTCGGCCGCCGCACACGCCGCTCGGGCCAGCCTCCCGGCCGTCGTCCTGATGAAACCGGACGCCCCGGCGTCGATGCAGACGTTCGTCCGGGCGTACGGTGGGGCCGCGGTCCGGCTCGATGATTACTCACAGCGTGCCGCGTTGGTGGATGCGCTGGCCCGTCGTGGGTATCACCCGGCCACCTCGCGGACGCCGGTCCACACCGGACACCCGTACGGCCCTGAAGGGTACAAGACGATCGCTTACGAGACGTATCTTCAACTCGGCCGGGTGCCCGGGAGCGTCTTCCTGCCGGCATCGGCCGCCGAGCTCGCCTACGGCGTGTGGAAGGGGTTTCGGGAACTCGCCCGGCTCGGCGTAGCCCGGACTACCCCTCGGATGATGGCCTGCGAGCCGGAATCCCAGGCGGCGCTGGCCGAGGCACGTCGTCGAGGGGAGCCGATTGTCGAGATCGATTACGGGGATTCCGAGGCCGTCTCGATCGGAGCCACACGGAGCACCCATCGGGGGTTCTACGCGCTCGAACAGAGCGATGGGGCCGCTGTTCCTGTGTCCGACGACCGGATGCGTCGGGCCCAGGAGTGTCTCGCTGCCACGGGGCTGTGGATCGAACTCTCCGGGACGGCGGGGGTCGCGGGTCTCGAGGTAGTCGGGGCCCCGGTCGAGGGGCCGATCGTCGCCATTGCGTGTTCGAGCGGGTTCAAAGACGGTGCCGAACGGCTGGCGCCGCGGGCGGCGCCCACCGTCGACGCCGTCGAGGCGACGCTGCGCGAGGAGTACGGGCTCGAACTTCCGGATGAATCGTAGCACAACGGCGGATCCCCTCGTTCGGAACTCCGGACGACGCCTCAGTCCGTGATCCGGCGCCACGCGAAGAGAAGGACGGCGCCGAGAGCACCGATCGTTCCGACCCAGCCGAACCCCGGCGTTGTCGTTTCCGAGGAGTCCGGCGATCCGGGAGACGGGGCCGTGGTCGGTCCGGTAGCCACTGTCGGGGTCGCAGTGGGAGTCTCCGGCGGCCAGCCCGTCACCTGCGCGGTCGTATCGAGTTCATCGTCCTGTGCAGAGGCCCCGACGTCCGCGGACGTCCTGAACAAGCGATCGGGCCTGGGATCGTACACGCCGTTGTCGTTCCGGTCCCAAACCGCAAGAACGTACACCTCGCCCTCTTCGTCGATCGCGCTCTGATTCACGTACACCGTTTTTCTGACCGTTTGGTCACCTGGAACGGACTTGGTAACCGGATCACCATCGACGTAAACCAGCAGGAAGCCGGCATCAGGGAGCCGGAGCGTCGCGTTTACGGCGACCAGGCCGGCGTTCGGGCCGTCCCGCACGAGGGTGGCCGTCGTGTTCCACATGCGTGGCGGTGTGCCGACGACGACGCGTCGTTCGGCGATCATACGCTCGCCCCGGGTGACCAGGAGATCGAACTCCGAAGACGCGTCAAGACTGCCAAGCCGGAGCGTGGCTTCGAAGACGGTGTTCCCCAACCGGCCATCCGTCCGATTGGGAGCTCGCGTTCGGACGCGGCTTGCCGCGAGGGTCGTCCCGTTGGGCGTGACGGCGCGGACAGTAAGGGTGGATCCAGGGAGGAGTGACGTCGACCCGTTCAGCGCTAGGCTTGCAGTGGCGTTCGGTTGGATGGTAGCCGGCGTAACCCCGAGCGTGGCGCTGGCATCACGGCTTTGCAGGGTCGCCGTCGGAGGGACGAACGCCGCGCCGCCAACGAGAACCCGACGGTCCGTGTCCGCCGCCGGTATCTCGACGACGGCCTCGAACTCCGTGTGTGCGAGAGTGCGCTGGACCGGGCTCCCGTCGGCCCGGTCAACGAGCGAGACGTTTCCCGTATCGACGAGGAGCACGACCGTCCCGTTGGCGGAGTCGTGCAGTACCCGCACGTTACTGCGGTTGAGAGCCAAGGAGGTGGGGAGACGCTCCGTCCCATGGTTCCGCCCCTCGACGCTCAGATTGACGGCCGAGGTATTGAGGAGTCTGAAGAAGCGGTCGGTCGCGTTCTCGCCTGCGGTATCCGCGAACCGGTCGGTTACACGGTCGGACCGAAATCGGAGGACCAGAACCTCGCCGACGGTGAGACGGTCAGTCCTCCAGAGCCGGTCGTCAGTCTCCGCCCGACGAACGGCTTCAGGGGAGTCCAGGGTGGTGAAGAGGCTCCCGTTGCCGCGGAGGACGGTCACTGTCCCATCGGGTTCCTCCGGTGACTCGTGTGGCAGTGCACTGCCAGCTGTCGGTGCTCCGGCCAGAGCGGCCCCGACGGCAACTGTCCCGAGGATCAGAACGGCTCCGAGTACCCGGAGTGTATGCATGGAGGGCATCGCTTGGCGGCTCCGGGCGCTGTGACAAATGCTTTCGGCTCCTCCGCGTTTCCTCAGTCCCCCACCGGGGGATGGCCGAAGGGAACTCCCGGACCCGTATCAGGCTGACACAGCCCGGAGGAACTGGACAACCCGCCAGCCGGCCACGACCGCGAGGGCGACGAGAACTATCCCGAGCAGGTCCAGTCCGGACGTGAACACCAGCCGCCCGATGCCGATGAAGCCCGCAACGAGCGCGAGCACCGCGTATCCCGCCACCTGTATCCAGACCCGCCCCGTCAGTATCGCGACGCCAATCACCGTGACGCTCGCAAACAGGATCGGGAACCCCGGCGGCTGGCTGTAGACGACGATAGTCGTAGCAATTCCGACGAGCCCGACGATACCGAGCCCGAGGCCGGCGAGCCGGGTACGCTGCAGGGCATCCATCGGCGTGTCCCGGGACCTATCCGTCCTATCCCCATGAAGATGGCCCGTCCACAGCAGCACCCGCGCGACCCCGGCCTTAGTGGAGCGTTCCTTCGCGTTCGGCGACGTCGTACGCGAACAAGGCGTACCCGACCTCGGCGGTGGTATAGCCGGTCTCGGCTGCGATCTCTCGGATCGGCCCAATCATCCGGACGTAGTCCGCGGCGCCAAACGATTCCTTCCGCCCGTCGAGGTAGTCCAAACGGTCCAGCGACGCCCACACGCGAGTATCGACGACCGCATGTCGTTCGGGCTCCAATGCCGTCACGACACACGAGGCTGTCGGCGCCTTGAACCCGTGCAGTCCGGACAGGAGCTGGAGCATCGAGAAGTCGCCGGTTACCCGGCGCACGTTTGCCGTTACCTCGTGACACCGTTCCCGCGGGTTCCGTTCGACGTGGTGGGCGCTGCGCGTGGACGACTCGTAGGCGATCTCGTACAACTGATCGCGAGTGAGATGCCCTTGTGTGCGATACTGCTCGCCGAACTCCTTGAGTCGCTCGGGCAGGATCCCCTGCGTGTCGGTGTACTCGTCGAGGTACTCCGCGACGAATTCCTCCATGGTCGGATGTGAGGACCCGACGGGGTCAGAGGAGTTTCGATTCTCCGGCGACTCCGTCCCGTCTGCCCGCCCGTTGGACGGCGTGTCACGGTAGGCTCCGGGTGGCGCCGCCGAGGGACGGACGAGACGTACCGCGCCGGAGCCACACTCCCGAGCACCCAGGCGAATGGTCCCGAGTTCAGCCTGACGCACAGTTGTTTGAACGGAGCCCTCGAGTCGGCCTGCTGGTCCGGTACGAGCAGCGAGGTCGCCGCGGCGATCCCCCGGACGGCTTCGGAGACTGGGCGAAATTCTCCTGCCGGATCCTCACAGCCATCCCCCCGTCCGCTTCGATGCCCTCCGAGCGGAACGTCCGGAACAACCCGCTCGATCGGGTTCGTAGTTGGTCCCGTTTGCGAATCCTCCGAGCGGTCCGACCTCCGGGGGACTAGGCGGAGGCGACGACCCGATGGACACCGCCCGGGGTCAGCACGTACAGTTCGTCCGCCCGGTCACGTCCGATCCCGAGCAACGTCCGTAACGCGTCCTGGCTGGAGGCGGCAACGTCCAGAACTTCCGTCGGCCAGAGCCCGTCTTCGACCGGCGTCGCCACGAACAGACGACCTCGTGCCTGCAAGTCGCCGAATACGTACCGGCCGTCGAGTTCGGGGATAGCTTCCCCCCGGTACACGTGTCCGCCGATGACGGAGACCCCGGCGACCGGCTGGTCGGCATGGGGATACTCGATGACCGGATCCTGCAACGGTTTCCCGCCCGGCGCCGTCTCCGGACACGATTCGGCGCCGTAGCAGTGGGTGCCTTCCCGGACGTTCCAGCCGTAGTTGCCGCCCGCCTCGACCCGATTCACCTCTTCGAACCGGTTCTGCCCGACGTCCGCCACGTACAGGTCCTCCCCGTCGAACGAGATCCCCCAGGGGTTGCGCAGGCCCCAGGCGTAGTGTTCATCGAGGCCGGGTTTTCCCACGAGAGGGTTGTCTTCCGGGATACCATACGGTCGGTCGCCGGTCCGAGCGTCCACGTCGATCCGAAGGAGGCTCCCCAGTAGGTTCTCGGTCACGTCTTGGCCGTTGCCGCCGTCGACGCCCTCGTACCAGTCGGCGACGTGGCCGGCCCCGCGGTCGCCACCGCCGCCGCCGTCGCCCACGCCGATGTAGAGCAGGCCGTCGGGGCCGAACGCGATCGGTCCCGAGTTGTGGTTGCCCTGCGGTTCGGGGATCTCGAGGACGGTCCGTTCAGACTCCCGGTCGATCGAGCCGTCCGGCCGGGCCCGAAACTCCGCGAGCACGAACGTGTGGCTGTAGGAGTCGGGTGTTCCATCTCGTGGTGGAGCGCTGTAGCGAACGTACACCCGACGAGTCGACTCGAACGCGGGATGGAGTGCGAACCCGAGCAGCCCCCGTTCGCTGCCGGTTCGGATCGCGTCCGTCAGGTCGAGGGCGAGCTCGGTGGTGTCGCCGAGCAGGTACACCCGGCCGGGTCGGTCCGCAATGTAGTAGGTTCCCTCGGGTGTTTCGGCGAACGCCAGGGGTGAATCCGGCGTGTCGGTCACGGTCTCGAGTTCGACCGGGAGTCCGTCGGTATCACTGGTCGTGGTCGCCGTCCAGTCCGTCACATCCCGTGTCGTCCCCGTGCCGGGGTCGGCGGGTTGGCTACACCCGGCAACCCCGAGACTGGCTGCGAGGCCGAGTCTCAGGAGCCGGCGCCTGGTCGGCATGGCTGAACTCCGGAGGCACGGACAGAAAAACCCACTCCGGTAGCTCCGAGTCTCGTGCTCTGCTCGGGAAGTCGCGCCGTAAACGGCGCGGAGGATTCACTCGACGGTGACGCTCTTGGCGAGGTTGCGGGGTTTGTCGATCGGCCGGCCGAGTCGGTCGGCCATGTGATACGCGACCAACTGGAGTTGGGCGTTCGCGAGGACCGGAGCGGTTCGCGGGTGAGCGTCCGGAATCCGGAGCGTCATGTCGGCGTAGCGTTCGACGTCGGAGACGCCGTCGGTCACGGCTACCACCGGCGCGTCACGCGCTTCGACCTCCTTCGCGTTGGCCACGGTCTTGGTGGCCTCCGTATCGTCGCCCGTGACGATGGCGAAGACCGGGGTATTGGCGGTCACGAGCGCGAGTGGGCCGTGCTTGAGTTCCCCAGCCGCGAACCCCTCGGCGTGTTCGTACGTGATTTCTTTGAATTTCAGCGCCCCCTCGAGCGCGACCGGCTGCTGGAACCCCCGACCGATAAAGAAGTAGGCGTCGCTGTCTCGGAACGCGTCGACCACGGCGTCCGCCTCCGACGCGTCGAGGACCGACTGGAGTTGTCCAGGGAGGTCTCGCATCGCCTCGATCACTGCCCGGCTGGAGCCCGCCCCGCCTGTCCCGGTGAGCCGCTCGACGAACAGGTTTAACGCCACGAGCTGCGAGGAGAAAGTCTTCGTGGCGGCGACGCCGATCTCCGGTCCAGCCCGGATATACATCGTGTGGTCGCATTCCCGAGCGGCCGTCGAGCCGACGACGTTGGTCAACGCGAGCGTGGTGGCGTCCCGGCCCTTTGCCTCCCGGAGCGCCGCCAGTGTGTCGGCCGTCTCCCCGCTCTGGGTGACGCCCACGACGAGCGTGTCGGCTGGGACTGGTGCCGGCGCGGTAGCGTACTCGTTGGCGAGGAACGCCTGAGCGGGAATCCCCGCGGCCCGGAGGAGGCGAGCGCCGTACAGTGCGGCATGATACGAGGTCCCGCAGGCGACGAACTGGACGGCCCGGGGCCGGTCCAAGGCCGCGAGTTCCTCGACGGTCACCCGTCCGACGAGTTCGTCCACACGGCCCGACAGCGCCTGCCGGAGGGCCGTCGGCTGCTCGTGAATCTCCTTGAGCATGAAGTGGTCGTACCCGCTCTTGCCCGTCTGTTCCGCGCTCCACTCGACCGTCGTCAGCTCGTGGCTGACGGTCGTCCCGTCGAACGTCGTGACCCGCCAGTCGTCGGGCGTGAGGACGGCGACTTCGCCGTCCTCAAGATAGACGACGTCACGCGTGTACTCGAGGAACGCTGGCACGTCGCTCGCGAGATAGTGGCCGTCCGTGCCGACGCCCACCACGAGCGGGGAGTCCTGGCGGGCGGCGAAGACTGCGTCCGCGTCGGCGACAACCGCCGCTAGTGCGAAGCTCCCCTCCAGGCGGTTGAGGGCCCGGCGGAACGCCGCTTCCGGGTTCTCGCCGGCGGCTAGCGCGCGGGCGATGAGGTGGGGAACGACCTCCGAATCGGTGTCGCTGGTGAACGTGACGCCGTCGGCCTGGAGTTCGTCCTTCAGGTGCTGGTAGTTCTCGATGATCCCGTTGTGGACGACGGCGACACGGCCGGACTCGTCGGTATGCGGGTGGGCGTTCGCGTCCGACGGAGGCCCGTGGGTGCTCCATCGAGTGTGGCCGATCCCGCGGTGTCCTTCGAGTGCGGTCTCGTCGTCGATGGCCGCGATAGCCGTCTCGAGATTGTCGAGCTGGCCCTCCTTTTTCGCGACCCGGATCGTGTCGTTCCCGACGGCGATGCCGGCCGAGTCGTATCCCCGATAATCGAGGTTCGACAGCCCCGTCAGGAGGATGTCCCGTGCGCCCGGTTCGTGTCCGATGTAGCCGATGATTCCACACATATTATCTGGTGATTACTCCCTCCGATGGAACGTTCCTGTGAACGTGCGCCCCCGTGTTGACGTGTGCGTCTGGACCGATGAGAGCGCCTGGACTAACGGTTACGCCGCCCGCGAGGACCGCCTGGTCGGCGATGACCGCTCCCAGGGGGGCGTCCTCGTGGATCCGCGTCCCGACCCGGACGTCGGCCGGACCGCCCTCGATGACCGAGCCGACCCCGACCCGGGCTCCCTCGCCAGCGACAAGGTCCACCAGCGCGGCCGTCGGGGCGACCCGACTGTCGGCGTCGAGGACGGTCCGCTCGACGACCGTTCCCGCCCCGACCGTCGCGTTCCGACCGACGGCCACGTTCGGACCGACAACCGCCCGCGGCTCGATGACGGCATCGGCGCTCACGACGACTGGCGGGCGTAGTGTCGCGTCCGGATGGACGGTCGCGGCGTCGCTGACGAACACCCCTTGGTCGGGTTCCGGTTCGTCGACGCTCTCGCTCCGGAGGAGCCGCCCGGCCACCTCCAACAGGTCCCACGGATACGTCACTTCAGTCCGGGTGTAGTCAACCCGGACGCCACGGGCGCTGCTCTCGTTATCGGTGAACCGCGCCACGGCGTCCGTCAGGTGGAGTTCGCCCTCCCGGCGATCCACCGCGTCCAACTCCGCGAAGATCGACGGCCCGAACGCGTACACGCCGGCGTTCAGCAGGCGGTACGCGTCCCGGTCCGGTTGCTCGACGAGCGCAGCGATCCGGTCGCCGTCCATCTGGACTGCGCCGTACATCGGCGCCTGTTCGCTTTCGATGACCGCCAGCGTCACGGCGTCGCTCGTGGAGTGAGCCTCCGTTACTGCTCTGATGACGTCGGCCGTCACGAGTTCGTCCCCGTTGACCGCAACGAAGTCCTGCTCGAGGGTTTCTCTCGCCTGCAGAAGGGCGTGGCCGCTGCCGAGCTGTTTCGTCTGCGTGTGATAGGTCACCGGCCGGTTCCGGTACGTCGAGCCGAAGTGGTTCTGAACGCGGTCACGCTTGTACCCGACCACGAGGTGAAGGTCGTCGATTCCGGCGTCCACGAGCGCGTCAAGAACCCACTCGAGGATTGGCCGGCTGGCTGCCGGTAACATCGGCTTGGGCCGATGCGCGGTCAGCGGCCGGAGCCGCTGGCCCTCCCCGGCGGCGAGGACGACTGCCGCATCGATATCCATACCTGTGTGTCAGCGAGCTAGGATTAGAAGGTTCCCCTCCGGTTTTCAAGCCTGAACCCACCCGCCTGGGGGTTTGACCGCTCGGTTGATAGCGTCCTCCTTTCAGAGCACCTGGTCGGGACACGCTTTCCGTCGTCGACCCCGGGTTGCTGAAGCCCAGCCGGTGTCCGTTCCCCCCTGGAGAGGGTGCCCCGCAGGGACTCGCGTCAGTCTCCTTCGACCAGCGTTTCATGCAGGTCGACCCAGTGGAGCCCCTCCGGAGCAGGAGACGCCTCGCGCAACAGGACGGTGCTGATCCGTCCCGTCTCGGTCTCCTGGTCCCGCTGCCACTCTTCGTACCGGACCAGCGCGTGGTCGTCGAGCGATGCGATCTGGTCGACGTTTCGGATTTCGATGTCGAACGTTCCGGACGCGTCCCGGCCGTACGCATCGCGGACCCACTCGAGGACTGTCTCCCGGTCCTGGCGAGATCCCTCCGGTGTGATCATGGTGAACTCGGGAGCCAGTGCGTCCGCCAGCCGGCCGAACGCGTCCCGGTCGACGGTCGCCCCGTACCAGTCGATGAAGAACGCATGCAACGTCTCGATCTCCCGACGGCAGGCCTCCATGGTTGGCATGCGAGTCACGTGATTAGCGACCGGCTTGAGACTGGCGACTGTTTTTGCCATCGATCGACGGCCGACGTCGGGCCGTGAACGGTCCGAACGCTCGGAACCGTTTTTACGGGTTCCGACAAAACGGTGGGATGGACCGCAACGGTCCATGTGTGCCCCGCGGGTGCGCTCGTCTCTCGCGCGCTCGTTTTCTCGATCCTGTGGACTCGAGCCACGGGCGTGTCGGATCGCTCTGACCCGTGACCGGCTCGGATCGACGGCAGACCTGGGTTCGACTGACTGGGGGCCGACTCGAGCTACCGGACTGCCCGGGTCGCTACCCAGCCGGGACCGCTCTCTCGTCCCCCGCTTACTGCCGGCGTGGTGGTTACGGGAAGCACGAGGAGAAACCCCTGCCCTGAAGGGGGGATGGACCCGACACAACCCTTCACCCTCCACCGTTCGACGGTACGGCTGGATATTCCACGATGCGTGGTCCGTACCTTTGACATCCTCCCACGGCTGGAGCGGTGGCATTCCACGCGTGAGGACCGTTGCCGCCGGGGGCACGTGACAGCCCCACCGACGGAAGGCCCACCGTTTCAAGGGTGGGAGGATGTCACGGATCGACGACGCGATTACAAAAGCGACAGCCGCGGGGGACTGGGGGAAGCCCCCGCCGCGACGCCGCTGGGAAGCTGGGATACGAACGGGGCCTGGTGGGGGGAGAACGGACACCCCGTTTGCCGGCGTGCCTCTGACGCACCGAGAGCGCGGCACACCATCCCTTTCGGACCGTGTGCCATGATTAACACAGACCTGTGAATGGAAAAATCTAACGCGGGGATGTCCGCCATCGACGCGTGTCCTCCAGAAGGTGACCGGAGTTAAAGGGCGGATATCTCAAGAACGGCAACGGGTTCGCGCCCGCTCTTCACAATGTAAACGGGTCTGGTCCGCGAGTCGCTGTGGACGACCGGATGCGTGCTCGGGCGAGACCCGAACGCACCCGCCCGACCGGAGGACGGGACCCGATATGCCCTGCTACTACGACGATTCGCACCGACCCGCCCGGAGACGAACGACGGGTCGAGAACCTTCGACCGAGGACAGGACGACAGGACCGACACACACCCGGTCCGGACACCGCTACTCGTCCGGGTCATACGGGTCGCCGACCGCAGCGGGCATTCGCGTTTGTCCGACGAGGACAAGCACGACCAGCACCGCGACGTACGGGATCAGGCCCGTGAGCGTCCCGGAGACCTCGATACCGACGGTCTGGAGTTGAATCTGGAGGGCGTTGGCACCGCCAAACAGGATCGCCGCCCCGAGCGTCCCGAGCGGATTGTAGTTGGCGAACAGGTAGGCGGTGATCGCGATCCAGCCCCGGCCATTGACCATGGTCGTGCCGCTGCCTGTGAATCCGCCCGCAAACCCGATCGACAGCGCGGCCCCACCGAGTCCACACAGCGCCGCTGAGAGGATCACTGCCGCGTACCGGACTCGGAGTACGTCGACACCGGCAGTCTCGAGCGCCTCCGGGTTCTCCCCGGCGGCCTGAATCCAGTACCCGACTCGAGTGCGGTTCAGCCCGATCCACGCCGCGACCGCGAGCAGAAGCGTCCCCAGTACCAGCGGCGAGACGTCGAACAACACGGGGCCCAGGAACGGAATGTCGGCCAACAGGGGCACTGCAACGGTGTTAATGTTCGGTAGCGGCGGGCTCGACACCCCGCCCCAGATGACACTGGCAGAGAACGGGGCGAACCCGAGGGCAATAAACCACACCGCCAAGCCGGCGACGATCTGGTTTGCCTGGTACCGAACGAGCAGGATCGCAAACAGGATTCCCAGAACGGTGCACGCCAGGACCGCCCCGAGCACCCCTATCCAGAGGTCCGCCTGGGAGATCTCGCTTCCACCGCTCACGACCCACGCGACGGCCGCGGCAACGAACGCGCCGAAGATGAGGAAACCCTCGAGACCGATGTTGAAGACGCCGCTCTTCTCGGCGTACAGCCCGCCGATGGCCGCCAACGCGATCGGCGCGGCCGCCCGGAGCGTCCGCTCGAATGCGCCGACGGTCAACACCTCGGCTAGCGGGAGTCCTGCGGTCGGCGCCAGCGCTGCTACCAGAACGAGTGCCAGGATCGTTCCGCCGATAGCAATCCGACGGCCGTGGAGTGTTCGACCCACGCTCACGGACCGTCACCTCCGAGTCCGAGTCGGCTGCCCGCCATCCGAAGCAACTCCGGCGTCGCGACGAACAGGACGATCAGTCCCACCACCCCGTCAACCAGCTCCCGGGGGACGTCAGACTGAATGCCGATGTACTGCTGGCCAGCTTCCAGGCCGCCGAACAGCAGGCCCGCGGGCACGACCGCCAGCGGGTTGTTTGCCGCCAGCAGGCTCACTGCGATCGCGTCGAACCCGAAGGTGGGAAACGTCGACGGGTCGGTGAAGTAGCCGAGCGTCATCATGATGAACACCGCGCCGGTGAGGCCGGCGACCATCCCCGACAGCGTCATCGTGGTGACGACGGTCCGTCGGGGACCGACGCCGGAGAACGCCGCGGCCGCCGCCTGCGTACCGCTGGTACGGAGGTCGTAGCCGAACCGGGTGCGGGTCATGACGATCGCGGCGGCCCCAGCGGCCACGAGCGCGACCCCGAACCCGAGGACCGAAAACGAGGAACTGTCGAACACGAGCGAGGGAAAGCCGGCGTACCCGGGCAGCGAGCGGGTGTTCGGGGCACGGGCGCCCGGCGCACGCACGTGCTGGTCGACGAGATAGAACACGACACCAGTAGCGATGAAATTGAGCATGATGGTCGTGATGACCTCGTTGGCGTCAGCATACGCCTTCATCAGGCCCGGCAGGGCAGCGTAGGCTCCGCCCGCGAGGACGCCCGCGAGGATCCCGGCAAGGACCAGCGGAGGGCCCGCGATGGGGGTGGCCGGCAGGTGTGGCGCCAGCCCGAGAACTGCCATCGTGGCGGCGAATCCGCCGACGACGAACTGTCCCTGGACGCCGATATTGAACACACCGGCCCGGAACGCGATGGCGACAGACACGCCAGCAAGCACCAGCATCGTTGACTGTCGGAGCGTGAACGTGATGTTCGACACCGAGCCGATGGCGCCGTACACCAGTGCGCCGATGAATCCGACCGCGTCGTAGCCCGCCGCGGCGACGATTATTCCCCCAAGCGCCAGCGCGAGTCCGATCGCCCCGAGCGCGATTAGGAGGCGTTCGAGAACGCCCGCCCGCGTGAGCCGGGTGACGACCCGCGCGACCGACCGCCTGAGCGTGGCCCGGTCGAGGACGCTCACCCAGTCTCCCCCCCGCTCCCGTCGCCGACTGGTTGGTGATCGGAGGCCTCGATTGCCTGGTCGCCCTGGGCGGACCCGGACTCCGGGCGTTGTCCGGCCATCAGTAGACCCAACTCGCGTTCGGTGACGGCGTCGGGATCGACCGTGTCAACGATCCGTCCTTCGTACAGCACGGCCAACCGGTCGGAGAGTTTCCTGACCTCGTCGAGCTTCGAGGAGACCAGCAGAACGGCCGTTCCCTCCGCCCGGAGATCAAGCAGGCGGTCATGGATGAACTCGATCGAGCCAACGTCGACGCCACGGGTCGGCTGGGCAGCAACGACCAGTTCCGGATCGTGTTCGAACTCGCGTCCGACGACGAACTTCTGTTGGTTGCCCCCCGACAGCGAGGCTGCGACTGCGTCAGGATTCGCGGGCTCGACGTCATACGCCTCGATGATCCGCTCGGCGTGGTCCCTGACGGCCCCCCAGTTGAGGAAGCCACGGTCAACGAACGCCGGTCGGGTCTGGTTGCCCAGGAGCGCGTTCTCAACGAGGTCGTACTCCATTACGAGACCCTCCCGCTGGCGGTCCTCGGGGATGTACGCGATGCCCGATTCGATCCGCCGACGGCGTGGGCTGTCAGAGATGTCCGTCCCTTCAAACCGGATGGTCCCGACGTCGGCACTCCGGAGCCCGGTGACTGCCTCGACGAGCTCCGCCTGTCCGTTGCCCTCGACGCCGGCGATGCCGAGGATTTCGCCTTCCCGAACCGTGAGGTCGACGCCGGCGACGCTCTCGATCCCGCGGTCGTCGGTGACCCGGAGGTCGGCCACTTCCAGCACCGGGTCGCCGGGGTTCGAGGGACGGTCGGCCAAGTCAAAGAGGACGTCCCGACCGACCATCAACCGGGCGAGCTCCTCGCGCGTGGTCGCGTCCGCTGTGACGGTGCCCACCGCTCGGCCGTCCCGCAGGACGGTGATCTGGTCCGCGGCCCGCATCGCCTCGTCCAGCTTGTGGGTGATGAAGACCAGGGAGTGGCCCTGGGCGGTCAGTTGGTCCATCACCTCGTACAACCCCTCGACCTCTTGCGGGGTGAGGACGGCCGTCGGCTCGTCAAGGATCAACACGTCCGCCCCTCGATAGAGGCTCTTGAGGATCTCCACCCGCTGACGCGTCCCGACGCCGAGTTGACCGACTGGGGTCTCGAGATGCTGGGCGACGTCGAAGCCGTACTCCTCGGAGAGGTCGCGGATCCGCTCGCGTGCGGCCTCGATATCGACGAACCCCAACCGTGCGGGTTCGTGGCCGAGGACGACGTTCTGCGTGACGGTCATCGGATCGACCAGCATGAAGTGCTGGTGGATCATGCCGATCCCGGCG
>CAZCXJ010000035.1:0-21248 GCA_964502585.1 uncultured Candidatus Halobonum sp.
GGGATCGAACCGTCCGCCCTCCGCGAGGTATTCGTCGAAGTCCCCGACACCACCTGGAACGACGTCGGCGGCCTCGAGGAGGCGAAACAACGGCTTCGGGAGACGATCCAGTGGCCACTGAAGCACGCGGACGCATACGAACGGGTGAACCTCGATCCCGCCAAGGGGGTGCTGCTGTACGGGCCGCCGGGGACTGGCAAGACGCTCCTGGCGAAAGCCGTCGCCAACGAAGCCCAGTCCAACTTCATCTCCGTCAAAGGCCCCGAACTCCTCAACAAATACGTCGGCGAATCCGAAAAGGGCGTCCGCGAAGTCTTCTCCAAAGCCCGCGAAAACGCCCCCACCGTCGTCTTCTTCGACGAAATCGACGCCATCGCCACCGAACGAGATAGCGGGATGGGGGGATCCAACGTGGGCGAGCGGGTGGTGTCGCAGTTGCTGACGGAACTCGACGGGCTGGAAGCGCTCGAAGACGTGGTCGTCGTGGCCACCAGCAACCGCCCCGACCTCATCGACTCCGCCCTCCTCCGCCCCGGCCGACTGGACCACCATGTCGCGGTTGAAGAACCGGACGAATCGGCCCGTCGAGAAATCTTCGAGGTTCACACCCGCAATAGACCGCTCGCTGATGACGTGGATTTGGATCAACTCGCGGAACGAACGAGCGGCTGTGTCGGCGCGGATATCGAAGCAGTCTGCCGAGAAGCAGCTCAGGCAGCCGTCCGAGAGCACGTCCGGGAGGCGGCCGAGATGGAGGCGGGGGGTGTCGATACCATCGAGCTGACGATGGAGCACTTCGAAGAAGCGCTCGACGTTATCGACGCGAGCGAAGACATGGACAGGGCAGGGGAAAGCCCCGAACCGATCGGCGCCGAAGTCGGCTGACGGCCATCCCGTGCGGAACCGTTTTTATGTTGTCGAAGCGACCGCGGTGCATGGACGAACAACAACGTGTCGCAGCCTTCATCGAGACGCACGATATGGAAACCCCACCCACGTTTCGGGTGCTTGACCTAGTTTCGGAAGTGGGCGAAATCGCCAAGGAGGTCAACCGGTCAACCGGCTACGGCACTTCGCCGACGGAGCTTAGCATCCGCGAGAACGAGCTCGGCGACGCGCTGTTCGCGCTATTGGCGCTGGCAGAATCAGTCGACATCGAGGCGGACACGGCCCTTGATGTGGCCATCGACAAGTACGAACGCCGACTTGCTAGGCAAGACCATCCCGGATCAGAGAATCGATAGGGAGGGATACCCCACCGTCGGTACCGGTCGGGGGGCCACCTCCCCAGGAAATTGAGCCCTATTTTTCGAAGCGGGTCGAAGGGGGGAACTTGAGCGGTCGATGACTATGAGTGACGCCCGCGTGGGGGCCGCTGTCGAACGAGGAGGCTGTCACCCGAACCCCTCGGCCTCGACGTGTGACTCAGGGACACCGAGCCGGCGACACGCCGGAACCAGTCAATGGATCATAGCATTGATGCCACGCGCGTGTACCTCGGCGGTCTCCAGATCGACCCAGGCATCCGACGCCGTGGCCGAATCGGGCTCTCGTTCGATCCGGCGCTCGACGTGGCGCCCCAGAGAGGCCGTAGTGTTCGTCTCGTCGACGTATCGCAACAGGCAGTGTTGGACGTGGGCCGTCTCTCCCGCCCGATCGCTCAACAAATCCCGGCTACACGTCGGCACATAGTGGAAGTTCCTGGAACCGATCGTGGTAAGGGAGGTCGTCGGCCCATGCGGCACCGAGAAACAGCCAAACGTCACGGGTCGTTCCGCGGAACTCGTCGCGCCCGGTCGCGAAGGCCTCCTCAGTCATGCCTTTTAGTGGCGCGACACCGGTTCCGGTCGCGAGGAGAAGGTTCGCCCAGAACAAGCTCGCCGTAGGCCCTCGAACGGTCAGTTCGCCACCGACCTCCAGATCCCCGCACAATTTCAGTGATAACCGACCGTCGGGTACGCGTCGGACGCAGACCTCGAGGTCGTCATTGCTTTTTGAGGTACTTACGAGCCACCACACACGGGATGTCCCGTCATAGCGCAAGCCGATGTACTGGCCTGCTAGGTAGTCGAACGGTTCCGGGACCGACAACCTGCTCGGGGGCGACATCGGTTTAGGACGGGTTGCGCGTTCTCCCAGGGTCACGGCGGTCCGAGCGAGGCTCGTTCGGCCACCGACGGCGAGTCGGTTGCCAAGGTGATTCCACTCGTCGGGGGAGGTAGACTCGGTCGGTAGCCGGTAGGAATCCTCGAGACCACGACGTCTGAGCCGTTGGTTCGTAGCCTTCCGTGCCTCCGATCGCCGATGCCGGTCCATCGCGGTCACGTCGGTGACAGTCGCCGACTCGATTACCAGAGGCAACTCGGCGATGCGGTCGTGTCGCGACTTGTATTCACGGACCGCCACATGCTGGCTCATCGGCGCTCGAGTCGAAACCCCGTCAGGTCCAGTAGAAAGCTTCGGTGTCAGCGCCGCGGGTTGAGGGGCTGAGCCCGCAACTGGCGACAGCCTTTTTCCGGAGACCGACTGAACAGGTATGATGGTTTCCGTACTGTTCGTCGTCAGTGAACACGGCTACTGGGGTGAGGAGTGTATCGAACCGCTCACAACGCTCGATGACGCGGGAGTCGAAATAACCGTGGCGACGCCGTCGGGCGACCCGCCCGAAATCGACGAACGCTCGGTCGACCCGGAGGAGGTAGGGACGGAACTCGCCGCGCAGGTCAGTGAAATCCACCAGACGGACGACCGGCTCAACGATCCGGTTCCCATCGCACAGGTTGATGCTGCCGACCACGACGCGATCGTGTTCCCCGGCGGACACGGCACCGAGTGGGACGTGAATCAGGACCGCCAGGCTCGGGGCCTGCTGCGTGCGGCGGTCGAAGGGGACGAGGGGACAGCACTGGTGATCTGTCACGCGGTGGGTATCCTCGCATTTACCCGGGGAACCGACGACGGATTCCTCGTCGCGGATCGGTCGGTGACAGGGTTCCCGAACGAATGGGAGGAGGGGATTGTCGATGCCGACGACAGGTTACCCGACGGTCGGAAGCTCCCCTATTGGGTCGAAGATGAAGTTCAGGTAGCGGGTGCCGACTGGGATGCCGAACTCGACAGTGAGGTGTCCGTCACTGTCGATGGTGACTTGATCACTGCCCGTGGCCCGGGATCGTCGGCGGAGGCTGCTAGAACCCTGCTCGCAGAACTGGGAATCGAACGGGCCGCCTGAGTCGAGAAGACGACACCCAGCTCGAGGTAGGTCATTAGTCGTCGGTGATGATGGAACGGAACCGATCCGTGTCGATATTCCGACCCGAGACGGGGACTACGACCGTTGATCCGCGAAGCTCCGCCGGACTCTGCCGCATCGCGGCAATGCTGGCTGCACACGCACCCTCCATCACGACCGTCTCCATGCGGAACACGTCCCGCACCCCAGCCCGGAGCGCGTCCTCGCTCGCGAGGCGAAATTCGTCGAGTCGATCCCGGAGCACCTGCTGAGTGAGTGCAAACGGGACCCTGGTAGCGATTCCTTCGGCGAAGGTCTCCATCCGATCGCCCGGCTCCAAGTGTCCCTCCCGCCATGCATCGTGGGCTGCTGGGGCCGCGATCGATGCGGCACCGACTACTTTAGCGTCGGTGAGGGCTCCTACAGTGAGACAGTAGCCGGATGCGCTGGACCCGCCACCGATAGGACAGAACAAGTAATCAATACCGGGAAGCTCCTCGAGAATCTCAAGGCCGGCAGTCCCAACACCAGCGATCAGGTGTGGTTCGTTAGCGGAGTGGACGTACCGGTAACCCTCGTCGATCGCGAGCCGTTCGGCACGCTCTCGAGCCTCGTCGAACTCCACACCGTGGAAGACGACATCGGCCCCGTATCGCTCCATCGCCGTTACTTTGACCGGATTGGCGTCCTCCGGAACCACGATCGTCACGGGAATGTCATAGAGCCGGCCAGCATACGCGACGGATTGGCCGTGATTACCAGTGCTTGCCGCAATCAGCCCCGGAGCGGTAAATTCAGGATCGAGCTGTGATCCAAGCGTGACGCCGCCGCGGACTTTGAACGCACCCGTGGGCAGGGTGTCCTCCCGCTTCAGGTAGACGTCAGCGTCGAACTCGGCCGACAAGGCTTCACTTCGGACGAGCGGTGTTCGTGGAAGGTGTTCGTTTACGACCTGCCGTGCACGATACACGTCCTGTGGCGTCGGGGGTTCAAGATCGTGGTAGGGAAAAACAGTGGTCACGTCCGGGGATTCGACCGGTTCGTAGGTCGGCATGCGTCGGGCGTCCGTGGCCAGACACTAAGCGGTTCGGGGTCGGCATTGAAACCCCATCGGATACCGATAGGCGTCGCGCACTGGGAAGTGGACTTGGTCAGTACAGTTCGAACGTATCGAGCTCCCGCAGTCCGTCACGGTGTTGCTCGAGGTAATAAGTCACTCCCGGCTGATGGGCTGCTCCGACGATCAAGTGAACTTCGCTTGCCTCGTCGACGTGGTACACCGCATAGTCTGCCATGCGCTCGTTCCGGGCGTGTGTCACGAGTTCGAGTTCCCGGTCGTGTCGAGCGAGCCATTCCCGTTCCAGCGGTTGAGGGAGGAACGTGCGTTCGTAATATCGCTGGAGATCGGCAAGCCGCGTCGGATCCTGTGAGGCGATCCGTGCCAGTCGGAACGATTCGAACTCCTCACCGGTCGCGAGATTGGCGTGACTCGTGAGGAAGCTGGAAGCGATGTCGCCGAGCGAGGACTGAAACCCGTTCCCGTACCGGCCACCGTACTCGTCGACGAGTTCGTACACTACGTCTCGGAAGCCTGCGGTGGTCGAGCGAAGATCCTCGAGCGGTTCATCGAACGTCACTGATTCGGGGTCGTCGATATGTGAATCGATCCCCAGGGATCGACACCGGGCCATGGCCCACCGGTAGTCGTCCATTGCACAAACGGCCGGGACGTCCGAGAAATACATCGGTCGGATTCCCTGCTCACAAAAGACGGTTGCCCCGCTGTCCAGAAACCCGGTGACCTGTTCACGCAGGAACTCGCCCTCGGCTGTCGTATCAGCATGCGTGATTCCGTGAACGTGGAACGTGGCTTCGCCCATATCGACCCGCGCGCCAGGGAACTCCTCATTGGTGGGAGCGGCCGCCAACTGCCGGGCCCGGAGATCCGTCCACTCCCTCTTTGCGGCGAAATACGCTTCGTGTGCTGAGTCGGCCCCGGTAAGTTCAATCAGGTCAGTCAGACTTCTCGCGGTGCGAAACGCCGCGAGTCGGTCCTGTTCGTCCGGCGTGAGGACATCGTCGGTCTCTCGACTCATGTCGGGATCAGATTTCAGTAAATGAGAGTTGGTTTCCCGAGCGTCATAAACGGTGATGCGTCAGTGTAACGGGGTCACAAACCAGTACGGCCCTGTAGGGACGCAAAGACAGCGGAGTCGGTGGAGAAGTGTTTCAGAGCCCCGTTGTCACCCGGGACCACACCCCTTCTGAGTGTTGGAGTCAGCGGCGGGGTGGACCAGGGATTCAAACGATGAGTATGCCGGCGGTGTTACGGACGCAGTCCTATAGGAGTTCGCCGTCGAGGTGAGCCGGCGGCCTAGTCCCCGGCAACCGATGGCCGGCTACGAACGACGACGTCGTCGTCGGCGACGTCGATGACCGTGTCGAACAGGTGGACGAGGCTTTCGACGGTTTGTCGATCATGAGCTGTCGGATCCAAGTGGAAGTGTGCACTAGCCTGGCGCGCCTGGAGTCGACCCGTAAACACGTGAAGGAACCGGAACACTCGTTCCCGGTCGGTGTGGTGCAGTAGGCTTGATAGCGAATCGAAACAAACGACTGTCCGGTTCTCGTTGTTCTCCCAGGCGGACAGATAGTTAGACACGGTATTGCCCAGGCGGGTAAGATCCCGTGGATCGGCGATCGTTTCCATTGAAAGCGGTCCAGTCGGCTTCGCATCCGGCGTCGCGTCCTGTGTCGCGGACCGCAGTTGATCGCCGACCGAGATGATCCCCATCCGATCGGGGCGGCCCGCAGGTCGAGCGTTCATCGGGGTAAGCCCGTCCGCGGTGACCGACCCGGTGAACTGGACCGAGAGAAGGTTTCGTTCCTCGTCGTCGTCCGTTTTGAGCAGGTGTCGGCAGACGTCGCTGTCCGTCTTCGACATGGTAGGAGCCAGCAATAACGCGTTCGAGTCAGTCCCGACATCCGTCGACAACCCTTGAGGGACTTGACAGGACATACCCAAACCATGGCCGAAGGCTTGAAAAAGCAAACCCCCCGAGTATCAGTTCTGATTCCCAGGTCCGGGTGGAACCAAACCGAGACGGTGCCACCCTGCTTAGGGATGCGAAGGATCTGACCGGAGCAGGAACATGCCGAAACAAGGGTCGGAGCTAGCCGGATCAAGTCGGCTGCACCGTGCGGCAGGGCGGCCGGGCCAGTTTTATCCGCCCCGACAGTCCTGGGATACGCATGCCTCTACAAGACCGTTCGGCACGAAGCGTCCCGGTCCTGTGGAATAGGGACCCATCATGAAATCGACCGGCGGGAGTGATGAAGCCAAGCGTCACGCGGGCGAGTCGGCCGCATGGCAGGTAAGCGACGGGGATACCGTGGGGTTGGGGACGGGGAGCACTGCGGCGCATGCGATTCGCACGCTCGGACGGCGGGTCGAAGAGGGATTGGATATCAGAGGCGTTCCGACATCGTACGCGAGTCGCGAAGCGGCCCAGGAGGCGGGGGTCCCACTGATACCGATGGCGGACACAGAGGAACTCGACATCGCGATCGACGGGGCCGACCAGGTAGCACCCGACACCAGTACGCTCGTAAAAGGGGGTGGAGGGGCACATGCCCGGGAGAAAGTCATCGATTCGAGCGCCGATCGGTTCCTCGTTGTCGTGGATGATTCCAAGCTCGCGGACGTGATTACCCGGGCAGTTCCGGTCGAAGTGCTCCCGGACGCCCGTACGATGGTGGCCCGTCGCATACGGGAGGCGGGAGGCGAGCCTGAACTACGAACGGCGAAACGGAAGGACGGACCAATCGTGACTGATAATGGAAATCTCGTGTTGGACGCCAGATTCGGCCCCATCACAGACCCGGACAGTTTGGCAACAACTCTCTCTCGAACACCCGGCATTGTCGAACATGGATTGTTCGTCGAGATGGCAGATACTGTCCACGTCGGGCAGGCGAACGAAAACGTGGACGTTCTGGATTTCTGACCCCCGGAGGTGAAGCGAGAGGTCTCGGTCACGCACCGGGGCCCCTCTGAGGGCAGCATGGCCCGCCTCTGAAAGTAAGCGAACTCCCCGACCGGAAACTGCCAGTGCCACGAGTACGGGGGCGGCCCGTCGCTACTTGCACGGGAAGAGGCTAGCTACCGCTGACGAACTCGAGGTGGGAAATCGAAGTGAAAGTCGGGATCGTCGCTTACAGGTCGCGCGGTTGGACGGTTTTCCGGTCGTTGGCCTCTGCGCGGTCGGCGGCGTCGTCGAGTAGGTCAGCTACCTCTTCGTCGAGCGCATCGTAGAAATCCGAAGCGACGTTTTTGTCGTCCAAATACTCCTTGACGGCTGCCTTAACGATGAGGTCTGCCATGCAAGAGGAACGTCCGGCGCCCTGTTCTTAAGGCTTCCCAACTCCGACCGGAGAAAATCCACGTTTCGGGCCCGTTATCGACGGTTTGAGCGGTTGCAGCCCCTAGCGAGAAGAACGGGTCGTTGCCCCAATCTCCGGAATCATACATGAATATTCATGCTAAATGAATCGCTTGTGCGGTTGGACCGTTGCAAGGGTATTTACAGGGTCCGTTCGAATGGAGGTCTGCCGGCAGCGGTGGATGCCGGGGACAGCCATGCCACGCTGTGATCACTGCGGGTCGCACGTCTCCGACCGCTTTGCCCGTGTCTTCAGCGATGGACAGGGGCGGTTGGCCGCATGCCCGTCTTGCTCGGCGAATGCGGGGATCGCCGAAGCGGCACGGGAACGGACCCGCTCGCGAGATTGAGGCCGAGTCGTACCGTGACACAACCGATGCTGCGGCGACGGTTCGTCTGTTCGAACACGCGGGTGGAGCACTCTGGCGCTCTGTCGCCTCCCACCTTCGTGACTCATCCGTCTCGTGACTGACCATCAGCCTGGTACGGCGACAGTGGAACCACCCTCTGGAGAAGGCCACTACGTCTACGTCCTTCGCTGTGGGGATGGAAGCCTGTACACCGGGTACACGACGGACGTCTCACGGCGTATCGGACAACACAAGCGTGGAGAGGGAGCCAAGTACACCCGGGGACGGACTCCGATCACCCTCGTTCACGTCGAATCGTTCGACGCCAAACCGGCGGCGATGCGCCGTGAATACGAAATCAAAGGACTCTCCAAACAAGAGAAGGAACGGCTGGTGGACCAGGGCCGGGACTCAGAGTAAATCGTCGACCCGGGTCTGGCAGCGAGACACAGACCGGGAGCTCCGCCCGACTACTCCAGTCCGGGTGGTAGGTCCAGGAACGCGTCCGCATGGCGGGCGTAGTGTGACAGTCGTCGTCCGAGCGTCTCTGTGCGATCGCGAAGCCTGTCATCGACGAACACGTACTGGGCGCCACCCCCAATCTCGTCGCCCGGCTCGGTCTCGCGATCTTCGAACTTGTTCCGCGCCGACCGGATCCCGACCTGGTGAGGCATCACCCAGCCGTGGACTCCTCTAATCGTGACCCGCAGATGGTTCAGAGTTGTCGCGATGGTACCACCGCCTGCCACGACAAGCAGTCCAACGACGGTCTTTTCGTACTCGTCGAATCCACAGTAGTCGTGGAAGTTCCGGAACGCGGCGGAGTACGAGTCGTGATATACAGGTGACCCGAGCAGGACGCCGTCAGCCGCACGGGTCCGGGCGAGGACGGAGTCCGCATCGCCGGCAGCCGCCGTGTCCCGGTCAGGATCGTATAAGGGGAGATCGAGGTCCGGATCACCCAAATCGAGGAAGTCTGTTTCCGCACCCGCCTCAGCGGCCGCATCAAGGGCATATCGCAGGGCGGCACGGGTATAGCTCCCATCCCGGAGCGATCCCGAAACAGCGAGGACACGGGGTGGATTGTCCATTACACTGGCGTGCAAGTGCCAGTTCAAAAGACCATCGGGACGCGACAGACGGCGGTGGCCGGGTCGTTTCCCCCAGCAGGAGGGGCGGCCGGAACTCTCACTCCGGTTTCAGGCCGCCGTCCTCGACTCGCATAACAGCCTCGCCGTCCGCGAGGTTCGGGGCGTCGACCAACCGAACGATTCGCTTGTTGTTCTTCGATTTCCGGAGGTAGATTCGGAACGTGGAGGTATGACCGAGGATGTTCCCACCGATAGGCTGTGTCGGGTCACCGAAGTACGAGTCCGGGTTTGAGGCCACCTGGTTGGTGACCAGCACTGCAGTGTTGTACAGGTCTCCGATCCGCATCAGATCGTGGAGATGTTTGTTGAGTTTCTGTTGGCGTTCGGCGAGTTCACCCCGGCCCACGTACTCCGCACGGAAGTGTGCCGTCAGCGAATCGACACAGAGCAGCCGGACCGGCTTGGCATCGTCCTGACTCTCGCTGGCGAGTTCCTTTGCCTTCTCCGCCAAGAGGATCTGATGGTTGGAGTTGAACGCTTTGGCTACGTGGATGTCGTCGAGGAAGGCCTCGACAAGATCTTCCATCGCCCCCTCGTCGTCCGGGCCGCCCTCGACATCCCAGGCTTCGAAGAGGGCCTCGAGCACCTCGTCACGGAGCCCCCGGACCATATCGTCGATCCGCTCCGGGCGGAACGTGTCTTCGGAGTCGACAAAGATGGCGCTCCCTTCGAGGCCGCCATACTCACGTGGGAGTTGAACGTTGACACACATCTGGTGGGTGACTTGTGATTTGCCGGACCCGAACTCGCCATACACCTCAGTAATCGACTGTGTCTCGAGCCCACCGCCGAGGAGGTCGTCGACCTCCTGAACTCCCCAAGTGAGCTTGCCGATCTCCTCGCGTCGCTCGAGCACGGCTGCGCCGGATTCGAACCCCCCAACGTCGGCCGCCTCGCGGGCCGCATTAATGATATCGCCGGCCGTCGACTCCCCAATGTCAGCGGTGTTGGACAGTTCCGCGGGGCTCGCGACGGCGATTCCTTGATAACTATCAAAGCCGGCATCGACGAGTTTGTCAGCGGTGGCTGGACCGACGCCCGGAAGATCCTCAAGATCATCTTCTGCCATGACATCGGCCGTTGAGGCGGCCGGTACATAAAGCCCCGTTAACAGCGTTGTGGAAGTAAAGCTGGGCAAACGAACGAGAACCCGGGCTCACCGAGACAGGCCTCCGGGAGACGGGGATCGAAGAAGGAAGATCGGGAACGAAGCCCACAGGTCGACAGGAGGGCCATCCAGACCTGTTTGGCGGTGCAGATCGAAGCCTCGACCGGTGTCGGCACGATAATGCCACGGAACCCCGTGCGGCATGCAGATGCCACGTGAAACGAGTTATTCAGCGGGGCGGTGACATGCGGTCAGTCAGGACTCATTCCCAAGGATGTCGGCCTGGCGTATCGGGCCACAGGGGGTACCAGTATTCCTTATCCGGTTCCAAGTCGAGTTCACCCTCGAGTGTCGATTCGAGCTTGAATTCCAGCCGCTTGTTATGCTCATTCCCGTCGGGCGCAAACGGGTAGTACGAACCCCGCCGAAAGGAGTAGATCCAGTAGGCAGACGCGCCGTCGTCGTTTTCAAAGCCAAAGACGGAAGCAAGAAGACGAGACCCGTATCCGCGTTCGATGAGCGTGTCAGCCGCGAAATGAACTGATGTGACGAGGTCCTCCGGGTCTTCATCCGACAGGATGACCCAGTGATATCCGTGGGAATCGCTTCGCCGACGGAACGACGTTCCGGTTTCCTCCTCGCCAGCCTGGAGCATCATCTCAACTTCTTCAACGGTGTCGGCGAAATCGGTCGAGTCGACCGCCGAAAAGCAGAGTGCGGCCTCGCCGACCGAGCGGAAGCCGAGATCCGCCTCCATTGTCACGTAGGCGGTTGACATCCCGAAGAGATCGTCAGGGTCCGCAGCACTGGCAGCGTCGCTTTCCGCCCGGATCCCCAGTGCCGATTTCAGCGAATCGAAAAGGCCCATCTCAGGCGGTTTCGATCTGCCGTTCCAGGTCCCGAAGCCGTTCGACCCGCTTCTCTGTCGGCGGATGGGTCGAGAACAACCGACCGGCGATACCGGACTTTATCGGGATGACAAAGAACGCGTTCATCTCGGCTTGTCCACGTAGATCGTCGTCCGGGACCCGATCCATTCGCCCGTCAATAGTCAATAGGGCAGAGGCGAGAGCGCTCGGATTACCGGTAATCACCGCCCCGCCACGGTCGGCCGCATATTCCCGATACCGGGACAAGGCCCGGATAAGGACAAACGAAAGGATCCAGACGACCAGCGAGACCAACACCGCAACGATGACGCCACCGCCGCCGTTACGATTCCGGCCGCCGCCGAACAGCCATCCCCATCTGACGACGATGAAGGCCAGCGAGGAGAGGAAGGACGCAATCGTCATGACCATCACGTCCCGGTTTTTTACGTGTGCCAGCTCGTGTGCCAACACACCTTCCAGCTCCTCGTCATCCAACGCCCGCATGAGGCCGGTGGTAACGCAGACTGTTGCGCTCGATTGGGATCGGCCGGCCGCGAACGCGTTCGGAACCCGGGAATCGGCGACTGCGACGTCGGGTTTCGGAAGATCCGCCTGCTGAGATAGCCGCGTGACTTTCCGGTGCAGGTCGGGGTATTCCTCCTCAGTTACCCGGGAAGCCCCCATCGAATACAATGCCAGTCGAGCGCTGAAAAAGAACTGGGCCCCGAGGAAGAGCCCCATCACGAGGACGATCCCAAGCAACCGGACACCGTAGGCTGCGAGCGCCCCGATGAACCCGATATAGAGGACGAACAACAGGACCATCGTGAGGGCCATCCGGAACCGAAGCCCCCAGTCCGTCTTCCACTCCATATTCGAACCTACTCAGTCCGAAGGTTAAACGCTGTCGTGGTCGGTCCACCCGACACGCCTCCGTCGTGACGGTGTGAGCAGACAGGCGGGTCCTCCCACCGGGTGGTTTTTGAGCGTCGCCGCGTTTTCCCACATCGGGGGCGCGTAGCTCAGTCCGGAGAGAGCGTCGGACTTCTAACCGTCCCAGGTCTTGGGGCGGGGAGATATCCGACGGTCGCGGGTTCGAATCCCGCCGCGCCCGTGTTCCGAGGACCGTCGGCATCGTGCTCGCGAGCCCAATTCTGACCTCTCACACCACACAAGATTTTCCTGGGAGCCACTCCGAGCTACGGTATGGCGCAACGCTCCCTGCTAGTTCGTGCCCTGTGGTTCCTCCTGATCGGGTGGTGGGTGACGCCACTCGTGGTGAACGTCGCCTGGCTCCTGAACGCCACTATCATCGGTCTACCCCTCGGTATCAAACTCATCAATCTCGTTCCGACCGTACTGTCACTCGCCGAACCGCGGTCGCTGACCGCGCCCGACAGTGCACGCGGTCAGCGGTCGCTGGTCGTTCGAGGGCTGTGGTTCGTCCTGGTTGGGTGGTGGCTGAGCCTGATCTGGGCGAACGTCGCCGCGTTCCTCGCGACGACCATCGTCGGATTGCCAATCGCGTACTGGCTTTTCAACCGACTTCCGTTCGTGACGTCGTTGTATCGGTTTCACGGATGAACGAAGCCAGCCGCCGGAGTGGGCAGCGCCCGTCGGGGTGAAGTCAGTACCTGGAAGGCAGGTAGGCTAGCCCGACGAGCAGCACGGACGCGATTCCGCTCACGATGGTAACCCCCCACAGACCGTTCTTGTGGCGCTGGAAGGCAGAAGCTTCGGCTTGGTGCCGTTGGTATGTGTCGAACTCCGTGGTCAACACCAGCGTTTCCTCGTTCGGGAGATAAGCGAAGTAGGTCCGTCCGTTCAGGGTCAGGTTCGCCTCGTTTATCACATCCACTGACTGAGCCCGCGGACCGGTCCAAGTAAGCGTCACCCCATCGTTTTCAACGGCACTGATTGTGGTTTCGTTCCCCAAATACTGTACCGTCTCGCCTTCCCTGAACTCGCGGGTTTCGGGATCGGGGAAGTATCTCTCAGCGGGAATCAGCGTTCGGTTCCCGTCGTCTTGACGCACGACGTATTCCGTACCCTCCACGAGGACGGTCTCGTTTTCGACGCGCGAATCGTTCCGGAGGATCGCGGTCCGATTGATGGTCTCGACGAGTTCGAATCGCGAGACGTTTTCCCCGGGAGTGACGTTCACGGTCCATTCGGTTCCGTCGAAGGTGACCGTGGATCCGTTATCCCAGGTTTCGGTGAATCGAGCGGAGTCGTTCGTGTACTCCAGGGTAGCCGAGAAGGACTCCGTGCCTTCCTCGTCGGATTCGTCGGCCTCAATCGCCGTCACCACGTACTCCCGATCCCCGACCGTGAACGACCCTCCCTCGGATAGCTCGTGATCGGGGTCCTGGAAGACGAGTTGAGGTTCGCTCGCGGTCGCGATTAGGGAGAACGCCACTGCGCCCACGAGGAGAAAGAAGGCGATGTACAGCGCCGCGGCGCGTCGTTGCATACGCGAGGCATGGGCAACCCGGTGTTTAGCCGTTACGTTTCCGTGACAGGTCTGCGTTGTCTCGAAAGGCACCGCCGGCCCCGCCTTTCGGGGAGCTAGGATGCTCGACGGTAGAGAACCGCGAGCAGCCCGGTGAGGACGAGTTGGGCGACCTTGTCGACAGGACCGAGCGCCCCGACGTCAGCAAGGAACCGTTTGTCTCCGGCCGCGGAATTGAGAACGTACCACAGGACGACCCGAACTGCGGTATATGAGATATCGACCCCGAACAGGAGTCGACGTCGATACCGTATCAGGGCGAGCAGGAGGCCCAGAAGAGTTCGAGACCTGCAGGCAAGAAACGAATCCTGAGGCCGTCGGGGAAGAACGAACCTCCCAGAAATAGGGGAACGACACCGCGAGCGTTGCCAGCCCGATGGCTGTCCAGTTGATCCCCGGTAGGGACCCCGTTTCCGGGTGAACCCGGGGTCAGTCCCTACTTCCGAGCTCACATCGTAAGTGTCGCAGCTCGTGGGCCGGAATCCCACGTTGTTAAGCAAGTCCGAAGACGGTCACGGGGTCTACGGACCTCGTCATTCAGCCGGTGCCGACCGAACGACTCACCACCGGCCGGTAACCACCAACCAGTCCATGAAGAAGCGTGCCAGAAACGGGATGGCGGCAATCGTCGCAATGATCGTCGTAAGCGGCGGGTCGAGGAGGGGTGAGAGGGCGGTGGCCGCGACGAGCATCTGCGTGCCGGCGAGGGGTCGACGGAACCGATCGCCAGGGAGGTCCCGTAGTTCCTTTCCTTTGGCCCGCTCCAAGCGGAGTGCGCCAGCGTAAACGAACCTGGCGAGGCCGACCGCCAGAAACCAGGGTGGGAGTACCCCGTAGGCGACCCCGACCGCCCCGGCAACCAGGAGCCCGAGCCCGTCAAATTCAGCATCTAGACGGGCTCCCAGCAGCGTAGTCCGGCCATTGAACCGGGCGAGCGCGCCGTCGGCCTGATCAAGTATCACTGCACTAGCGTAAAGCCCGGCTGGAAGCCACGTTGCACTTCCGTCCGGTTGTGGCACGACGGCGAACCCGGCTAGCAACGCAAGGAGCACGCCACGTCCGAGGGTAACCAAGTTGGCCGTTCCGAGGGAACCATGCAACTGCGCTGCTTCGGTTCGTCGGTTCCGATCCAAAAACCGACCGAGAACAACGAGTTCGTAACAAAATACGCCCCCTGCCGCAGCAACCCAACGGCGACCGTGGTCCATTGACCACCAGGCACTTAGAATGAGATAGCCCGCGAGCGCTAGAAGAAAACAAAGTATCGCCAGGCCCGTCCACCGAAGACGGAGTTTGCGTCGGGCGGTTCCCGCCACGCCGTCGCTCATTAGTGCCTGTATGTGCTCGAAGGGCCTGAATGTTAGCTCCCCGGCCGACTGCCTTCGGGAGCAACCGGAGGTGGCGGCGGCCCCCAGTCGGGGTCGTCGATTCCCCTATCAGGGGGATCGGAACACAACGGTCCGGGTGGTTGGCAAGCCGGAGCCTCCCTCGTGCTTCCTCAAGGAACCCGAGTCATGGGTCGGATCCCCCAAGGAAAGGAATCGGTCCCGTCGTAGACGAGAGGTGCGGTACGAACCCCCTGACAGGTCCGTGAGCAGAGGGACACGGAGTCGACAGCACGAACCAGAAGTGGGGTGAACCTGAATCCCTCTACAAGAAGCCACGGGCCGGATTTGAACCGGCGTAGAACGGCTCTGCAGGCCGTCGCGTCTGACCGAACTCTGCCACCGTGGCGCAGTCGGTGGTACGCTAGGTTCGAAATTAAGGGTGGCGGTCAGTCGAGGTTCGCAGTGGGCTCCCGCCGAGCTGCACTCGTCGATGGACACTTATGAACGTGGCTCGTGTCCGTGCCCCGTGAACAGCGAGCGCGTCACCCACGCTGAGGTGGTCCGTACTTGGCTAGCTCGCGAACGCCGGAAACGCGACGCCGAGCCGCCTGACTCGGGTACCGCGGTCGGACCCATGCTTGACGAGCTGCTTGGATATCAACCCGGAGCCGCGTCAGTTCTCTGGCGTGACGCGCCGTTCCAATGGAGAAAACTGAACCTGGAACGGGTGACGTTCGACCAGCTTCACGTGGTCGAGGGACCGTCAGCACTCGGCTGGCGGGCACTGGCATCCGACGGCCGCGTCACGTCGATCGCCGCCAAACTCGCCGATCTCCGCCCCATCGAGACCGACCTCATCGACTCACCGGGGCTGGACTTGGCGTGCGTTCGGCATCTCTGCGACGAAGGGACTCGCATCGATGACCCGTTAGTCGTCACGACCCGTCCGGGAGACGTACCGCTGTACATCGCGGACGGGAATCATCGCGCGGTCGCGTACGCACTCGGATTGGTGGAAGGCCGGACGTACGAACCGGTCCCCGCGTTCGTTGGCACAGGCTCTGCCCCTGTGTTCGCTCGGGCTCGCGAACGATTCAGGGGATGGGTCCACGGGTCTGGTTATCCGGGGATCGAATGAAGGTCCCGGGGGCGGTGTTCTGACGGGCCGGACCGCGGGTTTATGCGTGCGCCGACCTATGCGGGGCCGTGCGAGGTTCGATTCAGGCGACTCTCATACAACTCGATAACTATGGTCCATGGACAGTCTCCCCAGAGCCGCGACAGGAGATGG
This sequence comes from uncultured Candidatus Halobonum sp., assembly GCA_964502585.1. GTDB lineage: Archaea > Halobacteriota > Halobacteria > Halobacteriales > Haloferacaceae > CAZCXJ01. Next base: position 16,287 of record CAZCXJ010000035.1, read on the forward strand.
ATCTCCAGACGCTTCAGTCCGAGCTGTACGCCGACGTCGCCCGCTTTGTCGGCTCTCGGGGCGGCTACGCGTTTGCCGCCCGATACGACAACATCCTGGCAGTAACAAACGGACTCGACCGGACGGATCATGACCGTCTGCAGGCGTTGGTCCGGAACCGGTATCCGGTGACTGTCAGCCTGGCAATCGGAACGGGCGCTACCCCGATAACCGCAATCGGGACAGCGACCGGTCTACTCCAGACGACCGGCAGCGCACAGTCGACCGACCGCCGTGAGGCGCTAGTGGGGGACTCCTTTGCGGAATCCCCCGGCCCGGATGCACTCACCGTCGGCCACTTCGATATCGTTGATGCGACGGCTCGGTACACCGACGCGGTCAACGCCTTCGATGCCTTGGCGCGCATTCGTGAAGGGTGCACGGCACTGCGCCGGTACATGCGGACCGAGCACGAGTCGGTCACCTTCTTCGTCGGAGGAGACAATCTCATCGCCGTCTGTCCGTCCCTCACCGCCTCGGCATTCAACGCCGCCGTCGATCACGTTCGTGAGACTACGAATATCGAGCTACAAGTCGGTATCGGACGAGGGGAAACGCCCCGTAAGGCCGGCTTGGGTGCCAAGCAGGCCCTCGAGGAGTGCCGGGAACACGGGACGCGCGTCGAGGGTGGTGTGCCGACTGCAACCGGAGACTGAACGATGAGTGAGCGACGTCGGACTGTTCGGTTTGCCGCGCCGGAAACCGTCGAAATCATCGAGTCGACGATCCCCGAACCAGGGCCAGACGAGGTTCGTGTTCGGACGACCGTTTCGGCAGTCAGTCCCGGAACGGAGCTACTCCTGTACCGAGGCGAGGCACCGACAAACCTGGCGGCCGACCCGACGATCGATGCGCTCGCAGGTGATCTCTCTTTTCCCCTGTCGTACGGCTATGCGGCAGTCGGCGAGGTAACCGCGGTCGGAGACGAGGTCGATGATCGTTGGCGTAACCGAACGGTTTTCGCGTTTCACCCTCATGACAGCCATTTCCTTGCGAACCCGGCCGACCTCATCCCCGTCTCGGACCTTCAGCCCGGTACGGCTGCGCTCCTCCCGAACCTCGAAACTGCCGTTAACTTCCTCATGGACGGTCAGCCGATGGTCGGGGAACGAGTCGCAGTCTTCGGACAGGGCGTGGTCGGACTTCTCACGACCGCGCTCCTGGCGAAACACCCGCTTGCGGAGCTCATCGCAGTCGAGCCACGCGCTTCACGCCGGCGGCTCGCCGAGCAGTTCGGCGCAGATCGAACGGTCGACCCGGAGCAGACCGAGGCTATTTCCAAGATACGGACCGAGAAAATCGACGGATGGTGGATCGACGCTCCGGGAACTGCCGATACTCGCCTGGATGCCCAGGAGAACAGCGTCGGACTCGATCTGGCGTACGAGGTGAGCGGAAACCCGAAGGCACTGAACGACGCTATAGCGGCGACGGGCTACGACGGCCGAGTGCTCGTTGGATCATGGTACGGTCGTAAGCAGGCCAATCTCGATCTAGGGGGGCGGTTCCACCGAAACAGGATCCGCGTCGAATCGAGCCAAGTCAGCACCATCGACCCGGAACACCGAGGACGCTGGACCTCTGGGCGTCGCCTTGCCGTCGCCCGTTCTCACCTCCCGGACCTCGATACGGACGCACTGGTCACGAACCGAGTCCCGGTCGATGATGCCTCGGCGGCGTACGACCGGCTGAGCGACGATACGGAGGACGAACTCTGCATCCTGCTTACTTACGATTGAAGAGCTCATGATGAAACAGACCCGACCCGAATCAGCATCGAAGGAAACTCTCGAAACACGCATGTACACAGTTACCGTCACCCGCGACTTCATCGCACAGCACTTCCTCACCGTTCCGAATCCTGGTCCAGAGGGGGAACTCCACTCTCATCACTTCGAGGCCGCGGTATCGGTCGAGGGACCCGAACTGAACGAGCACGGGTATCTAGTCGACATCGACGACGTGAACGCAGCCCTGGATGCGCTTGAGAGCCGGTATCGGGATGCGACGCTGAACGACCTTCCGGAGTTTGCCGGACGTAATCCGAGCGTCGAACACTTCGCCCGGGAATTCTGTGACCGCTTTACTGACCGAGTGGCACTTCCGACGGCCGAACGCGTTCAAGTCAAGATGTGGGAGGATGAAACCGCCTGGGCTGCCTACGAACGCTCACCCTGAACAACGATCCGGAGCATCGGACCGATGAAGGAATGAAACCCACACGGAACCGGGGGAGCCAGGACGGACCAGTGCAGATCGGATTTGTCCTTTACGACGGGCTCGCACCGACGTCGGGCGGCTACCGGTACGACCGGCGATTGAGAGCCGAACTCATCGATCGAGGCATTACCGTCGAGGTGATCCCTTTGTCTCAACGGTCCTATCCCCGACATCTCCTCGACAATCTGAAACCGGAGGTCGCTCGTCGACTCACCCGACCGTATGATATCCTTCTACAGGACGAACTCTGCCATCCGTCGCTGGCGTTGCTCAATGACATGGTGGACCTGCCGGTCGTGTCGATAGTGCATCACCTCCGGTCCGACGAACCGCGATCGAACGTGATGAACGCTATTTACGGGGCCGTTGAGGGACGGTACCTCCGCTCGGTGGACGGCGTCATCTGTAACGGGGCGACTACACGCCGACGCGTTTCACGCCATGCTGCCCCACCCAGCGTTATCGCGCCGCCGGCTGCGGACCATCTTGCACCACCTGATCCGGTAGCCGATTCCACTATCCGGGAGCGAGCGGCTTCGGATCCGTTCCGGGTTTGCTTTCTCGGGAACGTGATCCCGCGAAAGGGGCTCGATACCCTGCTCAAGGGTGTCGCCCGGGTCGATGGGTGGGGGGGTGAAGGCGGGCCAGCCGAAGCCCGGACCGGTTGGACACTGACGGTCATTGGCGACACCACAGTGAACCCCACCTATGCTCGTCGTTGTCGGTCACTTTCGACGTCGCTAGGGATCAGGGGTCGGGTGAATTTCACCGGCCAGTTGTCGGACGGCGCGGTAGCCGAACAGTTGAACGACGCACACGTGCTAGCGGGGCCGTCCCGGTACGAGGGGTTCGGGATGGTCTATCTGGAAGCCATGGCACACGGAACGGTCCCGCTGGCGTCGACCGCCGGGGGTGCGGTGGATTTTATCGAGGACGGCAAAACCGGGATTCTCGTACCTCCGGACGATCCGGCAGCAGTCGCTACCCGCCTCAACGAATTGGCCACTGACCGTGGTCGTCTCGGGAGGCTCGGGATTGCGGCTCGAAATCGCTTTTCGGCCCATCCTGACTGGACCGAGACGGCCAGAAGGGTCGACGAGTTCCTCCAGAAAATCCGTGACAAGAGATGACCGCTGATGATATTCCACACGAATCGCCGGACGAGCGATCCACTCAGCGCTATCTGGCAGCCAAGCGAACGGTTGATGACCGCGCGCTCCATCGTCAAACCTTCGACGCGGTGGTCGATTTCCTCGGCGCGCGATCGCAGCCAGTCCGTATCATCGAGGTCGCAGCGGGGGTCGGCACGATGCTCGAGCGGATGCTCGAATGGGACGTGTTGCCGTACGAGGTTGAATACACCGCACTGGATATCGACCCGGCGAACGTCGCGGCCGCTCGGGAGCGGCTCCCCGAAACGGCTCGAGCTGCTGGGTATGAGGTCGAGCCGCTCGAAGCATCGGCAGTCCCTGGTGCGGATACCGGCCCAGCGTTTGCGCGGAAGCTGACCGGCGACAATCGACGGGTTCGAGCCCAGTATGTTACCGCAGACGCGTTCGAAGTAGTCGAGAAGAGCGACCGGGACCGGGACCTGCTCATCGCTGGAGCGTTCCTTGATTTAGTTCCGGGAGTTGAACCGCTCCGCTCGTTGTTCCGTGCGGTTCCGGATGGCGCGATCTATGCCCCGATCACTTTCGACGGGGCGACGCGCTTCAGCCCGGCGAGTGACCCAACGTTGGACCGACGAATCGAGCGACGGTTCCACGCACACATGCGGGACCGGAACCAGCCGGGGGATCCCCGGGCCGGGTCGCGGCTGCCGGAGCGCGTCCGAGCAGCCGGCGGAAGAGTCGAAGTGATCGGAAGCTCCGCCTGGGTTGTGAGTCCCGACAAGGGACGGTATCCGGCGGACGAAGCGTACTTCTTGCGGCACGTCCTCGGCTTTATCGGCGGGGCAGTAGTCGACGATCCGGAACTGAACGAGGTCACGGTTCGCGACTGGCTGGCACAGCGAACCCAACAGGTTGCCGACGCGGAACTCACCTACATCGCGCATAATCTGGACGTGTTCGCGACCCCCCCATCACCGGATCACTCTCAAGAGGAGTAGGCCGGGAGCGGACCCACCGCCGGTGCTTCGGCAGTACGGAAAACGCCGCCAAGCAGGTCAGAGCTTGAGCTACCGAACGATTGAATGAAGTATGAATGGGAGGCGGCGAACCACCAGTTACGGGCGTCGACGGACCGGTTTCCGGGTGTCACCGGGACGGACCCTGCGTGACTCCCGAATTGCGGTCCTCGACCTGCACTTGGCCTCCCTTGCGGGACAGTTTTCCCAGAGGTTCGCACACTCCAGTACTCGCTGGCACGCTGGCGGGCTTAACTTCCGTGTTCGGGATGGGTACGGGTGTGTCCCCGCCGCTGTGGCCGCCTTCAAGCCGACCGCCGGAGTCGAACCGGCGTCAAACCGTGGTCGGTGGTCCGACCGCGTATACGTGCGATCCAGATAGCGCCTGGGCCCGCTCGGCGGGGCACAGCGCATGAGTGTGGCTTGGCCGGTTAGTGCTCGCGGGCTGAACGTCTCGTCGCCTCGACGCGTACACCCCGAGTCTATCGATCTCCTGTTGCAGGAGAGGCCTCGACGGTGCCTCTTTTCCAGGTGGGTTTCGAGCTTAGATGCGTTCAGCTCTTACCCCGTGTGGC
>CAZCXJ010000036.1:0-21246 GCA_964502585.1 uncultured Candidatus Halobonum sp.
ATGGCCATCACCGGCCGGTCGAACTGGTCGCGGATCTGTGTGATTCGTTCCCGCTCGGTGGCGACCCGGTCCCGAAGGTACGTCGCGCCGCGGCCCGACTCCGTCTCGTCCGGTTCGGGCGTGACTTTGTTGATCACGAGGCCCTCGACCGCGAGGCCGTTGTCCGTCAACTGGGACAGGGCCCGCTCCGTCTCCCGGATCGACAGCTCGTCGGGATTGAGGACCAGAAAGAAGGCGGCGTCCTCACGAAGGGTCCGGCCGGCGAACTCGAACTTCTCCTTCCGCTGTTTGAGGTGGTTGATGATGGGGTCCTCCTCGAGCTTCCGGCGGGCCTCCTTCTCGCCGATGGCGGCCTTCTCGAACAGGTCGATGCTGTTGGCTCGCTTGTCGATGAGGCGCTCGAGCCACTGGTCGAGGAACTCCGGAAGCGACAGCAACCGGAGGGTCCCGCCGGTGGGCGAGGTGTCGAACACGACCCGGTCGTAGTCGTCGGCGGTCCGCATCACCTCGATGAACCGGTCGAACAGCGCTGCCTCGTACGCCCCCGGTGTGTTGTGGGCCAGTTCGATCTGGCGGTCGATCGAACTGACGATGGCCGGGCTCACTTGGTCGCCCATCCGGCGCTTGATCTCCATCATGTGCTCCTCAACCTCCTCCTCGGGGTCGATCTCCATCGCCCACAGGTTTTCTTTCCCGTCGACCCGGGCAGGCTCGTCGTCGAACGGCTGATCGAACACGTCGGAGGTGCTGTGCGCGGGATCAGTCGAGACGACGAGCGTCTCCAGGCCGGCCGTCGCGCACTTCAGGCCGTAGGCGCTCGAGACAGTCGTCTTGCCGACACCGCCCTTGCCGCCGAAGAAGACGAACTTGCGCATCGGTGGTGGTCAGTGGAAGTGGTACTGCTGGCCCTTCCGTTCCAGCAATGACTGACGGTCCCACATCCGCCGTTCGAACTGTTCGAACTCCTCGGCAAGGTATGGGAGGAGCTCGACCGTGTAGTACGAGACCGGGCTCGGGATGCCGAACGCGTCGGCGAAACAGGCGAACAGGAACTCGTCCTCGATGTCCTCCGCCTCCTTTTCGATCTTCTCGAAGGCGGGATGCTCGATCATGCCGTGCCAGAGGCCGTGCAGCCACTCGTGCAAGCGCTCGCGGAAGGCCGCGATCCGCTCGTCCAGCCGCGAGCCCGCGGGGGCGCCGGCGGCACTGTCCTCGCTCATGGGTTCCCCCTGGGTGCCGGACGGATATAAACGGTCCCGTCGGTCAGCAGGCGCACCCGGTCGAGCCTGCCGAGCGCTCGAACGTCATGGATTCGCCACACTGCGGGCAGTCAGGTGCCTCGTCTCCCGCCACGTCGATGTCGAGGATCCGCTCACCGCAGTCGTTACACCAGTAGGCTCCCTTCGACTCCGTGGTCTCATCCCCACGGTTCGGGTTCTGGGTCGACGCTTTCAGGATCTCCTTGACCGAGTCAAGCACACTCATGCTGGTTGAAATCGAGACGGTCGGTCATAAAAGAGTGGGGTCGGTCGGGCAGGGATCGCGCACAGTCGAACTGGCCGGTGGGCGGGTGTCGGTGCCGATCACTCGAAGTCAGCCGCGAGCCGGCGCAGTGCCCGCCGGAGCTCCCCTCGGCGCTTCCACGTCGCCACCCGGTCGGTCACCGCGTCGACGGGGAGGCCCAAGCTCACGCCCGACCGGGCCGTCACGCGGGTCCCCTCGTTCTCGTTGGTCCAGCGGAGCTGCGTCCACATCGCGTCGAATGGACCCGCTTCGCCTTCCTGTTCGTAATACAGGCCGTCCTCGCGTCGCTCGAACCGAAGGTGCAGCCGGAGGCCGCTGCTTCCGGCCGTCACCAGCGTCGCGTCGTCTTCCTCGCGAATGTCGAGTACCTGGAAGCTCCCCTCGTATTCCACGACGGCAGCCGGATTGAGCACCCGGGCGACCTCCTGGGGGGTGGCCGGGACGAACTGCGAGACCTCCGTCTCGCGCATCGTCGGGGCTGTCGACGGCCACGGGTTTGAACCTGCCGTCGGCACGCGGGCTCAGAAGTGGATCGGGAGGAGCAGCAGCACGATGATCCCGATGCCGATCAGGACCGCGTAGACGAGTCGCTTGAACCGGACGCCGCTGGGGACCTCCCCGCGGCGCTCCGGGCGCGCGGTCCAGACGAACCGATGGAACGCGACTGCGACGACGCCCCCGAACACGGCGGTCACCACGGCGAGCGTCGTCGCCAGGGGCAGCCCGAACACCATCAGATAGCCGGGGCCGAACGAGTATAGCACGAGGAAGCCGGCGAGGACGGTCACGAGGAACGGAACTGGATCGACGGGCTTCCCCTCGTCGTTGCGGAGGCGCATGTGGACGGTTCGAGAGGTCCTACGGTCCCCGCCATCAAAAGCTAAGTCCCGGCGCCCCGGCCAGGGGGATGATGGCCCAAGGGGATCCCCGTGTGTTGTTCGCGCTGAACGCCGTGCTGTCGGGACTGTTCAGCACCATCGTCGTCTGGGGCCTTTCGTTCATCGGCCTGCTGGAGTTCGGCTGGACGCTGGTGGTCCTCGTGACCCTGGGATTGATGACCCTGACCTGGCTCGTCGTGTTGCAGTGACAGGAGGACTCACGCGGCGCGGGCTGGCCCGTCCATCGTTGCCCCACAGTGGCGACAGGTCTCGGCGTCCGGGTCGTTCGGGGCGCCACAGGCCGGACAGTTCGACCGGTCCGGCGGCGTCGTCTCCTCGCTGCGCAGCATCACCACGCCGCCGGCGATGATGAGCCCGACCGGGATCAGGAGGAACGCGAGCGGACCGAACACCAGGACGGCCAGATAGAACCCGGCCAGTAACAGCCCGAGTCCGACGAGCCGGCTGCCGGTACTCATGCCCATAGGTAAGGCGTCTGCCGACTCGGAGAAATACCCTCCGAAAGCTCAAACGCCGGCTTGACCGAACCGGACGGACGGCGAAGCGACGACTAAAAACTCGACCCGGATGGAAAACCCGGAAGGGAGGAGCCCGACCATGCCAATGGTTGAAAGGGTGCTCCCGTGGTGTGAGCGGTGGCCGGACGCCCGCGACCCGGCCCCGTACCCGATAGTGCCCGGTTGCGTCCTTAAGGACGCATACGAGTGTGATGGCTCGCCCTATTTGAAAGGTGACTTCCAATTATCATTACTGGTTTTCTATTGTGAACAGGGAACGGTACCGGAATTTGATTCCTACCTATGAGAACTGAAGTCCACTCGACCGCGCTGCGGGGATCGCGTGCCGGAACCGGCCGGATTGCCCGAAAGCGGGACCGTTAGGACGGGGTATCCCGTCGGGAGGGGTATGGCCGACCGGGCGCGCTTCTATCCGCTGTATCTGACGCGGTTCGTCGGGAGTCTGGGCTTTATCGTTCTGTTGACGCTGTTGCCGGAGTACATCGAGCAGTTGGACGCGACCGGGCTGGTCGTGGGGCTGTTCGTAACCGCGCTCGGGATTGGGCGCGGCTTGGCGGTCATCCCTTTGGGCTGGGCGGCCGATCGGTACGACAAGCGGGCCATCCTCCTGGGATCGCTCGGGCTCAGCGCCGTCGCGTACGCGCTGTTCCCGGTGGTCGAGAGCGCCACCGGGTTCATCCTCGCTCGGGGCCTCCAGGGTCTGGGCGTCGTCGGGACCGGGATGATAAGCCTGGCGCTCGTCGGCGAGTTGGCTACCGATGACGAGCGGGCCAACCAGATCGGGAAGTACAACTCCTGGCGGATGGCCGCCGGCATCCTCGGGACCCTCGGGGCGGGCGCCGCGTTCGAACTGTACGGATTCGGGCCCATCTTTGGAGTCGTCGTCGGGCTGTTCGGCCTGGCGATCCTCGGCATCTGGCTGCTCGTCGACGACGAGTCGGGGGCGGTCGAGTTCGCGTTCTTCGACCTGGCGCTCAACGAGCGCATCCTCACGATCACCAGCTTCCGGGCCCAGTACGCGGTCGCCGTGACGCTGGTCCGCAACTGGGTGCCCATCTTCGTCGGCGTGTCCGTCGCCCGGGGCGGGTTGGCACTGAGCGCGGCCGCCGTCGGCGCGGTCATCGCCGCTGAGAAGTTCGTCAACATGCTGGGCCAACCCGTGACCGGTCGGCTCTCGGACCGCCACGGCCGGGGCCTGTTCGTCGCCGCCGGCGGCACCGCCTATGGCTTGGTGGCGCTGTCGATCCCGCTGGCGCCGGCGGTTGGCGACATGGTGGGCATCACGGTGTCCATGCCCGTTCTCGGAACCGTTCCGGGCGTGTTCTTCGTGATGCTGGGGCTGAACGGGCTGTTGGGCGCGGCCGATAGCGTCCGCGAACCCGCGAGCATGGCGTTGTTCGCCGACGAGGGCAAGGGCCAGGGTATCACGAGCAGCTTCGGGATTCGCGGGCTGGTGTGGCGCCCCGGGGCGTTACTGGCGCCACTGCTCGGCGGGTACCTGATGGACGCCGCGGGCATGGCGTGGGTGTTCGCAGTTGGCGGCCTCGCGGCACTGACCGGCGTCGCCACGTTCCTGGGAGTCGTCTCGACACGGTACGGCCCGCGGGAACTCACGCGCTGGTGAGTCGACCGGAGGTTACCACTCGAGATCGAACGCCAGCGTGTCCATGTTTGCCGTCGCCGTCTCGTATTCTTCCCGGAGGATGCTGAACCGATGCTGGTCGGTCACCGAGCCGTCCGGCCGGGCCGAATGGTGGCGCAACCGGCCCTCGTGTCGGCCGCCGTATTTTGTGACGTACTTCTCGATCATCCGCCGGGAGGGGTCGTTATCCGCAGCGCAGGTGGCATAAAACGCATCGAGGTCGTACTGCTCGAACGTGAGTTCGACGAACACGCCGGCCCGCTCGCCGGCATAGCCGCGGCCCCAGTACTCGCTCGCGAGGACGATGCCGGACCCGGCACGGCGCGTGTCCCACTCTGGCCCGTAGGCGGTCAGGCCGACGATGGCGCCGTCCTCGGCCGGTGCTCGAAGGAGGTACCGGGCGGTCTCGCGGTCGGCCCACTGCTGTTCGGCCGTCTCGATGAAGTCGGCGACCTGGTCGAGCCGCTGGAATCGGAACCAGGGCATGTGCTCGGTCGCGTCCTCCTGCCAGTCGTCCCGGCACACGAACCGGTACAGGTCGAACGGGTCGACCATGTCGGTGCTCACCCGCTCGAAGGTGAGCCTGTCGGTCGTGATCCGGTCGGGGAACAGGTCTCGTGTCATCGGGAGTCGGACCGGGCGTCGACCGCAGGGAGCTAAGTCCTGGCGGTCGGGACCGACCTCGGCGGGCCCGCGGTCCAACGCGGGGGAGGCGAAACGGTCACTCTGAGCCTAAACTCAGGGGTCTCCTCGGGGTACTCCCCGGACGTCTCCGCGGTTGCCTCCAAGTGGTCCGCTTCGGTCTTCGTCACGAATTCAAACGTGTCGCGGAGGTCGCCCACCGGGTCGTCGGAGTCGTCGATCCGGGGATCACGTATCGATCACTCGATATTCACGACAGGGGTTCCGTCACGCGGAGTCGTCAGCGAACGTGTTGAGGACTTTCGCCTCGGCCTTCCGCAGGTGCTCCAGCAGCGTCGGCTTGCTGACGTTCAGGGCGGCGGCGAGGTCACCCGCGGTGACGTCCCGGGGCCACTCGTAATACCCGGCGTCGATCGCGGTCCGGAGAGCTTGCCGCTGGCGCGGCGTCAGGGCATCCGCGTCGGAGTCGTCGCTCGATTGGGAGCCGGTCGACCCGATCCGGCAGATCTCGACGTCCGCATCCATCTCCGCCCGGACCGCGTCGAGCCGGCGTTTGATGCCGTCGCGGTCGGCGTTGATCACCACCGGCCAGTACTCCTGGCCATCGGTGATCTCTACCGTGCCGTCGGGGACGAATCCCTGCGAGATGAGGGGTTCGTAGACGCTGTTCTCCCCCGAGTACTCGACGAGGAGTTCACGGGTAGCCCGGCCCGGAGGCCGGGCGGCCGACAGCGGGTCGAGGTGCGGCTCCAGTTCGCGGACGGACGATGTCAGCGACGACTCGTGGGCTGCGGCAACGAGCTGGTTGACGGCGGCGTCCGTCTCGCCGTGGGCGGTGAACCGGGCGTGGACCTCGTTGTCGACGGTATAGAGGCCGCGGGCCACCAGCCCTGCGTCGGTGGAACGGGTCGTATGGAGCGTCCAGCAGTCGGGGTGCCACAGTTCTAACTCCAGGAACGTCCCGCTCTGACCGCCGTTTTGGGGTGTGCCACCCTCCGACATACCCTTATTTACTCGGAAGCGTCGGCTTACGTTTTGCGGTGGTTGAGGGGGGCTGACATAACACCCAAGCCAGTCGCCCGGGAGGCGTGAGTATGGACGAGCCTGCGGTGACGGTCGCGGACGTGCTTGAGGTCGACTACCCGGGGACCCCCGCCTGGACGGGCGACGGGAGTGCGGTCGTCGCTCCGATCCACGAGGGCGATGGCCAGGCTGTCGTCGTCGCTCCGACCGACGGCGAAGCCCGCCGTTCCCGCCCAGGGACGGGGAGCGTCGCGTCGGTGGCACCGGCCCCGAACGACGACCGCTTCCTCGTCGCCACGGACGAAGGACAACTCCATCTCGCGACTGTCGGTGACGACGGGACGACCCAGCTGGCCGACGTCCCGACCGACGACGCGGCGTTCACCTGGGGGCCCGAGGGTCGGCAGGTGGCCTACTATCACGACGGCCGTCCCTGGGTGCGAGACCTGGAGGCTGGCTCAGAGCAGGGCTTCGACGCCCCCGATCGCGGACCTTACCTGGGGGAGTCGCGGATGTTCGCCTGGCGGGATCCCGACACGGTTGCCTACCGGTTCGTCGACGAGGACGTCAAACAGGTCGGGGTACTCGACTGCGAGACGGGTGAACTGGTCTGGCGGAGCCGGAGCGGCGACTTCTCCACCAGCGTGCCGGAGTGGCTAGCGGACGGTCGGCTGCTGGTCGAGCGAACCGGCGACCGGGGCAGGATCCGCCAGGTGGTCGCCGTCGATATCGAGTCGGGGACTGAGGCGATCCTGTTCGAGGAGGTCGATCGGGAACACGGCGTCGTCTCGGGCGGCGCCCCCGAGGTTGCGCCCGACGGCCGACACGTGGCCATGACCCGCTCGCGGGACGGCTGGGCACACGTGTACGTCGTCGACCTGGACGGGACCGTAGATCAGCTCACGGACGGCGCGTTCGAGGACCGCGGCGTGGCTGGCGCCAGCCCCCAGTGGTTGGACGAGCGGACTCTCGTGTTCGCCTCGAACCGGCGTGCTGCGGGCGAGCGGCAGGTGTTCGCGGTCGACCTTGAGGGAACGACCCGCCCCTTGGTCACCAGCGACGGGACGAACGTCCATCCGCGACCGAGCCCGGACGGGACGCGGATGGCGTACGTCCACGCGTCCGCCGACCGGTCGCCCGAACTCCGTGTCATCCGACTCACGTCGGCGGGCGACGGCCCCTCAAGCGAGGCCGACGGGGCGACCCCCAGGCGGGTGACGACTGCGACGGTCGACGATTGGCCGGTCGCCCCGATCCACCCCAGGGAGGTGACCTACGAAGGAGCGGAGGGCGAGACGATCACCGGCTACCTGATGGATCCACGTGACACTACCGGCGTCGCGGACGATGCGAGCGACCTGCCGGCGGTCGTGTACGTCCACGGCGGGCCGATGCGCCAGATGCGGGCCGGCTGGCATCCCTCACGGTCGTACGGCCTGGCGTACGCCGTCCACCAGTATCTCGCCCAGCGCGGCTACGTGGGGCTGTTCGTCAACTACCGGGGCGGGATCGGGTACGGTCGCGCGTTCCGCCGTGCCCTGGCCGGCCATCGGGGTGACCACGAGATCAGGGATATCGTCGCCGGTGCTGAGTACCTCGCGGCCCAGCCGTTCGTCGACGGCGACGCGATCGGCACTTGGGGGTTGTCGTACGGCGGCTACACGACGCTCCAGGTGCTGGGCACCCACCCCGAGACGTTCGCCGTCGGCGTGAACCTGGCGGGGCTAGCCGACCTTGTCCAGTACCGCGAGTGGGCCTACGAGACCAAGTACCCCGCCGCGGCCTCCGGGATGGACGTGCGACTCGGCGGGGCCCCGTGGGAGGCGCCCGACGCCTGGGCGGCGGCCAGCCCCAAAACCCACATGGACCAGTACGAGGCCCCCCTGTACAGCTTCCATGGCACCGACGACCAGTACGTCGACTTCGAGCAGTTGGACGTCGTGATCGACAGGCTACTGGACGCCGACGCGGAGTTCACCGCCCAGTACTATCCCGACGAGTCACACGTGTTCGAGCGGCGGTCGACGTGGCGGCACACCGTCCGGCGAATCGAGGCCGCGTTCGACGACCACCTGAAATCATAGGACGGCCCTCGGGACTCCGGTTCAGGTGACGGCCGGAACGAGGGCCGCGAGCAACGCGTCGATATGGTCGTGACCGGCCGACTCGTGGGTGCCCGCCAAGTCGCCGAGCAGAATCGAGAACGGGGCCCGACCGGCGGCCGTCTCGATGACGCCCGACAAAGCCCGCGCCCCGGTGAGCGTCCCAGTCTTCGCGCGCACGGTCGCATCGAATTCGGCGGGCCGGTTCGCAAGGGTCCCGCTCTCGCCCGCGACCGGCAGGGACTCGATGAACGTCTCTCCCCAGGGCTGGTCCAGTGCCCACCGGATGTGTTCCACGAGGTCCCGCGGGGCGATCCGGTTGTACCGGGAGAGACCGGAGCCGTCACGGATCCGGGCTGGAGCGGCGTCCCGCGCCGCGAGGACCTCGTCGACCAGGTCGCCCCAGGCGTCCCAGGAGTCGGTGCCGTGGACGGTCCCGGCGACCGTTCGGGCGAGTTGTTCGGCCATGAAATTGTCCGAGGGTCGGTTGATCAGCTCACAACACTCCCCTAAGGGCGGGCTGGAGGTCGTCACCATCGGCTCGCCGTCCCGCGGCGGAGCCTCCTCGCGGGCGATCGTGAGGTCCCCGGCGACTTGTACGCCGGACTCCGTCAGCGCCTGCCGGACTACCCCACCGTAGTGGCGGAGCGGTCGGCCCACGGGGAGGCGCACGGTCGTTTCAGTCCCGGCCGGGAGCGTCCCGGTAACCCTGAGCCGTCCGGTCTCGTGATCGCGGAACGGGTCGAGGTCCCCTCCGTCCGGGTCGGCCGCCGCGTCGACCGTCGCCGTGACGTCAACGTCGGTAACGGAGGAGGCGGGCGAGACCGACCGGGCGACGAGCGAGTCTCCGTCCACCGCGTCGTCGTTGGATCCAACCGTGACGGTCACTACGTTCCCGTCGACCGCCAGCGGCGAGCACTGTGCGCCGTACGCGCGCTGTTCGTCCCCCCAGGTCCAGGCGGGACCGTACGGCTGGCGGGCGTGGTCGCTGACGTCCAGAACGAGCCCCGATAGCTCGGAGACCTGGTCCGCGATCGCAGTCGCGGCCCCAGTCAGGTCCGCCGAGTCCGTGGCCAGAGTACGGTCGCCGTGGACGATCAGCCGGCCGTCCGGGGCGCGATTGAACCGCGTCCGGGCCCGGTAGGCGGGCCCCAACCGGTCGAGCGCGATGGCGGTCGTCAGTAGCTTCGTGTTCGATGCCGGGGCGCGGGGCTGGTCGGCCCGGTAGGCCACCACCTCCTCGCCAGCGGGATCGAGACAGTAGACGCCGACGCCCAGCGTCGCAGTCGTCGGGAGCGCGTCACTAACCAGGTCGGGAGGGGGGCCGGACACGCTCACCACTCGTAGGGGCGGCGTTCCGCCGCGGGCAGGTGACAGGCCGACTGATGGCCGTCGGCGACCGCCTCCAGCGGCGGCGGGTCCGTCTCACACACCGAGGTGAACGTGTCGACGGCCTCGCGAGCCGCCTCCCACTCCTCGGCGGCCGCGAGCCGGGCTGCCTCGGCGGCGGCCTCGCGGGCCGCCTGTGGGAACCCGTCCGCGACGTCCGCGAAGTACTCCTCGACGACGTCGTCGCGGTCGGTCTCGAGGCGTTCCTCGGCGAGCGACTGCTTGAACCCGACGAACCGTCTGTAGGCCGCCCCGGAGAACGAGTCGGGCGGGATGACCTCCGGACACCGGGTGTGGAACGTACAGCCCGGGGGCGGGTCGCTCGGACTCGGGACGTCGCCCTCCAGCCGCGCGGTGACCGCCCGGGCATCCGGGTTGGGGTTCGGGATCGAATCGAGCAACGCCCGGGTGTACGGGTGGTGGGGCTTGGTGAACAGCGTCTCGGTGGTAGCCGTCTCGACGAACTTCCCGACGTACATCACCGCCACACGGTCGGCGATGTGCCGGATCACGCTCAAGTCGTGCGTGATCAGCAGGTAGGTCAGGCCGAACTCGTCCTGGAGGCGGTCCATGAGGTTGAGGATTTGTGCCTGGACGCTGGTGTCGAGGCCGCTGACCGGCTCGTCCGCCACCACGAGGTCGGGACTGACGGACAGCGCCCGGGCGAGGTTGATCCGCTGTTTCTGACCGCCGGAGAACTCGTGGGGATACCGGTTGTACATCGCGCCCTCGAGGCCGACCTCCTCGAGGAGTTCCAGGACGCGGTCGCGCTTGCGGTCCTCGTCCCAGCCGGCAGCCGTCAAGGGGTCCGCGATGATCTCGCCCACCTTCCGCCGGGGATTGAGGCTCGAGCCGGGGTCCTGGAAGACGATCTGGGCGTTGCGCCGGAGGTGGCGCTCGGCATCGCCGGAGAAGTCGGTGACGTCACGGCCCTGGAACCGGATGGTACCGGCCGTCGGCGTCTCCAGACCCAACAGCGTCCGGGCCAGCGTGGATTTGCCGCACCCGGACTCGCCGACGACGCCCAGCGTCTGCCCGGGGTGGAGTTCGAAGCTCACGCCGTCGACCGCCCGGACCACCCGGTCGTCGAGTTCGATCGGAAAGCCGCCGTCGCGGTTCAGCCGGAGCGAGCTGATGAACCCGGTGTTGACCGGGAAGTGTTTTTTCAGGTCTCGGACCTCCAGCAGCGGCTCGTCGCCCCAGGCGGGGTCGCCCCCCCGGCTCTCGGCCGGTTCGCGGGCTTGGCTCACGGCTCACCCTCCTCCGACCCGGCGGTGGGGCCGTCCGCCTCGGCGTGTAACCGGGGCTCGGCCTCGCTGTACCGGTCATCGTAGAGAATGCACGCGGCATCGTGGTTCGGGCCGACGTCGAGTCGCGGCGGGTCGACCCGGCTGCAGTCGTCGATGGCGACCGGACACCGCGTCCGGAACCGACACCCGGAGGGCGGGTCGATCCCGCTGGGCATCTGCCCCTCGATCGGGTCGATCTCCCGGCCGCCCGCGTCCGGGGTCAGCACCGACCGCATCAGCGACTGCGTGTACGGGTGTTTGGGCTCGTGATACAGTTGCTCGTAGGGCGCGCTCTCGACGATCTTGCCCAGATACATCACGTTCACTCGATCGCACACCTCGCGGACGACCCCCAGGTCGTGGGTGACGTAGATGATGCTGGTGTCATATTCCGCCTGGATGTCGTCGAACAGGTCGATGATCTGGGCCTGGATGGAGACGTCCAGGGCAGTCGTGGGCTCGTCGGCGATGATCAGTTGCGGGTTACAGGATAACGCCATCGCGATGACGGCCCGCTGGCGCATCCCGCCCGAGAACTCGTGGGGATACTCCTCGGCCCGTTCGGCCGGGTCGGGGATGCCGACGTCGTCGAGCAGCGTGACCGTGCGGTCCCAGGCCTCCTCCTCGGAGGCGTCCGTGTGGTACTCGATCACCTCGGCGATCTGGTGGCCGACGGTGAACACCGGGTTGAGCGCCGACATGGGGTCCTGGAAGACGAACGAGATCTCCTTTCCGCGAACCTTCTGGCGGAGTTGTGTCTCGGAGAACTCGTGGAGCGGCTGGCCGTCAAACCGGATGGTGCCGTCGACGACCTTCCCGGGCGGCTCGATCAGGCCGAGCAGGCTCCGGACGGTGACGCTCTTGCCCGCGCCGGACTCGCCGACAAGTCCCACCGTCTCGCCGTGGTCGACGGTGAAGGAGACGCCGTCGACCGCCTGGACGATCCCGGCCTCCGTGTAGAAGTACGTCCGGAGGTCCTCGACCTCAAGCAGGCTCACCGCCGCTCACCCCCGTCGGCCGCGGCGGGCTCGTCCTCCGGGAGGTCGGTCGGGCCGTGTCGGTCCGGGCCGGTTCCGACGGCCGCCTCCTCGAGCCGGTCCATATCCGGACTCCGGAGGTCCACCCGGGGGTCCATCGCGTCCCGGAGGCCGTCGCCGAGCATGTTGAACCCCATCACCGTGAAGAAGATCATCAGCCCCGGGAAGGCGGCGACCCAGGGGGCGATGAACAGCGCCTCCTGGGCGGTGTTGAGCATCCGCCCCCAGTCGGCCGTGGGCGGCTGGACGCCGAAGCCCAGGAACGACAGCGCGGCGGCGCCGATGATCACCCCGCCCATCGAGAGGGTGGCCTGGACGACCACCGCGGCGATGCCGTTGGGGACGATCTCTCGGAAGAGGATCGTTCGCCGGGGTAACCCCGCCGCGCGGGCGGCATCCACGTACTCCTCCTCGCGAATCGACAGCACCTCCGACCGCATCACTCGGGCGTACCCCGGGATGCCGATGATGCCGAACGCGAAGAACAGCACGAAGATGCTCGACCCGAAGATGGCGGCGAACGTCAACGCCAGCACCAGCCCGGGGATCGAGTACAGCGTCTCGAGGAACCGCATGATCAAGTCGTCCACGTACCCGCCCTCGTAGGCGGCGATCGACCCGAAGATGACGCCCCCCGAAAAGCCGATGCCGACGGCGATGATCCCGATCGCCAGCGCCACCCGGCTCCCGTAAATAATCCGGGCGAGGATGTCCCGCCCGAACTGGTCGGTGCCCATGGGGTGTTCCGCCGAAGGGGGCTCGTAGATGGCCGTCGTGTCCGTCGCGTGTGGGTCCGCGATGAGTGCCGTGATCAACTGCTTGTCGAGCAGGACGAGGTCGACCGTCGAGAAGATCGCCATTCCCACCAGCAGACCGATGATCGCCAGGCCGCCCAGCGCCGTCGGGCTCCGCCGGAGTTCCCGGAACGTGCTCAGAAGGCTGCTCTCGGTCTGGAACTCGGGCTCCTCGGCCGAGAACTCGGTGCTCCCGCTCTGGCTCATGGGTCACCACCGGTCTGCAGGCGGGCCTCGACGGCCGTCTGGGAGTACGGTCTGGGAGTGTGTGAGCGGTCAGTCATACTTGATTCGGGGGTCGATGTACGCGTACGCGAGGTCCGTGATGACGACGCCGGTAAGGAAGATCAACGCGAAGAAGATGTTGAGGCCGATGATGATCCCGTAGTCCTGCTGGATCAGGCCGTTGATCCCCAGCCGGCCCATGCCGGGGATGGCGAAGATCTCCTCCACGACGACCGCCCCGTCGAGCAGGAACGACAGCTGGATGCCGATGAGCGTCACGAGCGGCAACAGCGCGTTCCGGAAGGCGTGCTTGACGAGGATGCGCCGCTCGGGCAGGCCGTAGGCCCGCGCGGTCCGGATGTAGTCCTCGGACAGCTCCTCGACCATGCTCGACCGGGTCATCCGCATCAGCGTCGCGGTCTGTGCGGTGGCGAGGGTGAACACCGGCAGGATCAGGTGCTTCAGCGCCTCGATCGGGCCCCGCGAGAACGGGACGTACCCCGAGGCGGGCAGGAGTTCGAACTGGTAGGCGAACAGGAAGATGAGCATGAGACCCAGCCAGAAGTTCGGCGTCGAGAGCCCCGCCAGGCCCGCGAACCGGGAGATGTGGTCGCCGAGTTTGTTGTGGCGGGCGGCCGAGTACACGCCCAGCAGCAGCGCCGTCGGTAGCGCGATGGCGTACGACAGGCCCATCAGCGTCGCCGTCGGGCCCAGCCGCCGAAGCATCAGCTCGCTCACCGGTGCCTGTCTGAAGAACGACCGCCCAAGATCGCCCTGGAGCAGCCGCCAGAGGTAATCCAGGTACTGTTTCCACAGCGGCTCGTTGAACCCGTACTGGGCGATCAGCTCCTCCGCGATCTCCTGGCTCGGGTTGATGCCCAGGTAGATCCGGACCGGGTTGCCCGGTAGGGCGTGGGCCATGAAGAACGTCAGCGTGAACACGCCCCACAACACTGGGATGAGCTGGAGGATGCGCCGTGCCGTGTAGCGGTAGATTCCCATGGGTGGATCAACTGAACCGTGGCGTGGGTGTGGCTGTTGCCCGGAACCGCTTGAATCGGTCGGTCACCGAAGGCCGGCCTCCGCGGGTCACCCCTCGTCGATGAACGCGTTCGACCAGTTACTGCACAGCGGTTGCTCGAGGAACGCCGTCGGGTTGTAGTCCTGGACGTTCGCGTTCCAGGCCAGGGCGGACCCCTCGGAGTAGACCGGGATGTGGGGGTACAGCGACTGGAGCGCGTCGGCCGCCTCGATGTACAGCGGGCGGCGCTCCTCCTTGCTCTGGAGGCGCCGGGCCTCCCGGATGTTCGAGTCGATCGTCTCCAGCTTGTCGCCGTACTTGCCGGTCTCCTGGTTCAGCTTGTACAGCAGGCCCGCGGAGGCGTCGCCGTTCCACTCGTCGGCGTTGTAGTCGCTGTCGTTGCGCTCGTCGCGGAACAGGAAGTAGTAGAACCCGTCGGGGTCCTGGCCGCCGGCCCAGCCGTAGATGGTGACGTCGTACTCCTTGGTGGTGAGGTCGTCGAGCCACTGGCCGATGGTCACCTCCTCGACCTCCGACTCGATGCCCACCTTCTGGAGCTGCTCCTGGAAGATGATGGTCATGTTCTTGAACTCGGCGCTGGCCAGCGACGACATCTTCAGCGTCTTGTCCATGTTCAGGTAGCCGGCCTCGTCGAGCAGTTCCCGGGCGCGGTCGACGTCCTGGTCGGGGTAGTACTTTTCCCGCCACTCGTCGGCAGGGAAGTCCCAGGCCTCGTTGACCTGCGGCGGCAGGAAGCCGATCGACCGGTCGCCCAGCGGCCCCTTCGTCGCCTCCAGCATGGCGTCGTAATCGACCAAGTACTGCATCGCCCGGCGAGCCTTCAGCTTGTCGAACGGTTCCCGAGTGGAATTGAAGATGAGGCCGTTGTAGTCCAGTTGCGGCACCACCTTCACGTTGATGCCGTCCTCGTTGCGGGCTTTCTCCAGTAGCGTTTGCGGGACGGATGCCTGGTCGACGCCGCCCGTCGCGAGTTCGACGAACTGCACCTGGCGCTCCGGGATGACCCGCCAGTTGACGCCGTCGAGGTTCGGCTCCTTCAGGAAGTAGTCGCTGAACCGGCTGAGCTCGATCCGGTCGGCCGACTCGAAGGTCTCGAACTGGAACGGGCCCGACCCGACAGGCTCCTCGGCAAACGCGTCCTGGTTCCCCTCGGCGGCGTGTTGCGGGACGATCGCGGCGTTGGCCGTCGACAGCACCTGCCGGAACAACGCGAACGGGAAGTTCAGGTCGAACCGGGCCGTGTAGGTGTCCTGGACCGTCACCTCGTTGACGAAGTTCAGGTTCGCCCGGTTGGGCGAACCGTTGTCCGGGTCAAGGATCCAGTTGATCGTGTACGCGACGTCCTCGGCGGTCAGGTTCTCGCCGTCGTGGAACGAGACGGTCTCCTTGAGCGGGACGTCGAAGACCGCGTCGCCCTGGTCCTGAGGGAGATCCGACGCGAGGTGTGGAACGATCTCGCTCCCGTCGGGTGACACCGCGTACAGGGTGTCGAACAGGTAATGCGAGAAGCTGTTGTACCAGGCCAGCTCGTTCATCCGGGGGTCGAGCGTCGGGGCGTTCTCGGTCGTCGTGCCGATGAAAGTCCCCCCCTGCATGTCCTCCGTCGCGGTCGTGTTGTTCATCTCCGTCTCGGTGGTCCCGCCGGCTGGGGACTCGGTCGTCTCGACAGTACTCGGGCCGCCACAGCCCGCCAGGCCGGCGCTGGCACCCAGGAGACCCGTGGCAGCCAGGAACCGACGGCGGTTATAGTCAAATTCGTTTTCTGACATGTATGTGTGACAACACCACACCAGTGTTGCGTGTACCACTCTCTCACAAGCAACCGTAATGAAGGGGTGGCCAATCATATTAGGCCGAGCGGGACCGGGAGGAGGGTCGAGAGGAACGTCCAATCAACCGGACGACAGGTTCTTACTCGGGGAGGACCCGGACGGACGCCTCCGCGGCAAGCCCGGCGGCGTCCGGGTCCGCTACGCCGACGTAGGCCCGGACTGTCTGCAGGCCGGACAGCGGCTCCCAGACGTCCGCCCCGTCGCCCCGAGCCCGACGAACGGTCCCGTCCCACGACCACGCCAGCCGTTTCGTCTCGAACGGGGCAAACGCCGTCCGGCGCGCCTCGGCGGGCGCCGAATACGCCCGTTCGTCGGCTTCCGTCTCGCCGGCGACGGCCCACCCCCAGAGCCGTGCCGTTGGGAGTTCGACGGCCACCGGGACCGGCAACCGGTTCCGGAGATGGAACCGGAACTGCGCCGGCGTCCCCACCCGGACCGTCGACGGGGCATACAGCCGAACGCTGAGCCCCTGTCTGGCCACGGCACTCGGGACGAACCGGGCGAGCCAGGAGCCGGGCTGGTTGTCGGGGTCGCGACCGGCGTCCAGCCGGTCCAGGTACGAGGGTGGCCCGTCGGACATCACGTCCGGCTCGGGCGTGAGCTCACTAAAGGCTCACTCCCGGAAACGGTTGGGAACCCTGTCGTTGTCGAGGACGTCGGCGCAGTCTTCCCGCTCCCGGACGAGGTGTGTGCCGTCGTCGTCGAGGAGGACCGCCGCCGGTTTGGGCTGAGCGTTCGTGTGGCTGGCATCGCTCAGGGAGTAGGCACCGACGCGGTGGATCGCCACTGGGTCGCCGACCGACAACTCCGGCAAGGTGACGTCCTCCTGGATGACGTCGCCGGTGTAACACAGCGGGCCGGCGATATCGTACGTCCGGGTCGGGCCCGTGCCATACCCGTGAATGGGGTACGGCCAGTGGGTGGAGACGACGTTCGTCCCGGCATCCAAGACCGCGAACCGGGCGTGGGGCGTCTCTTTGATCGACCCGACGGTCGCCAGTAGGGTGCCCGCGGGGCCGGCCAGCCGTCGACCGGGTTCGAGCAGGAGTTCGGGCTCGGGGAACCCGGCGGCATCGCAGGCGCCGGTCACCGCGTCCGCCAGATGGGCGACGATCGCCTCGGCGGCCGGGACGTCATCGTCGTACGCGACCGGGAACCCCCCGCCCAGGTCGAGCACGTCGATCGTCACGCCAAACTCGTCCCGCACGGTCGCGGCAAAGTCGACCAACGCCCGGGCCGCGACCCCGTACGGCTCGGGGTCGGTGATCTGGCTGCCGATGTGGAGTTGGAGCCCGCCCAGACGGACCGTGTCACTCGCGACGGCCGCCTCGGCGACCGCCATGGCTCGGCCCGACGCGACGTCGAGGCCGAACTTGCTCTCCCGGGTCGCGGTCGCGATCTCCGGCCGTGTCGGGACCTCCATCGCTGGGTTGGCCCGAAGCAGGACCGTCGGGTCCCTCCCGGTCGCTTTCGCGGCGGCCGTCAGCCGGTCGAGTTCGTCCGCGTTGTCGACAAGCACCCGGTCGACACCCCACGACAGCGCGCGTTCGAGGTCGGCCTGCCGGCGGTTCTGTCCGGTCACGACGACGTCCGCCGGGGCAAACCCCGCCCGGCGGGCTGCCGCGAGTTCACACCGCGCGTACGCCTCCGCGCCACAGCCCGCCTCTCGCAACGCGGCCAGGACGCCCAGGTTGTAGTTCGCCTTTACCGCGTAGTGGATCCGCGAGTCGGGATAGTGTGCGTCGAGAGCCTCGCGTAGCGTCCGGTAGTTCGCCCGAAGCGTCGCCGCGTCGAACACGAACAGCGGCGACCCGAACCGGTCGAGCAGGTCCGCCGCGCGGTCTGCCAGGGGCGCCGCCGGGTCCTGGTGAGCCATGCCTCTCGATGGGGTGGGGACGAACATAAGCCTCCATCACTCGGATCGACGGAAGCCGACGACGTCGGGTCGGCGGAGCAGCTCGCTCGTCGGACCCGGTGGACGAATGGAGGATCAGGGGAGAAGCGCAGCGACGACGTCGGCGGGAGTCGTGGCGAGGCCGTCATCGACCCGGTCCGCGAGGTTCTGTGCGCCCCGGTCGATCGCGGGCCGAAGGCGGGAACGATTCGGTCGCTCGTCAGTCGGCGTCTCCGGCATCTGCTTGGGGGAAGGCGCCGCCGCGGGCGTTAAAATATTAACCGTCCAACGACTGGGACGGACAACGCCGGGCGAGAACGGTTTCGATGACAGAGAATCCGACACAGTCAGGTTCCGGGACGGGTGAGCTCGACCCCGAGACGGAAGCCACGCGACTGGAGGCAGTCGAACAGTACTTCGAGTACATGCGGGACACGACGCCCTACTACGACTGGTTGGAGGCGGAGGTGGACACGGTCGAGCGCGGAGTTGTCCGGGTCCATCAGCCGTACACCGACCGAGTGACACCGCCCGAGGTCGGGCCCGATACGGGCATCAACGCGGGCGTCCTCATGACGCTGATCGACGCGGCGGCCATGGGGGCGATCATCGCCGAAGGGCTGGAGCCGATCCCGCTGGCGACGACCGATGTCTCGGTGTCGCTTCATGATGGCGTTGCTGCCGACCACCTCATCGAGGGCGAGGTGATCGACTTCGGTGACACGCTCGCGACCGCCAGGGTCCGGGCGTACCCGGAGGCCGACCGGGGCGAGCCGGACCCCCGAATCGTGGCGTCGGGACAGGCGACCGCCCGCCTGTTCGACTGAGCCACGCCAAAGGGCGGGCACCCGCTTCGGGAACGTGGAGTGGTCCAGGCGTGCGGCCGGTGCACGGCCAATGGTGAATTCTCCCTCTGGTGAGTGACGGGGGTCGCTCACAATCAGAAGACAACCACGGCCCGACGGGGTAATCCTCAAGCGCCTGCCGACGGCGGCATGCAGCGTGCCCGCTAACGGGGCGGAGCCGAGGCGGCGGGAGAGCCGCGCTGTGGCATATTTTCTCCGATCAAAGTTCCGAATTCTGGGCCTAGAGAGCCTGAAAAGCACATTTTCTCTAGATGTGCACGACGGGGTTAAGGGTGTCCAGCCCCTCCAACTAGTATGGTGAATCCTTCAGGCCGGGCGAGCGATGAGTCGCGGGTAAGCGACGCGGGAGACTACGAGACGGTCGATGTCGGCCTGCTCGTGATCGGGGCCGGCGCGGCGGGCGCCCGGACGGCCATCGAAGCCGTCACGGAGGGGGTCAACCCGGAGGACGTGCTAGTAATCGGCAAGCGCGGGCACGGCGACGCCCACACGACGTGGGCCCGTGGCGGGATCAACGGCGCACTCGGGACGCACGACCCGGACGACGACTGGACGATTCATGCTGCCGACACGCTGACCGAGGGCCACCTGCTCAACGACCCGGAGAAGGTGGAGACGGTGACGCGACAGATGCCGGCTCGGTTGCGCGAACTCGCCGAGTGGGGGATGCCCTTCAGCCGGACGGCCGACGGCGCGATCGACCAGCGGTACTTCGGGGCACAGTCGTTCCGCCGGACCGCCTTCGCGGGCGACCACACCGGCGAATCACTGCTCAAGACGCTCGTGACACGGGCGCAGGACCTCGAGATCCCGTACCGCGAGAACATCTACGTGTCCCGGCTGGTGACCGACGGCGGGCGGGTGCTCGGCGCGGCCGGGTACGACATGGATAACGGCGAGTTCCTCCTGTTCGAGGCCGACCTCGTGGTGCTGGCGGCAGGCGGGTACACGAGCCTCTACGGGCGTCACTCCTCGCGTGACGATGAGAACACCGGCGACGGGCCGGCGCTGGCGTACGCGGCCGGCGCGGAGCTGATGGACATGGAGTTCGTCCAGTTTCATCCCACAGGCATGGTCGGGGCCCGGTACGGCCCGGAGTGGGACGGCCGACTGGTCACGGAGGCAGTCCGGGGCGAAGGCGGCCGGCTGTTCAACGCCGCCGGCGAACGGTTCATGGAGCGATACTCGCCCGACCTGCAGGAACTCGACGCCCGGGACGTCGTGGCGCGAGCCATCGCTCAGGAGATCACCGAAGGTCGCGGGACCGACAACGGTGGCGTGTATCTCGACATCTCGCATCGGGACCGGGCGTTCATCGCGGAGCGGCTCCCGCGGATGTACGAACGGTTCGCGGACCTCGGGGTGGACCTGGCCGCGGAACCGGTCGAGGTGGCCCCGACCGCCCACTACGGCATGGGCGGGGTGGTCACCGACGCGACCGGGGAGACCGGGATCGACGGCCTGTACGCCATCGGCGAGACGATGGCGGGTGTCCACGGCGCGAACCGGCTCGGCGGCAACTCCCTGGCGGAGACGATCGCGTTCGGGGTGGTGACCGGGCAGGCGGTTGCCCGCCGGCTCGACGCGGGGGCCGTCCCGGGTGACGAGGGCGGCGTCCTGCACGACCGCGCCCGACTTCACTTCAACGACCTCGTCGACCTGACGGGGCGGGCGGGCGGACACGCCCCCGAGGCGGTCTTCGACGACCTTCGAGCGCTGCTGTGGGACCACGCCGGCATCCTGCGTGACGAGGACGGCCTGGCGACGGCGCTGGACCGGCTCGACACCCTCTCCGAACGGGCCCGGGACCTCGCTGTCGGTGCCCGGACGAGCCGGTCGTTCGAGTTCGCCCTGAACCTGGGGTTCGCCCTGACCGTCGCCGAGGCGATGCTCCGGGCCGCCAGCGAGCGCACCGAGTCGCGGGGCGCACACGCCCGAACGGACCATCCGGAGACCGCGGCGGAATGGGACAGAAACATCATCAGCGGGCGGGACAGCTTCGGCGCCATGCGGCTGACGACGACCAAGCCCGGGGACCCGAGCGAGGAAGTGCAGGCGGCCCTGGACGCCGAGTACGAGCTGGACTACCACCAACTCGAGTGATTCCGAACCGGGCACCGGTTACAGCGAGGCCGACCTGGGAAGAAGCGACCACCCGAGTTTCAGAGGTCGCAGTCGAAACACCAGAACGCGTCCCGTAACCGTTCGTACCGGGTCTCCCCGATCCCCGGCACGTCACGCAGTTCCCGCATGTCGCAGTACGGGCGGTGCCGCCGAATCCGTTCGAACAGCGTCTCCCCGAAGCCCCGGAGTGCGGTGACCCGCTCGGGCGGGACGAGGTTGATCTCCCGCCAGAGGTGCTCCCATGTCGGGTCGCCCGCCCAGACCTTGTCGGCCTCGAGCGCCCGGGCATGGGCCTCCTCGACCCCGTAGCCCTGCGCCCGGAACTTGATCTCGTTGAGTTCGTGGTGCAGGATGTACCGCTCGTACGGCCGGAGGAACTCGGTCAGCCACACCTCGTTCAACGG
>CAZCXJ010000037.1:0-20864 GCA_964502585.1 uncultured Candidatus Halobonum sp.
CCTCCGCGTTCACGCGGAGGAGGAGGTCAAGGGAACGACGACCGCTTTTATCGGATGGCTCACCGACGCCGACGTGGGCGTCGTCGTGGCATGTAACGCTGCCCCGGAGCACCATCCGACGGTCGCCGGCCATGCGGTGTTGACGATCCTCAACGGGAAAGATCCGGAGGTCGCCGTCCCACGCCTCGCACTGGAAGAGAAAGCAGAACGACTGACCGGTTCGTTCGAGACGTACCGAGGCGTCCAGTCGGCGACCGTCGAACGAAGCGGCACAGGCTTAGCCCTCGAAATCGAGGGACGCCTTGGTACCCGGGAGTTCGCCCTGTCTCCCGTCTCCAGCCGGCCGACGAACCTCACATACACGACGGTGTCCGGTGATAAGCGTGTGACCGTAGAATTCCTTGAGACGGCCGACGGGATTGATTTGCTGTTTCAACGTTGGCGTTTCCACCAGACGTGACCGGCGCCGGGGGGCACCGGAGATCTGATAGGGCAGCCGATTCGTGAACCTCACCCGAATCGACGGCCGGCGATCCGTCCCGCTGCGACCCCCGCGATCACGAGCAAGACGAAAAGCAGGCCGAGAGAGCCAACCTGGGGGAAATTCCCTGCGTTGTATGCGAACCACATGAATGGGGTCAGGAGGAGGGCTGTAACGATATGGGCACCTGTCACAATTCGTGCCGGGGTGAGTGGTCCGGGTAATTCAGGCTCGGTATCCGTCGGGGCGGGATCGAGGTCGGGGTCCAGATACTCGTTTAGGTCGTCGTCGGTCACGTGTTCAGCAAGGATCTCCAGGATAAAACGCTCTCCGGACCCGGGGCGCGCCAGAGGCGTATCCGAGCCCCTCGACGCGGTTGGTTTTCGTGTTCCGGGTCCTGCCGACAGCGCGCTCACAACGGTCACCGTGAGGTTCATTCCGTCTATTTATGCGTCGGAGGAGGTATGGATCCCCGAGACCGGTCCGCCAACGACGACAGGTCGCCGCCCACCGTCCGCACTACACCCATTGGCCCGGGACGTATACTTGCTGACAGTCGTAGGTATCTGAAAGACTTGTGTGACGCCCGAACTCCTACGATGAGCGGACTCGAACAGCCGGGTTCCCTGACCGGGCTTTTGAGGTCAGGCGAAGTAAGCGAGCCTACTTCGGATCCCGGGTGGACTGGTGTTCGCCTTGATGACTCGCGTGTCCCAGCGCCTCGGAAGGGGTGTTGAATCATAGGATTCCACCCGAAGCACCGTTCTTACCTCTCCCGGGCCAGCCGGTGCCACAGCTACCCGGGTGCGGAGTCCGCACCCTTTAGGTCGGGAGTTGCCGAAGGAGGGAGTATGAAAGTGCTAGTCGCCGGCGGATCAGGATTCATCGGCCGACACCTCTGTCAAGCGCTAGTAGATCGCGGTCACACAGTAACGGCACTCTCCCGATCGCCAGGGGCGAGTCGTCTTCCTGGAGGCGTCGCGAAAGCGATGGGTGATGTCACCGCATACGACTCGATCGAGACCCATCTCGAAGGACAGGACGCCGTCGTCAACTTGGTTGCTCTGTCGCCACTGTTCAAACCTGACGGTGGCGACCGGATGCATGACGTGGTCCACCGGGGAGGAACAGAAAACCTCGTCAAAGCGGCCGAGACAACCGGCGTGGAGCGGTTCCTACAGATGTCCGCGCTCGGGGCAGACCCGGACGGATCGACGGCGTACATCCGTGCGAAAGGGGAGGGTGAACGGATCGTCTCGGAGTCAAACCTCGATTACGTCATCTATCGCCCATCGGTCGTGTTCGGCGATGGCGGGGAATTCGTTCCGTTCACTAAAAAGCTCGCTCCCCCGTACCTGACACCCCTGCCCGGGGGAGGCAAAACGCGGTTCCAGCCGATTTGGGTGGAGGACTTGGTCCCGATGCTGGCCGACGGACTCGAGTCGGACGAGCGAATCGGGGAGACATACGAACTCGGGGGCCCGGAGAAATTAACGCTCGCCGAGGTCGCGCGGAAGGTTCATGAGGCGGACGGTCGTTCGGTGACGGTAGTTCCCGTTCCGATGAGCCTGGCGGGACTTGGATTGAAACTGCTGGGGACACTCCCGAAGGCACCCCTTGGAGCCGACCAGTACCGTTCCCTACAGCTGAATAACACTGTCGATGCGAACGACGTTACCGAATTCGGCATAGCCGAGTCTGAACTCCGGACGCTCGATGAGTATCTCGGGCTGGTTCCGTCCGTGGAAGGTGACCCGACAGCAACCGGGTCCGGAGCGAGTAGCTGATCGTCGAGCCGCCAGCCAGGGGGAGCCGTCGCCCGAATTTCCGGTCCCCGATCGTGTAATTTTCCGGTTTGATACCCCCAGCCCAAACCTTATATCCGTAGTGGGACTGTCTTTCCGCCAACGGTGAGACCGAACGAATGAAACTTGCAATGATCGGCTTCGGGCAGGCAGGGGGGAAAGTCGTAGACAAGTTCGTCGAATACGACGAGCGGACCGGGAGCGAAATCGTCCGCGCAGCCGTCGCGGTTAACACGGCGAAGGCCGACCTGATGGGACTCGGAAACATTCCTGAAGGCCAACGGGTACTCATCGGCCAATCCCGTGTCAAGGGCCACGGCGTCGGTGCGGACAACGAACTCGGGGCGGAAATCGCAGAAGAGGACATTGACGAAGTCCAGGGCGCGATCGACTCGATCCCGGTTCACGAAGTCGACGCGTTCCTTATCGTCGCCGGCCTCGGCGGAGGGACCGGTTCGGGCGGTGCGCCCGTGATGGCGAAACACCTCAAGCGGATTTACACGGAACCCGTGTACGGCCTGGGGGTACTTCCCGGGAGTGACGAAGGAGGCATCTACACGCTGAATGCCGCCCGATCGTTCCAAACGTTTGTCCGGGAGGTGGACAATCTTCTCGTATTTGATAACGATGCCTGGCGAAAGACCGGCGAGTCCGTCTCAGGCGGGTACGAGGAGATTAACGAAGAGATCGTCAGGCGGTTCGGGATCCTCTTCGGTGCCGGTGAGGTCGAGGCCGGAGAGGAAGTCGCGGAGAGCGTCGTCGACTCCTCCGAAATCATCAATACACTTGCCGGGGGCGGCGTCTCGACCGTCGGATACGCGGAAGAGGAGGTAGAGGAACCGACCTCCAGCGGGTTGCTTTCCCGACTGACCGGCGATGACGAGGATGCCGATTCGCTGGACACTGCTCATACGACGAACCGTATCACGTCGTTGGTTCGTAAGGCGGCGCTCGGTCGGCTGACACTCCCCTGTGAGATCGAAGGGGCCGAGAGGGCGCTGCTGGTGATGGCAGGACCCTCCCGATATCTAAACCGAAAAGGGATCGAACGGGGGCGAAAATGGCTCGAAGAGCAAACGGGTAGTATGGAGGTCCGTGGCGGGGACTATCCGGTGAACGGAGCAGGGTTCGTCGCGTCAGTGATCCTTCTCTCCGGCGTGACGAACGTGCCCCGTATCAAGGAACTCCAGCAAGTCGCTATCGAGGCACAGGACAACATCGAGGAAATCCGAGCAGAAAGCGAAGAGAGGCTGGACAACTTGGTTGAAGACGATCAGGACGAACTCGAATCCCTGTTCTAACTGCCCGGAGCCGAATCCCCCTGCCGTTTTTACTGCTCGCTACTCCTCTACCAACTGATGGAGGTGATTGTCCCGTTCGCTGCCCAGAGGCCGAAAACCCGGCTTCGAGACGTACTCGCCCCGGAGGAGCGCCGCTCGTTCGCCGAGGCGATGTTGGCTGACGTTCTAATCGCCCTCCGTGGCACCGACTTCGACCCGCATGTCCTTGCTACTGAGCCGCTGGACTTGGAGGTCGGGACGACGGTCGACGACAGGCGTTTAACGACTGCCGTGAATGCTGCTCTCGCAGCCGCCGAGCCGAGTCCTGAGGCCCCCGTCGGGGTCGTCATGGCGGACCTTGGGCTGGCGACCCCGGACGCGCTCTCCCTGCTGGACCCGGACGGGAAAGCGGACCTTCTGCTTACTCCGGGTCGTGGCGGCGGCACCAACGCATTGGTCACGAAACACCCTGGGTTCCGGGTCGATTATCATGGCGCCTCGTACTTGGATCACCTCCAGAGTGCGCGTGCTCTGGGGGCGACCGTCCGGGAGGTCGATTCGTACCGCCTCTCAACCGATATCGACGAACGGCAGGACCTCGTCGAACTTCTCCTCCACAGCGACGGGGCCGCCCGCGACTGGCTTGTGGACGCCGGGTTCGACCTAGATATCGATGAGGGCCGACTCGGGGTCGTTCGGGAAGGCTGATCGGGCAGGCAACGCCGGGGTGTGATTTTGGGCAGCCACCGATCATCTACGGCCGTATTGACTACCGGGACTGGCGGGTCTCGATACCCCGAGCGTGCTGGTCAGCGGTCTCCGGCCCTCCTTGTGGACTATCTTGATTCAGCGAGAGAATCCCGTCGTTGACGGCGAGGGCAGGTCACCCCATTACCCGTCCCACCAACTCTCGGGCGGCTGTGAGTTCGTCCTCGTTGATACCGTGACCCATCCCCTCATATATCCGCTCGTCAACGTCGGCTCCGAGTTCGTCCAAGACGTCTCGGGTCTCGTGAACCCGCTTCAGTGGAATGTGTGGATCGACATCCGAACACCCGAGGAACACCGGTGTCCCATCCAGCGAGCCCTCGTATTCCCGTGGCGTTCCCTCCGGTCCGATCAAACCGCCCGAAAGGGCGACGAGGCCTCCATACCGGGCGGTATTGCGGGCGATCCACTCGCTCGCAAGACAGGCCCCTTGGGAGAACCCAAGCAGGACGATCCGATCCCTCCCAACGGTGCTGGCCGTCCTATCAACGACCCGTCCGACCAACGCGAGTGCCGATGAAAGGTGTGGTTCGTTCGCGTCGATCTCCTCGAGAAACGAGCGGGGATACCAGGTTCGACCTGCCGCCTGCGGTGCCACGTACCTGACTCGCTCCGTCTCGAACTCCTCGGCCAGACCGAGGATTCCCCGTGCACTTGCTCCACGGCCGTGAAGCAGGACTGCAACGGCGTCGGCAGTCTCCGGCTCTGCTCCAGCGGTAACAACTGGTTGGGAGTCGTGTGGTCCCCCGATCCCGTCGGTTGCTTCACTGTACTCGTCCGTCATCACTTATCGCCTCCATTGGAAACCCCCGTCCCCAGGGCAGGGAGATTCGATTCGATTCGCCCCCGTTCCTCCTCCATCCACGGTGGTAACTTCAGCCCGCTTCCCAGGGTCGTGACCGTTTCGTCCCGGTCGAACCCGGGACTGTCCGTTGCGAGTTCGAACAGAACTCCGCCGGGCTCTCGGAAGTAGATGGACCTGAAATACTGGCGGTCTTTTACCTCCGTCACATTACGACCACGTTCCCGAAGCGCCTCCCGCCACCGTGTCTGGGCGGTCTCATCACCGACTCGAAAGGCAATGTGATGGACGGAGCCGACCCCGAGGCCGGCCCGATGGCCGCCGCCTCGTTCGACCAGATCAATCACCGCGGCGTGATCTCCGGCAGTCCCCGCTCTGTACCGCGTTCTGTCGGCTTCTCGACCGGTTCGCTCGTACCCTATGAACTCGAGAAGCTCCGCCGTCGGTGCGGTCTCCTCCACCCGGAGAGTGACTCCATGGAGACCTCTGATTGCATGCTCGGTAGGGACATCGCTCCCAGACCAAGGGTCGACGTTCCCCACTCCGTCGGTGGGTACCAGTTCGAGTCGCTGGCCATCGGGATCGCGAAACGGGAGCACAGACCGACCGAACCGGTTCTCCGGGCCGGCCGTTTCAACTCCGAATCGGCCGAATCGATCCCCCCAGTACTCAAGCGCCCCCGTTGGAACGCTGAATGCGGTCGCGCTGGCCTCCCCCGTTCCAGGATATCCGTCGGTCCCGTCCGGGTACGGGAAGACCGTCATAACCGTCCCGGGTGTTCCCTGCTCGTCCCCGTAGTACAGGTGATACGTGGTGAGATCATCGAATTTCACGGTCTGCTTGATAAGTCGAAGCCCGAGAACGTCCGTATAGAACCGAGCGTTCTCGCTGGGCTCCGAGGCAAGTGCCGTCACGTGATGGAGTCCAGTGATCGATCGTGGTTCCACGCGTCAAGTACGTTCCCAGCAGTCATAAACTCCGCGCGCCGGTACACACCTCTCTCCGATTGCATACAGGGACCCTCCAGTGTACGGGCTGGGTAGGAATCCCGGGAGGGAGAAACGTCTCCGCACACGGTACTGACCGACCGCTCCAAGGGCGGGGTTCAGAGAGGGGTGGTTGTGCCGCGACCGATAGCCGTTTGTGAGTCCGGGTTCCAACAGGAAGTGTGTTCCCAGGGGCGGCGGAGTACGATATCGATATCGTGATCGACGACAGGGCGACCGAGCGGCTGTTGTCGGTGACCCCCGAGGATGTCGAGAGGGCGTCCGAGCTCACCTTTGCACGGAACGTTTTCCTCCCACTCACGACAGCCTGCCGGTACACCTGTACGTACTGTACGTACTACGATGTCCCGGGAGAAGCGACCGTGATGGCCCCCGAAGAGGTCCGCGAACGGTGTCGGATCGGAGCCGATGCCGGCTGTACGGAGGCGCTATTCACTTTCGGTGACGCTCCTGATGCTCGCTATACCGAGATCCTCGGAAAGCTGGAGGACTGGGGCTTCGACTCGTTGCGTGCCTACCACCGCAGGGCCTGCGAGATCGCGCTCGAAGAGGGATTGCTCCCACATTCGAACCCCGGGGATCTCACGCTCGAGGAGTTCGAGCGGCTCAGGGGGGTAAACGCCTCGATGGGGACGATGCTCGAGACCACCGCCGACGTCGCCGCACACTCCGGAGGACGGCGAAAGACGCCCGGACAACGGCTCAACACGCTCCGGGCCGCAGGGGAAGCTCGGGTCCCCTTCACGACTGGCCTCCTGGTCGGGATCGGCGAGGGATGGCGTGATCGGGCCGAATCCCTGCTCGCGATCAGGAGACTCCACGAACGGTATGGCCACATCCAGGAGGTCATCATCCAGCCGGTCACACCAAACGAGCGCTCCGACTTCGATCGGCCGTCCCGTTCGACCATGCGTCGGGTCACAGCGATGGCCCGTGACGCCCTTCCTCGGGAGGTCTCGGTCCAGGCCCCTCCAAACCTCGCGCCGGTCGAGGATCTGATCGACTGTGGCATCGATGACCTCGGTGGCGTGTCGCCGATAACCGACGACTACGTGAACCCGGACTACGCCTGGCCGGCGCTGGGGTCCCTCCGGAAGATCGCCGACGAGGCGGGCCTTCCCCTATATGAGCGGCTGCCGGTATACGACCGATATCTCCCCCACAGGACCCGTCAAAGGGACCTCACCAAACAGGTCGCCTCCGGAGCTGATGACTTCCGGTGGATTCACGGTCGAATCCCTGAGGCCCTCCATGAGTCGAATCCGCATGGGGAACGGTTCCGGGCAGTCGCACGACGCGACGCTCCGCTCCCAGTCGGCTGAACGAGGTCAACAGTTTCTTTATAAAAGCACCCCAGCGTCAGTCACATGGATCCGGTCATCATCCAGGTACTTCCGGATACGGGTACTGTTGTGAGTGTCGGATGGCGATACCTCCGCTCGCTCGTGTTCTTCATACTCGCGTTCGCTGTCGTTTACATCCTCGGCCGAATCGCGTTCATCCCTGTCGTGAATCGGGGGCTGTCTACGCGCGGGTTCGACGAAACCGTTCGAAGCCTCGGTGAGAGCGTGGCCGGCGGCCTGGTTCTTTTCGTGGCCCTGGCTGTCGCGTTCGCCGTCGCCGTCCCTGGTGCATCCCTGGGGGCTTTCGCCACGCTTGGAGGTGCATTGGCGCTGGCCATCGGGTTCGCGGCCCAGGACTTGCTGGGGAACTTCGTCGCCGGAGTGTTCATTCTGAAAGACAAACCATTCGAAGTCGGGGACTGGATCGAGTGGGACGGGAACAGCGGCCGTGTCGAGGATATCGGGCTTCGTGTCTCGCGGGTTCGGACCTTCGATAACGAACGAATCACCGTCCCCAACGGGGAACTCGCCAACAATGCTGTAACAAACCCCGTCGCGTACGAGACGCTTCGCCAGAAATTCGTCTTCGGCATCGGTTACGAGGACGATATCGACCACGCTACCGACTGTCTCATCGAGGAGGCGGAGGCCCACGACGAGATCCTCGACGACCCGCCGGTCTCTGTCCGGGTCGTCGAGCTCGGCGACTCGGCTGTCGGCCTCCAGTCGCGGTTCTGGATCGAGCAACCGGATCGGTCTGACTTCGTCCGCGTTCGTTCGGATTACGTTCAGGCGGTGAAAGAACGGTTCGACGCCGAGGGTATCGATATGCCGTACGTCTACCGACAGTTGACGGGAGAAGTAGAGGTGCTGGAGAACGTGGCCGAGTCCGTCGAGGCGGACTAATACCCGGGTGAGGTGTTTCCCTCGCTTCTGTCGAGACCGTCTCGGGAAACCCATTTCGCCGGTTCCCGTACCTTTCTCGGCCAGACAATCGCTTACCACAAGTATGCCTGAGACAGCCGACGACCTGGCAACAATGACCTGGGAGGATGCGGACACGGCGATTGGGTCGGCCGACTGTGTGATCCTCCCGACTGGAAGTACTGAACAACACTCGATTCATCTCCCGCTTTCTGTGGATACCCTCCGAGCGGACCACCTCAGCGCGGAACTGGTTGAGATGGCCGACGCGTACGACCTGTCGTTGACACGGTTGCCGACGCTCCCGTACGGGCTCTCGGAACATCACATGAACTATGCTGGGACAGTGACCCTCGGTCAGGAGACGTACAAGCGCGTCGTCATTGAGATCGGAGCATCCGTGGCGGAACACGGGGGGGACCGGTTCCTGATCCTGAACTGCCACGGGGGCAATCGGGAGCCGCTTTCGATGGCGGCGGATCGGCTCCAGCGCGAGCACGAGCTCACAACCCATTTCGTACACTGGACGGATCACGCTCGGGACGAATTACGGGATCAGTTCGGCGAGGACTGGGGCCACGCCGGTGACCACGAGACCTCGTTCGTCGAACTCTATCGACCGGACTTGGTCAAGGAGGAAAAGAAGGAGCCACAGGAGACGCGGGAGATGCCAGAAACCCGGTCGTATGCTTATTTCGACGACGTCACTGACCAGGGCGGGCTTGGCGATCCGACGAACTCCGATCCCGGTGCGATGGAAGGGATCGTCGAACGGACGACGGAACGGATTCTTGAGGCTTTCGTGGCTGACTTGGATGCTGGGTGGTGATCTAGGAAGGGCGCAACACCGTCCTCTCCCTAGACGTGCTCATCGAGAAAGGACGCGATCCGCTGGAACTCTTCGATCTTGTTTCCTCGGCTGGTCGTGTGGTGGCCTTCGTTTTCGAAGATTAGCGATTCCACGGGGACACCCTGTCGCTTGACCGTTTCCACGACCTGCTCGGCCTCGCTTACTGGAACCCGAGGATCGTTGGCCCCGTGTTGGACGAACAACGGACACGCTATCCGATCGATTCGCGACAGGGGGCTGAGTTCCTTCAGCAGTTCATAGTCGTCTTCAAGCGATCCGTATTCCGCCTCCCGGTGCGAACGCCGCCACTCCCCCGTGTTCTCGAGGAAGGTGGTGAAGTCCGCAATCCCCACGAACTCGACGGCCGCAGCCCACAGTTCAGGATACTCCGTAATGGCGGCCAGGACCATGAACCCTCCGTAGGACCGACCGTACGCCACTGCCCGGTCCGCGTTCACTCCGGGCTGTCCTCTCAGCCATTCCACCGCGTGTTTGATATCACGAACGGAATCCATCCGGTTTTCGACATCGTCCAGGTGGGAGTACGCGTCACCGTAACCCGATGACCCGCGAACGTTCGGCTCCAGTACCGCGTAGCCCCGGTTCAGAAAGTACTGTTTTGTCGGATAAAACCAAGGCCGGCGCTGATGCTCTGGACCGCCGTGGATATCGACGATCACTGGCACCTCCTTCCCGTCGGATTCGCCTCCGGGGCGGGTCCAGTACGCCGGGATCGCCCGCCCGTCGAACGACTCGTACCGAACCGTCTCTGGCGTTCGAAACGACGACGCAGGGATCCCACAGGTCCCGACCGGTGACCATTCCGTCATCGTCCCGGCACCGAACTCGGCCGTGTAGACTCCGTAGGGTTGGTCGGAGGCCGTAAGCGTCAGGGCGTATCGGAGGCCCTCGGGGCCGAACGTCAGGTCCGAAACTACCCCTGTTACTTCCGGCACCGTCTCGCTGATGAACTCCGTGTCGTCGATCCGTCCCCCGTGCAGTTCCGCGTATCCGTCCACGTTCCGGGTGAACACGACGTGTCCGGTTTCCCGGTCCAGGGCTAGGTTATCGACTTCCCAAGCGTCCGTCCCCGGCCCGCCGGGCCCTTCGTCGTATCCCGCTACCGGTTCGACGCCGCCTGATTTGAGGTCGATTCGGGCGACGTAGGCGGTATCAGCCCCATGGTCAGTCACGCAGTAGAGGACCTCACCACCCGGACCGAAATGAACGTCGCTGTATCGCGCTTGCTCCCCGGAGGCGAGTGGCTTGGCCGTTTTCGTTTCGAGGTCAAGGACGGAAAGTTCGACGTCGTAACTTGCGCGTGGTTCAAGGAGTGCGATTCGTCGGCCCGCCGGCCCGAACGCCGCTACGTTCAACCTGCCTCCGGGGCCTTCGTGTACTAGCTTGGGGGTACGAACCTCCCAGCCGCGATCCGTATCTGGATCATTGGGCCCGTTCTTTCCGCCCTCCCGAACTTGCTGGATGAAGACGTCGAAGCGATCGGCTTCCCGGCGGTTTGCGGTGTAAGCAACCTGCTTAGTGTGCGGTCCCCAGGCCCCCCAGGCGTGTTTCGCGTCGGCAACGTCCGTGAGCGTATATTCCCTCCCAGTATCGAGATCGTAGAGGAACAGCTGATCGCGCTCGTTGCTCCCTTCGTCCATTCCGAAGACAAACGCCTCTCGGTCGGGCGCTGCTTCCACCGTGGAAATCCGCTCCTCGTGCGGGGTGAGTCGTTCCGGCCATCCTCCCACCGTATCGACCGTCCACACCTGCGGTGTCCCCGTGGTATCGGCCCGGAACAGGAGTCGTCCGTTCGGTGTGAATGTCGGGGAATCCACAGCATCGATGGCCAAATACCTCGCCACCTCGTAGCTTTGCATGGTTTTTCGGCGAGTGAGTGGGGCATAAGCGTTGGCCCTCTGAACTCGGCCGGGAGTCGCCCGCGGTACCGGGCGGGCATCGAAGCGTCTGCGGGCCGGCCCAGGACCGGAGTGGACGTCCAACTGGTCGACTCGTTGATTCAGCCAGAGCATCCCGCCGTTCAGACGGGTGTGAATCCCGGGCATCGCGTAGGTTGATACCGAATGATACGGTCCCGCATACTGACGAGGCGCATGCTCCCCCCAACACCCGGAGCCCGAACCCCCGGATCCCTGACCAGCACTCGCAGGTCTCTCCCGTGGGATATGAGTGGTGACCGACACGAACAACCCATGTCTTCCGAATCGCCGCGGGAAGAGAATCTCAGCTGCGTGATCCTCCCGGCACACCACCGCCGGACGAGTGCACGTCCCTTACGTCCCACAGGGTGGCGGCGGGGGAACAGCGTCTTCACCCCGCCTCGGATTCATCCCGTCCTTTGGAAGTCACAGACACACAAGGTATGATACGATTTAAACCGTACCTCCCCGACGCGTTCGGTAATGAGCGATCCCGCACAGGAGGGTACCCGGGAGCAGGAACTGGGTATCACCACGTCGAAAGAACACGAAACGGGCGAGTGGTACGCGGAAGTGGTCCGAAAGGCCCGCCTCGCGAGCTACGGACCCGAAGGGATGTCGGGGTTTATCGTGACCCGTCCTCGAGGCTACGCCGTATGGGAGCGACTACAGGCCCATCTCGATAGTGATTTCAAGGACACGGGTGTCCAGAACGCGTATTTCCCGCTGTTCATCCCGGAATCGTACTTACAGCGGGAGAAGGAGATCGTTGAGGGATTCGATCCGGAGGTCGCCTGGGTCACCCACGGCGGATACGAGGAACTCGACGAACGACTGGCGGTCCGTCCCACCAGCGAGTCGATCATCAATCCCTATCTGAGCCAGTGGGTCAGAAGCCATCGCGACCTTCCGCTTCGAGTGAACCAGTGGTGTTCGGTCGTCAGGTGGGAGGCCACCGAGACGAAACCCTTCTTCAGGACCAAGGAATTCCTCTGGCAGGAGGGCCACACTGCTCACGAAGGGCGCGACCAAGCCTGGGAGGAAACTCTACTCCGACTCGATCAGTACGAGTCCGTGTACGAGGACTTGCTTGCCATCCCGGTCCTCCGGGGACAGAAGCCGGAGCACGACAAGTTCCCGGGAGCCGACACCACCACGACGGTGGAAGCGCTGATGCCGGACGGCAAGTCGGTCCAGGGGGGGACGTCTCATTACCTCGGGACCACTTTCGCCGAGGCCTTCGATATCAGCTACGCCGACGAGGACGAACAGACGAGACTCGCACACACCACCTCTTGGGGACTCTCCTGGCGGGCCCTGGGGGCCCTCATCATGACTCACGGGGACGACCAAGGGCTCGTTCTCCCGCCGCCGGTCGCGCCCGAACAGGTCGTGATTGTCCCCATCTGGCAGGAAGACACCAAGGACGAAGTTCTCGGGTACGCCGAAAGGGTCGCGGACGAAGTCGCGGACGCTAACATCCGGGTCCATCTCGACGACCGCGACACTCGGAACCCCGGGTTCAAATTCAACGAATGGGAGTTGAAGGGCGTCCCCGTGAGGTTCGAAATCGGCCCGAATGAGTCGGCAGACGGAGAGGTGACTATCGTGCATCGTCCCGACGGCGAAACCATCACCGCCGACCGGGACGGCATCGCGGATACGGCGAGGGACCACCTTGATCAGGTGTACGCCAAGCTGTACGCCAGCGCCGAGGAGACCTTGGAGGGCGAGGTCAGAGACGCCGAGTCCCGGGACGAGATCCTCGGAACCATCGGCCGGCATGGCGGGTACGTCCGTGCGCCCTGGTGTGGGGACGAGGCTTGCGAGACTGAAATCAAGGATGAGATCGCGGCCGAAATCGTCATGGTGCCATTCGAGGAGACGGACGAACTCCACGGAACTGACCACGAGAGGACTTGCGCGGTTTGCGAGGACCCTGCAAACCGAACCGCGTACTACGCGAAATCGTATTGAGGCGGATTCGTTCGACTCATCCGGGCATACAATCCATTCCAGTGTGTTAATACAAACATAGGATGTCCTTATACTTATAGGACAGCGATTATAGTCGAGTCCCGGCGTCTGGCATACATGAGCCGGACAGACGAGTCGCAGGGCCGAAGGGGACTGGCAGCCCCGGACGACGCCCGGTCGAACTGTGGTGTGGGTGCCGTCGTCGACCTCGACGGAGAGCGATCACACGCGGCTGTGAGGGATGCTCTCGAGCTTCTTTCGAACCTCGAGCATCGAGGGGCCACCGGGGCGGACCCGGACACGGGTGATGGCGCTGGTATCATGCTCCAACGTCCCGACGAGTTCTTCAGAACCGTCGTCGACGACCTCCCAGATCGTTATGCAGTCGGTTCGATCTTCATGCCGCAGGACGACGATCGGCGCCGGGAGCTCGAACATCTGATCGAACGGGAACTCGAGACCCGCAGTCTCGAGGTGCTCGCCTGGCGTGACGTGCCCACGGATGCCGAGGAAGCCGGTCTAGGCAGGACCGCCCGTGACTCCGAACCCGAGGTGGTTCAGGCCTTCGTCGCCCCGATTGACGACCCCACGGACGAGACATTTGACCGCCGGCTGTACGTTGCCCGACGGGCAATCGAAAAGGCAGCCGCCTCGGTTGACGGGAGCGACCGCTTCTACGTCTGCTCGCTCGACCGTCGGACGCTCGTGTATAAAGGACTGCTCACGGCCGACCAGCTCCCCGACTACTACCCAGACCTTCGTGACCCCCGCCTGGCTTCGGGGATCGTTCTGGTTCACGCCCGTTTCTCTACCAACACGCTCGGTGCTTGGCACCTCGCGCATCCGTATCGGAATATCATTCACAATGGTGAGTTCAACACGATCCGAGGGAACATCAACTGGATGCGGGCCCGGGAACCGAAGCTCAAGCATCCGGCGTTCGATGAGGCGGAACTGGAGACGATCCGACCCGTCGTCTCTGATCCGGACCAGTCGGATACCGCTTCGGTCGACGAGACGCTCGATCTGCTCGTTCACGGCGGTCGCGACCTCCCGCACGCGCTCCGCATGCTGATTCCCGAA
Source organism: uncultured Candidatus Halobonum sp. (assembly GCA_964502585.1). Classification (GTDB taxonomy): domain Archaea; phylum Halobacteriota; class Halobacteria; order Halobacteriales; family Haloferacaceae; genus CAZCXJ01. The sequence goes on from CAZCXJ010000037.1 coordinate 14,261, forward strand.
GCCTACCGGGACGATGATCTGATGGACCCGGCGCGGCGCGATTTCTACGACTTCCACGCATCACTGGTCGAGCCCTGGGACGGACCTGCACTCGTTCTCGGGACCGACGGCGAGCAGGTCGCGGGTGTGCTCGACCGCAACGGTCTCCGTCCGTGCCGGTACGACGTGACCAAGGACAACAGGCTCGTGATGGCCAGCGAGGTCGGCGCACTCGAGCACGACCCGAGCGAGGTGACCGAACGGGGCCGGCTAAAGCCGGGGGAACTGTTCGTCGCCGACCCCGAGAAGGGGGGGATCGTTCCGGATGATGAAGCCTTCGACGGGCTCGTTAATCCGAAATACGGCGAGTGGCTTGAGGCCGAACAGAGACACCTGGCCGATCTCGCTCCGACGAACCCCACACTCACAGGTGCGTCCGACGACCTACGGGCCCGACAGGCGGCGTTCGGCTACACGAACGACCAACTGAACCACCTCCTCGAGCCGATGGCCCTGGATGGTAAGGACCCCGTAGGATCCATGGGTGATGACACACCGTTGTCGGTCCTCTCCGCGTACAACCGTCCGTTGTTTAGCTATTTCAAACAGCTGTTTGCACAGGTATCGAACCCCCCAATCGACTACATCCGCGAGGAACTCGTGACGTCCCTGGAATCTCGACTCGGTTCTCAGCGGAACTTGCTGGACGAGTCTCCCGAGCACGCACGGCAGCTGGTTCTCGATTCACCGGTCGTGACAAACGAACAGACGGCCGCGATCAAGGCCCTCGGGCAGCGGACCGACGGTTCGCTGACCTCGACTACGGTAAGTATGACTTACCCACGGTCGAGTACCCTGGACGCCGCAGTCGATCGGCTCCGCGAGGAGGCCGCAGAGGCGGTCCGAAGCGGAGCAGACGTGGTCATCCTCTCGGATCGAGAAACAGGTCCGGACCGGCTTGCAATTCCGAGTCTCCTCGGGACCGGCGCCGTTCACCATCATCTCGTCCGGGAGGGCTTGCGCGCCGACGTCGGGATTGTCGTCGAGTCCGGAGACCCGCGAGAGGTTCACCACCTTGCCTGCCTCGTCGGCTACGGTGCCGGAGCCGTGAATCCGTATCTCGCGTTCGAAACGATCGCTGATCTGGTAGCCGGTCCGGACGGGGCCGAGACGGCGTCCGCGGTCGAGTCCTATATCGACGCACTGGAAGAAGGCTTACTGAAAACGATGGCAAAGATGGGAATCTCGACGGTCGAATCATACCAAGGAGCGGCGATTTTCGAAGCCGTCGGTCTCGATTCAGCTCTGGTTCGTGAACACTTCGGCCGGACCCCGATTCGAACCGAGGGAATCGGGATCGAGGAGATCGAAACGGACCTGCGCGAACGACATCGTGCCGCTTTCGAATCGACCCGCCCGGAATTGGAAACGCAAGGGGAGTACGAGCACCGCTCGACCGGAATCCGACATCAGTGGAACCCTCAGACAGTAGGTACCCTCCAGCAGGCAGTCCGGAACGACGACCGGGAGGCCTACCGGGAGTTCGCGACGATGATCAACGATCAAAACGAGGACCTCCAGACACTTCGGGGCCTGTTGGAGTTCGACTCCGACCGGTCCGCGGTTCCACTTGAAGAGGTCGAGCCCGTCGAGGAGATCGTCGAACGGTTTTCGACCGCGGCGATGTCGCTCGGTTCGCTGTCCCCGGAGGCCCACGAGAACAATGCGATCGCGATGAACCGCCTGGGGGGGAAGTCAAACACTGGCGAGGGGGGTGAACCACCCGAACGCTTCGGGACTGACCGCGAGTGTTCGGTCAAGCAAGTCGCTTCGGGGCGATTCGGAGTTACCTCCGAGTACCTCTCCAGCGCCGACGAGATACAGATCAAGATGGCACAGGGCTCGAAACCTGGGGAGGGCGGGCACCTTCCCGGGTCCAAAGTGAACGAAATGATCGCACACGTTCGGTACGCGACGCCCGGTGTAGGACTCATCTCACCGCCACCGCTGCATGACATCTATTCCATCGAGGATCTCAAACAGCTCATCCACGATCTGAAGGCGGCAAGCCCCGACGCCGATATCAACGTAAAGCTGGTGTCCGAGGCGGGGATCGGAACCATCGCCGCCGGCGTCGCAAAGGCCAACGCCGACGCCATCCATATTTCGGGCCACTCCGGGGGAACCGGCGCCTCACCAAAGACGAGTATCAAGAACGCCGGGTTGCCCTGGGAACTCGGTCTAACCGAAGCGAACCAGCTACTCCGAGAGACCGAACTACGAAACCAGGTCCGCGTGAGCGTCGACGGTGGAATGAAGACCGGGCGCGACGTCGCGGTCGCTGCCCTGCTGGGCGCCGAAGAGTTCGTCTTTGGGACCGCCTCGCTTGTTACCTCCGGCTGTGTGATGGCCCGGCAGTGTCACGAGAACACCTGCCCGGTCGGAGTTGCGACTCAGGACGAGGAGCTCCGGAGCAGATTCCCCGGCGAACCCGAGCATGTCATCAGATACATGCGGTTCATCGCCGAGGAGCTCAGGGAACTCATGGCCGACCTCGGCTTCCGGAGCCTCGACGAAATGATCGGCAGACCAGGGATGCTATCCCAGCGAGAAACCTCCCACCAGAAAGCCCGAAGTCTCGATCTGTCGGCCGTCATCGAACCACCCGCGGGCGAGCAGCGGATTAAAACACGCCATCAGTCGGGCGTTGACGTTCGTGACCGGCTCGACTGGGACCTCATCACCGCCGCAACGCCAGCCCTCGAGGCGGGCCAGCCCGTTCATATCCAACGCCGTGTGACGAACGCCGACCGAGCCGTCGGTGCGACGTTGTCGAACCGGATATCCGAAACCCACGGCGGGGACGGGCTTCCGGACGGGACGATTGAGGTCTCTACCGAAGGCGTCGCGGGACAGTCCTTCGGGGCCTTCCTCCAGGACGGCGTCACCATCCGCCTACGCGGGGCTGCGAATGATTACGTCGGCAAAGGGCTGTCGGGGGGCCGAGTGATCGTCGAGACGCCATCGGATGCGGGGTTCGAAGCGACCGAGAACGTTCTCGTCGGCAACGTCTGCCTTTACGGTGCGACGCAGGGCGAGCTGTACGTCAACGGGAGAGCCGGCGAGCGGTTCGCAGTTCGGAACTCCGGCGTGAAGGCCGTGGTGGAGGGACTCGGAGATCACGGCTGTGAATACATGACTGGGGGTGTCGTCGCGGTCCTCGGGGAAACGGGACGGAACTTCGCGGCCGGCATGTCCGGCGGCGTGGCCTACGTGTTCGATCCCGACGGTTCGTTCGAGGCTCGCACGAACCACGGAATGGTCTCGGTACTTGACGAGTTGACCGACCGGGATGAGTCGATGCTTCGAAGGCTCGTCGAGAATCACGCGGCCTACACCGGTAGCGAGCGTGCCCAGGAGCTCCTAGCGGCATGGCCGACCGTGCTTGATGATTTCGTCAAGGTGATGCCCGACGCCTATGCTCGCGTGATTGAAGACCGCGCACGGGCAGACGTCCGAACGGAGCTCCCGGTCGCGGCCAAGAGTTCCTCCGGACCGGAGGAGACCCAGGGATCCGGAGCGGTCTCCAGTGACGATTAGACCGCGTCTGTTGACCGACTAGTCCGAACTTGGTCCGTAGGCTCGCCGAGCTTCACGTGCCGCGGGAACCAAAACCCAGAACGTGAACGCACCCAGAAGGGCCGTCCAAAACAGCACGTCGCTCAGGAAGATACCGATCGCATCGAACACGTTGGCTGGCTCCGGCGGTGCTTCGATCAACTGACGCGTGCTTTCGAAGGTAGGCGTTCGATACCAAGACGCGAGTACCATCCATGCGAGGCTCGCGCCAGTGAAAATTCCCAGCCCCTTCATGAACTCGTCAGCCATCATCGGAACGTCAATCGTCGTCGTCTTGAGCGTTTCCGTTCCCGACCATACCTTCGGCCCGGAACCGCGACCCGAGAACGTAAATGCCAGCCCCGAACCCGATTGCCCCGAGACCCAGCAGCGCAAACACGGGTTCGAACGTCTCGAAAACCTCGACAAGTCGGGCGGGCGAGATCCCGATCCCGACGCCCGCAGCAAGCAGACCCACCGCCATCCTGATGATCCCACCCTGCTGGGTTGCGGCGTCGAGAAGAACGAAGCCGACCACTACGGCGACGACCGCGATCAGCGTCGAGAACACTGTCACCGTCTTGTACAGGGAGAGTGGCACGACGACGTCACGACTCCCGCGGTCGCCCTCTTGGTCCGAACTCCGATCGTTTTCGTTTTCTCTCATCGGCGAAGTTCCGCCCGATTCGACATGGGTTCCCCAGGGGTTTCGGCCGTCAATCGGGCGGTGATGTAATCGGCCGTCGAACGCCGGTCCCTCCCCCGGGGGGCCAGCCCGAAGGCCAGGCTATTTCGGTGGCCGTAGCCGGTAGTACCGGCGGTTGAGGTCGTACATGTATCCCTCACGCATAGTCTTCAGCACGGCGTACGTCACACACGCGGAGACGATCGGGAGCAGGAACGTGAGATCGAACAGGAGGTGCACGTCCATCGGGACCAGGTTCTTGACCGACAGCACGGAGATAGTAAAGGCGAAGACGACGCCCGAAACCCCAACGGCCGCCCAGAACGGTTGCTCGACCGGCCGCCTGGCACTCCCTTTGTTGACGAACGGGACTATTGCGATGAAGCTCACAACGACAACGTTCGCAAGGACTCCGTACGTCCGGTCGGCCATCAGCTTGCGCCCGCCGAGGATCGACAGTTCAGGGTTCAGCGGTCCCAACTTCAGGAGCCCGAACGACCAGTAGAGGTACCAATCAGGGAGGATGATCGACGGCGTACTGTTCGGGTTTGCCGGGGGTCCGATATGTGGGGGCATAGTCGCCGACAGGAACAGGATCATGCCCACGAAGAACGACGAAATCGCGAGATTGCGGATCACTTCGTGTGGCCATGTCGGGAACGCAAGCACGTCTCGTTCGACGTAGTCCGATTCCCGGCGAAGGTCCTCGTCCTCGCGTCGAGCCCGTTCGAAATACTCGTACGTGAGCCGGGCGAGCCCTTGGGAGCGCTCCTTTCGTTCGCGCCAGGTGGGGGTCTCGTCATCCGGCGCGACGATTCCGGTCCCGCTCCCGTCGGCTCGCGGCTCGCCATCGGTCGTCTCCCCGTCTCGTGCCGTGTCGGTCGTATCGGTTGTCTCCGTCATGGTTAGTGTGGTTCCGCGATGCCTTGGACCCAAACGATTCCGATGTGGATGGCGATCAGTGTCGTTACCACGAACGGAAGCAAGAACACGTGGATGATGTACATCCGCTGGAGGGTCGCCTGTGTCAACGTGAACCCACCGAACAGGAGCTGGGCCACCCACTCCCCGGCCAGCGGGATCGAGAGACTCATTTCGACGCCGATCTGCCCGGCCCAGAACGCGAGCTGGTCCCAGGGGAGCAGGTACCCGGTGTAGCCGAACACCATCGTAAGCGAAATGAGCACGATTCCGATCAGCCAGTTTACCTCACGGGGCTCCTTGTACGCGCCCGTGAAGTACACTCGGAGCATGTGAAGGAAGACCGCGGCGGTCATGACCTGAGCTGACCAGCGATGGATCGACCGGAGCATGAATCCGAACTGGAGATCACGCATGATGAACTCGATCTGCTGATACGCCAGCGACGCTTCCCCGGGCCCGGCGCTCCCGACCGCCGGCGTGTAGTAGAACCCGAGTAACGCTCCCGATACGGAGGCGACGACGTAAGCCAGCGTCGAGAAGAACCCGAGCGTGTACAGTGGGTACCAGTACCAGAACTTGTTGTCGAGGTCGTACTGCTCGGTGTGACTCTTGGGCATCTGGAGATTGACCCGGTAGTAGAGTGTCTCGAGAATCTCCAGATAGTCGACGATCCGGAGCCGCTTGTCAAGCCAGATCAGCGATATCAGGAACCCCTGCTCGATCGGCGTGAGATCCTTCTCCTGTAGCCAGGTCCCGTGGTCATACTCGTCTTTCTTTTTCAGGCTCATGCTATCGCTTGTAGTACGGGTAGATGGCCCGCTTGACTTGGTCCCAGGCGCCGGTCCCTAGTTCCGTGCCGTCGACGTCCTCCTCGCGGATGTACAGGTCCTCCCACTTCCGCCGCCGCTTTTTTACGATCATCACGTCCGGAAGGAATTCCTTTCGGTAGAGTGCGAGTATGAACGCGAGGTCCACGAATATTGCTGCGAGGAGGCCGCCCAGGAACATGTTGCCCGTATCGGTCAGTCCCCATCCGGAGACGAGACCGTAGGTGAACATGAACACGAAGACGACCTCGGCGATGGTCAACAGGACGATTGCAATCGCTGCCGCAGTACTCTCTCGGGCCGGTTCGTAACGGTGGATGTCTCCGTAGGTGCTTCCCGAACTCGACATGCTATGACCTCCCGGTTCCGGTGTGAGCTGATTCGCCGTATTTCAGTATGTAGAAGGTAAACACGATCGTCACGAGGATCGACAGAATGGTGGCAGCGCCCACCCAGTGGGCCTGGATCGGGACGCCCAACTCCTCGAGTTCCTTCGCGCCCGCTTCCCCGCCGGTAGAGACGGTGGGGACGTCTTCGCCGACGGCGATGGCGCCTTGCATGTTGAGGTTCT
>CAZCXJ010000038.1:0-20339 GCA_964502585.1 uncultured Candidatus Halobonum sp.
CGTGACGGTGAATTCGACTGTCGACGGTGTGGCGCGAACCTGACAGCGGGACACTTCGTGCAGCTCGAAGCCGACGAACTCGGGCCGTTCGGTCCCGAATGCGTCCGAAAGGTCATCGGGCGGGACTGAGAGGCGAGCGCTCGACAGGGAGTCCCGGCCGGGGAGCGAACGGTTATCGTATCCGTCGCAGCTCTTCGATGAGCTGGTCGATGAGGTCAGCCTGGCGTTCGAGTTGTTCTTCCTGCCGCTCGACGATCGTTCGGAGTTCTGCGAGCTCCGCCGCGATATCGTCGGCAGGGGCTGCGGGTTCGAATCCAGCCCCCTCGAGTTCGTCTCGGCTTGTCGTTCCTGTGATCTCGTCGTCCTGCTCGGCAGGAGAATCATCAGTCTGGGGTTGTTCACCCATATCCGCCGAGTTGGCGGTCATCGGTGCGCTGTCGGACGTCCCGTCGGTTTCCGCCATTCCCTGGGGGTCAGCTTGTCCGAACTCGGAAGTGGGCGTGTCGTCGGCTGACTGTTGAACCTCCGCCGGTTGGGCCGACAGTGGATCCAGCCCTCCGCTGAAGTCTACGTTTTCCTCAGCATCATCGTCCGGTTCAGCGGGGGACCCGCGACGTTCCCGAAGCGTTGCTAGGTCCGGGACCTCATGATAGCTCGTGACGGCATCGATCAGCGCCTCTCGGACGGCACGGGCATCTTCTTTCGGTGCTTTGAACCGCTCTTGTCGGTCACCCAAGGCCAGGACGACGGACGTCGCCACGCCCCCTTCCTCGAACGTGAGATCGGTCACGTCGTCGTAATGGAACGCCTCGTACTCCTCGTCCCAGACTGCCGGGCCGATGTGTTTGACCACCCGGGCACTGGTGATAACCAGAGTCAGTTCCGAGAATCGGAAGGTCCGCTCGACTGTTTCACCTGCATCGACGACGTCGGCGGCCGACAGGATTCCCGCCAACAGCGGGTGGAGTACGTCGTCGATAACTTTCCGGGAGACCGTTAGGCTCCTCTCGCCGTCCAGACCATAGTCGAGAGTGATAGTGGCCTTCCGGCGGGACTCGGAGACGGCGACGCGCTCGGCGTCGTGCGGATACGTTTCGACCGACTCGTCGGAGAGCAGTCCTTCCGACCGGTAGACGAGCGTTCGATCCGGCGCGACGAACAGCCCGTCATCTCCGCCCAAGTCGACGGCCGCGACGACTTCATCACCGCCGAGATCGGCCCGAACCGCTTCCGGCACCTCCATACCCCCGAGTGCCGCTGGGGGCGGTATAAATCCGTGGGTCCGGGCTTCAATACCGATACTTGTAGTCGAGCGATGTGGATCTTCCGGCTGCCCGATCCCGAGGACCCGGAACAGATCCGACCGTCAGTGGGCCTCAGCCGCTCGAAACGCCCCCAGGCCCCCGAGCCAGATATTCCCGTCCACCAGGATCGACTTTGAGGTCCCCGTCCTCAACCACCACCTCCCCTCCGACGATGGTATGGGTTGGAAGCCCGGTAAGTTCCCATCCGTGGAACGTAGAGTACCCCGGCTCCATCGTGTGATAGAAGTCATCATCGACGATGGCACTCTTCTCAAGATCGACAATCACCATGTCGGCGTCGCTCCCCTCGACAAGGGCGCCCTTTCGTGGGTACAGCCCCCACCGTTTCGCGTTGTTCGCCGCGCAGACCTCCACGAGTCGTTCCATCGACACGCGGTTCTTGTTGACGCCCTCGCTGACCATCACCGGTAAGAAATATTCGATGCCGTTGTTGTCGCCGGGAATCGCATTCCAGATGTCGCCGTACTTGCCCCCTTCTTTTTCTTTGAAGGCCCGCTTGTGCGGACAATGGTCCGTTCCGACGTACTCAACGGTTCCGTTGCGGATCCCCTCCCAGAGGCGCCGCTTGCTCGTTTCCGTCCGGAGAGGCGGTGAGATCTTGCCCCAGACCCCCAGATCCTCCTTGTTTGTGTGCGTAAGGAACGCGGGCAGGGTTTCGGCGTGAAGGTTGACCCCCTGTTCTTGAAACCGCTCACAAATGTCGACCCCTTCGGCAGTACTCATGTGAACGATGTATGCCCGGGAATCCGTATACTCGGTCAATCGGCCGATCTGCTCGATCTGCATCGCCTCGCAGATGTTCGGGGAGGCCTCAGTCCACGCTTCCAGGTCGTTCCGCCCGGCATCCTGGAGTTCCTCGCGACGCTCGATGGCGAGGTCCTCGTTCTCGGCGTGGAACATCACGACCCCGTTGTTCACGTCCGAGACCATGTCGAGGACACGGTACACTCGCCCCGCGTCGGAATGGTCGATACCGAGTTCCGGGGAGGCGTGTTTGTACCAGTTGAAGAATATCTTGAACGAGCGGATTCCCTCGTCGACGAGTCCCTCGATCTCTTCGACGTGATGGTCCTTGTGAACGATCGCGTGATACGCGAAGTCGATGTAGGAGTTCTCGCGCCCGACCTCCCGAAAGAAATCCATGTCTGGGAGATACGGATCGGGCTGCAACAGGAAGTTCACAACCGTCGTAACGCCGCCGTGGACCGCCCCGCGTGTTTCGGTTTCAAAGTCGTGAGCGAGACCCTCATGATACTCGTACTCGTACCGAGAGAGCCCCCAGTGAACGTGTGGATCGATGAACCCCGGGATCAAATAGTTCCCTTCCGCGTCGATCGTCCTGGTGGCATCTGGGAGGGTTCGTCCCGACCCGACTGCCACGATCTCGCCGTCGGCGGCGGCCACGCCTCCGTCTCGTTCGCCGTCCGGAGTCACTACCCGAGCGTTCGTCACTCGGAGGTCTGCCTGTGACATGATACCACCCCGGTTCCCCCTCTCATGACTTAGTGGTATTCCTGCTGAGCACGAGAAGCGTCCACATCTGGACACCGGGCGGACCCACCGGATGGCCTGATCGACCCCCCTGGAAAACCCGGCTTTTTCCACCGTCGGGATGGACCGGGGGGCATGGAAGTCGGAACTGCGGAGGCGGGTCCAGGCGAACTGGCCGAGGGATGGTTCGACGCGACGGGACTCCCGACAGGTGGTGAGGACCGACTCCCCGTCGTGATTGCGAACGGAACCGATGACGGCCCGACACTATGGGTGACGGGAGGCGTCCACGGCGACGAGGCGACCGGTGTCGCCGTGGTTCAGGACGTGGTGACTACGATCCGTGAGGCCGTTGATCTCACGACGCTCGCCGGAACCGTTGTCTGTGTCCCGATCGTCAACCCTGCCGGCCTCCGTCGGAATGAGCGAACGTCCTACTACGGAGGGGACGACCCGAACAGGTACTTCCCAGACGTCGAGCGTGAGTCCGAACGGCCACCCGAGACCCAGGAACGGATCGATACCCGCCTGTTTGAGACGATCAAGGAGGAGGCCGACCTCCTAATCGACTGTCACACCGCACAGGTTGGGTCAGTTCCGTTCGTCATCCGTGATCGGGTTCTGTACGGACAGCGGCGAACCGAGGAGGAGGCCGACCGCCTCGCCGACACGCTCGGCCAGCTTGTCGAGGCGGTCGGTCTCCCAGAACTCAGGGAGTATCCGGCGGGAGAGTATCTCGAACAGTCACTCCAACGGTCGACGGCCGGCGCCGCGCTCAACACCGCCGGCATCCCTGCCGTCACGGCCGAACTGGGAGGACACAGCGTTGTCGAGGAGGACGCGCGGGCGGCAGGGGTCGCCGCCGTATTCGGTGCCGCCGTGGAGTTCGGACTCCTTGACACCCGACCCTCGGAGGTCGGTGTGCCGGGAACTGACATCCCCGAGTCGCCGGTTTCGTTCCCGGTCCACCGGTACGTCGGGCCCCGAACGGAGACTGCTGGACTTGTTCGGCATCGCGTCGAGGCTGGTGACAGGGTCGAGGAGGGAGATCGGGTCGCGGAAATTCTCACGCCACATGGCGATCGAGTTGATTTTATCGAGGCCGAGCACGACGGGTACCTGCTTGGACGGACCGAAGGACTCGCCGTCTACGAAGGGGACGCGATAGCCAGTATGGCGGTCCGTGACGACGGAGACCTGGTAGTGCCACGGGAAAGCGAGGAAACTGGGTGAGCCCCCGCGGAAGCGAAACGCTTACCCCCGAAACCGGTCCAGGTTCCTGTGAGGGACCGTAGGGTAGTGGTATCCTCGGCGCATGGGGTGCGTCGGACCGGAGTTCGAGTCTCCGCGGTCCCATCGGTTCTGCGAACGCCGTTCGTGACTGAGTCGAGTCCACTCCAGATTCGACTGGGTTTTGTCCCCTATCACAAGCCGCCCGAACGAACGGTCCGTCCACAGGCGCGGTCACCCGGAAGGCGGCGCCGTGGCGGTCGGCCGGACGGGTCAGTCGGAAACGAACTCCTCGTCGACCGATCCATACCGGCTCGACAAGATCACAAAGAAAAACAAAAGCACCGCAACGGAGGTACCGAAGCCGAGACCGAGGAACGTCCGGTTCGAGAGGAGATACACTCCCGACCAGACCGCAAGACCCGAAGGGACCGCAAACAGGAACGCGTAGACAACGGCCCGCGCCATATCGTCTCTTGAGGTCGCTGCCCGATAACTGCGGTGGCTCTACGAGAGGCCGGAACGACACGAAATGATGGGCCGGCTGAGAAGCGGCGAGAGGGCTCTTCCGGGACCCGGAAGGTTCGAACTCTAATCCGATAACCACAACCGCTTCACGTAGTCGGGGACTCTTTTTCTTACTAGGAACGATATCCCGGTCTTAAGTATTAAACCCGAGCGGAACTGAGAATAAGTATGGCCAGCGTAGACCTCGGTGACGCGGTGGGAACCGCCGAGGCACCGGCAAACGTTCTCGTTCTCGCGGCAGCCCTTTCGGGACACGAGGAGGCAGTCTGTCAGGAGCTGTTATCGCTACCGGACTCGACACGAGAGAACTTCTTGGCGGTCACATTCAACGGAGGAGAGGAGACTCACGAGCGGCTGTCTACCCCGGGCCGCCACGATGGACGGCCCGACCGGACTGGCATCATTACGGTAGGCGATGTCACGCGGTCGGCGTCCAGTTGCGCGTCACCGAACGCACGTCCGACAGGGCCGGTTTCGACGGAGGCGATCGCTGATCCGCGTGATCTCACCCGGCTTGGGAACACTTTGAGCAACTACCTGGAAGAATGGGAGAGAAACGCCAACCAGACGGTCGTCTGCTTCCGGTCACTTACTGCCCTTCTCCAGCACGTGGAACCTGATCGCGCTCTCAAGTTCCTCCACATTCTCACCGGTCGGATCAGGACCTTCGGGGCGTCCGCCCACTTCCACCTCGACCCGGGTGCTCACAACGAGCAGACGGTTGGCAAAGTGATGCACTTCTTCGATGCGGTCGTGGAGATCGACGAGGATGGCTGGACGGTCCGACAGGGAGGAGCCCCCGTCGGAAGGGCGAACAATACCCCGTAGGTTGTCCCGTTGGTGGGGACCCTCTCCAACGAGGGATGGTGTTCACGAGCCTGACCCACCCAAACGGAAGGCAGGGCGCCCGATTCTGGTCCGGAAGATGTCGACCGCCGCCGTGCTTATAATCGATTGAGACCACGACGTTGTATGGCCATCGCCCGCCACACGACTGGACCCGGTGGGACCCTCCAGGCCCTCGCGTCCCAGGTCCATCCAGTGTTCATGCTCCCACCGCTGGCCGTCTCGCTGTTTGGCGCCGTTCTCGCAGGGGGGTTCGACCCGGCCCTGGCGCTTCTGCACGCAGCGGCGATGTTTTTCGCCGTCTACACCGCCCACGTCAAAGACGGACTTGTCGACTTCCACTATCGTGACGAGGACGATGATCATCCTCTGACTCGGCGGGGATGTTGGCTTGGATTGCTCGCGGCAGGGGTCGGATTCGCACTAACGCTCGTCGCCATTTTTTCCACTGCCGGAGGGCTTGCGGCCGCCCTGACCCTCCCGACATGGGCTATCGGCTACCTTCACGCCCCGCAACTCGACACCAATCCGGTCACGGCAACGCTTGGGTACCCGGTAGGGATCGGTCTCTGTCTCACGGGGGGGTACGCTGTCCAGACCGCGACCATCACGCCCCGTTCGGCGGCGTTCGCAGCCGTGTTCGTGACCGTACTTGCGGGCGTTAAGGTGATCGACGATACGACGGACTACGGGTACGATCGGTCGATCGACAAGCGGACGGTCGCGGTCGTGGTCGGCCCGAAAAGTGCCCGGTCGATCGCGTATGCTCTGATGGGGGCCGGGTTGCTCGGCGTGATCTGGCTCACCGTCGAGGGGTTGTTCCCGCCGGGAGCGCCGACTGGTGTGCTGGCGTTCGGTCTCGTCGCGGGCGTGGCGGCACGGAAGGACGCCAAGACTGCGACGATGCTTCTCGTCCGTGGGGCGTACCTTCTGCTCGCCGCACTCGTACTCGTCGTGTTCTTTCGGCCGTTTGCGGGCGTTCCGCTGCCGGATATCACGGTTCTGGGGCCGTACACGTATCTGGCTACGGAGGTGGTTTTCGGCACGGTCGCGCTGGTGTTGCTCGTCCGGGCGGACGCGATCCGATCGGCCACACGCACCATCGCCGCGGTGTATCCCATCGCCTACGTCTGGGACTGGTACACCCTGGAAGTCGGCGTGTTCGCGATCCCGATGCGAACGGGGATCGAGGTGTTCGGGATTCCTCTCGAGGAACACCTGTTCATGTTCGTCGTCCCCGCACTCGTGCTCGGCATCCACGAGACGGTGAATCGCGACTAGCCCGAGCCATCGTCTCAGTTCCGAGGCTGGATGGGGAGTTCGATATAGGTCGGGTGGCTTGCCTCGTGGTGCACGGTGTTGCGGGCGGTCCGGTAACTCCGATCACCGTACAGCGGACCGCCGGTGTTGTGATTCACGTCATACCGAGGGAAGTTTGAGGAGGAGATGTCTAACCTGATCCGGTGTCCGGCTCGGAACACGTTCGCCGTGGGATATGGCTCCATCTCGAACTCGTACACCGTATCGGGGTCCACGAGGTCGGGGTCGTCCCGGTACCCGCGGTACCGGGCACGACAAATCGAATCGGCGAGGTTGAGCGCGAAGCCGTCAGGAAACTCCGGACTCGGGGGATATTCGTCGATGAGTTTCGCAGTAAAGTCCGTGTCTGGGGCATCCGTGGACCCGTAGATCCGGACGCTGATGGGGCCGGCAATCTCTACGGGATCCGTTAGCCGTGGGGTCCGGAAAACCAAGACGTCGTCCCGCTCCTCCAGTGGCCCGTATGGCGGGTCGGCACCAAAGGTATCCGGCCTGGTTCGCTGGTCGTAGCCGCCGCGACCGGTGATATCGTGGAGCGGCCGTTCGGCCAGGGGAAACTCCAGGAGCGACTCCGAACGTGGCTCGTATGTGATATACGCCGAGCAGTTACCACCTAACGTCGGGACGGGGTCTTGAGGATCGAAGTCGTAGCTCGTCGTGGAGTCGTCCACCCGCGGCGGTTCAGGCGTCAGCCCCCCGTCACCGTGGACATAGTATCGGGTGAACTCGGTCGTCGGTAAGGGCCACTCATCGGCCGCCGCCCACTCACCACCATGGAACACCCGGTCATCCCCGGTCCGGTGGCCGTCGCCAGTCCCCATCCGGAAGTACTGTACGGTGGGGACGTCCCACGTGTCGAGCCCCTTCAGATAGTGGTCAAAGAACCGCAGCCTGGTTCGTTGATAGTCCATCAGGGCGTCGTCACCGAACTCAGCCTCACCGGAGTAGGACTTGTTCCACGAAGGGAGCGGATACTCGTCCCATCCGTGGGTCCACGGGCCCATCAGCAAGTAGTGGTCAGAGTCCTTCCGGTCGGCCAGCGCCTCGAAGTTGTCACACGTGGCTTTCGTGTACGAGTCGTACCAGGCCCCCGAATAGACGGTCGGCACGTCGGCCATCTCGTCGTAGTACCGCTCGAAGTTGATGCCCGGGGACTGCCACAGGTCGTCGCTCGCCTGACCGCTCGTCATGATGTCGAACGCCCACTCTTCGTATTCGGGAATGTGCCGGAGTGGGGACTGGCCCCGCTTGACCGGAGCCCCCGCGAGTTGGTCGCGGACATCGACGTTGGCGAGCCGCTGCTGGACATCCGAATCCTCAAGCGCTCGTTGCGCGAAGCCGCCGGCGAGGGTGAATGCCCAGCAGAGCCACCGGAGTTCGAACGCGCCGTTGTGTCGGAACGTCGCTTCACGACCGTTCGCAGCCCCTTGGTTCACGAACATCGCAGCGAGGCCGTCGGGGTCCTGTGTCGAGAGGGCGGTCTGGACCCAGGCCCCATACGACGTGCCGAACGTCCCCACTTGGCCGTCACAGTAAGGCCGGTCGGCCAACCATTCGACCGCGTCCGCACCGTCTTTCGGTTCGTTCACGAAGATGTAGTAATCGCCCTCACTGTCGAACCGGCCACGGCAGTCCTGAATTGCAACCACGTACCCGCGTCGAGCGTACCACTCGCCGTGGCGTTCCAGCCGCCCCCGTTTGCCGTATGGCGTTCGGTCAAGCAGTCCGGGCTTCGGGTCGGCGATCGGTTCACCGGTCTCGGGGTCGGCAGGACGGAACACGTCCGTCGAAAGGCGGACCCCATCGCGGGTCTCGACGCCTACATCTAGCGAGGCGTGGACGCCGTATGCGGGTTCGGAAGACATGCCCCACACGTCCCCGAGGGGCGGCAAATAGGTTTCCCCAGTTCGAGATACCCATCGGGCGTGGTACGTCTGCGCCCTCGTGACGAAAATTCTACACCGGGATTTATAATCAAGGTCTCATCATGGAGCGGTGTATCGGCATGACACACGTCAGAAGTTACCAAACGTGTTGGCGGGGGGTAGAGGGATGAGCGACTCCGACCGTCCGGATGATATCGAAGAGATCGAAGACACGATGAGTCCGGAAGGGCCTCCCGTAGGGACGGGTGGACCCGAAGAGTCAGACTTCGTCGAGTATGGGATTGAAGACAAACCACCGTTAGGTGAATCAGTCCTGCTGGGGATTCAACACTATCTAACGATGGTCGGTGCGACCATCGCGATTCCGCTCGCACTCGCGGGTGCGATGGGGATGTTCGAATCCGCCCCCGGGGAAGTCGCTCGCCTGATCGGGACCTTCTTCGTCGTTTCCGGGATCGCCACCCTCGCCCAAACGACGATCGGGAATCGGTATCCAATCGTTCAGGGTGGAACGTTCTCGATGCTTGCCCCGGCGCTGGCGATCATCGCTGCGCTGAGCGCGCAGGGGGCGGGGTATCAGGTCATGTTGCGCGAGCTCCAAGGCGCAATCATCGTCGCGGCACTGTTCGAGGTCGTAATCGGATACTCCGGCCTGATGGGAGCCTTGAAGCGGTACATCTCGCCGGTCGTCATCGCGCCCGTCATCGCGTTGATCGGGTTGGCGCTGTTCAACGTCCCGCAAATCACTAATCCGACGTTCGCGGAAACGAGCGCACAAAACTGGTGGCTGCTTGGGTTGACGCTCGTGCTCATCGTCGCGTTTTCGCAGTACCTCGATAAACAGCACCGGGTCTTCCGACTGTTCCCGGTCCTCCTGGGGGTTGGCGCCGCATGGGTCGTGGCTGCAGGCCTCTCTGTCGCGGGGGTCTATGGGCCGGACACGGTCGGCTACGTCGACTTCGCAGCGGTGACAGGGGCTTCCCTGCTTCAGCCGATCTACCCGCTGCAGTGGGGGATGCCCCGCTTCACGCTGCCGTTCGCGATCGGGATGTTCGCTGGTGTACTGGCCTCGATGGTCGAGAGTTTCGGTGACTACCATGCTGTCGCCCGATTGTCGGGCGTGAGTGCTCCGAGTCGAAAACGGATCAATCACGGAATCGGGATGGAAGGACTCGGCAACGTGTTCGCGGGGATCATGGGGACCGGTAACGGATCGACGTCCTACTCGGAGAACATCGGAGCCATCGGCATCACCGGTGTCGCCTCCCGGTACGTGGTGCAGGTGGGTGCCGTCGTGATGATCCTCGTCGGGTACTTCGGGCCGTTCGGCCAACTCGTCGCAACGCTTCCGACCCCGATCGTCGGGGGGCTGTTCATCGCCATGTTCGGCCAGATCGCCGCGGTCGGGCTGTCGAACCTGAAATACGTCGACCTAGACTCCTCCCGGAACGTGTTCATCGTCGGGCTTGCCCTGTTCGCCGGGCTGGCCATCCCGGCGTACATGGGTGCGACCGGTGGTGCCGCGGCGTTCCGGGAAGGAATGAGCAACGTGGCCCTGCTCGGGCCGATCCTCGGATTGAAGATCGTCTCCGACACGATCTTCGTGATCGGATCGACGGGGATGGCGGTGGGCGGTATCATCGCCTTCTTCCTCGACAACACGGTCGAAGGGACTCGTGAAGAACGGGGCCTCGAGGAATGGGAGCGAATCGCCGAGTCCGAGGGCGAGTTCCAATCGGTCGTCGACCGGTTCCGCGGCCGCGAGGAACCCGTGGCTGCTGAAGGCGACTGACCAGCGCTCCGCCTCGAATCGATTCTCGGACCGGGACTCGGATCGGACCGCAGACCTGCGGCGGCCGTCGTTCCGGACCGAAACGATGAGACGGCACCCGTTCGGAGAGGAAACCTGATGACCCACGAATCCACGCTGACAGCTGTCGCCGGGGAGTTGTCCCATCAAGGGATGCTCCGGCGTGGTGGGGAAGTCGGTATCACTGAGGATTTCGGTGCCCTCGTCATCGTCAGGGACGGGGAACCGATCCGCGTGTCGATAGAGGATATCGTGGAGGTCACGGTACGCGACTTCGACTGGTATCTTGCTCTTCTCGGTCTGGGGGTAACCGGGTTCGGGCTGCTCTCACTCGAACGCAGCGTGCCGCTAGGGGTGGCGTTCACGGCTGTCGGATTGGTGAGTCTGGGACTCACCTATCGAAAGCGGGAACAGATGAACATCCGAGTGACCGGACGAACCGACCCACTCACGCTGTATCCTGTGGATCCAGACACGCTGTACGAGGAACTCGAAGTCGCTCTCCAACAACAGGAGTGATGCAGTGTCAAGACCGGATCGGGAAGCGGAACGGGGAACCCGCACGTACAAGACCCACGGGACCGAGCCCGAGTCATGGCCACCCATACCGCGGAACGGGTCATCCTCGCTCGGCTTCCGTCGGGAATCCCCGTGGAAACGACCGTCCACACGTACGGCAGCGGTGACCGCCCCACGCTGTACATTCAAGCGGCCCAGCACGGACGTGAAATCAACGGGAGTGCCGCCCTTCGGCGCTTGCATCAGCGACTCGTGGAGACAGACTTGGCGGGGACCGTCGTCGCGGTCCCGGTCGCGGATCCGCTGACGTTCGATCGCGTTTCCTACACGACGCCGGAACCGTTCGATTCGGTGAATCATAACATGAACCGTTGCTGGCCGGGAGACGCGGACGGCAGCCTGCATGAACGGATGGCCGCCCGATTGTGGGAGTACGCGGGTGAGGCGGACGCAATCGTGGACCTTCACACCGGCAGTCCCGACATGCTGACACACACAGTCTATTTGAAGGGGGACCGACGCTGTCGCGAACTCGCGGAAGCGTTCGGGACGGATCTCCTCCTCGCGGAACCGGCGGGCGAAGACGCCGATGCGGAGTGGACCAAGCGGGACTTCGGCGGCAAGCTCCGGGTGGCGGCCACTCGAGAAGGGATTCCATCGATCACGCCAGAACTCGCACACAACAAGGAGCTCGTTTCGGAAGCGATCGCCACTGGCGTGCAGGGGATGGAACAGGTCCTGCGCCATTTGGACCTCCTGCGTGACGGGCAAGCGGTCCCGGCATGGAACGGAACACGGGCGCGCAACCACCTAGGTCGTGCCCGAGCGACGGAATCTGGTCTGTTTCAGGTCAACGAGGCGGTCAAACTCGGGACCAGCGTCAAGGAAGGCGATCCGCTCGGCGAGGTATTCGATCCGACGACCTACGAGACCCTCCAGAACGTGACTGCTGTTCGAGCGGGTATCGTCTATTCGATAACGAGAGAGGCGACCGTGACCGCCGGCGAAACGCTCGTCGGCATCGCTCTACCGCTCGAACCGGAGGAGTGACTCCGCGCCGGGGTTTGTCAGCAGAATTATAAGCCGTTGTCTCGGGACCTTCACCAGGCGGATCAGGAGTCTTCGCCGTCGGCAGCGTCGGTGGGCGCTATCCTGTCGCCCGAGACGAGGAACTCCACGAGGAAGGCGACGAACTCCTCGTTATCCCCCACGTTGTACCGACCGGTGGTGATGAACGTCGAATCACCGACTGCCAAGAAGTTGCCAGTCCGGACTGCAACGGCGAACTCCCCGACTTCGTCGCTTCCCGAGGTCCGGGTGCCCTCAGCCGCTCGAAGAACGACCTCCCCCCCGCCCGATGGAACCACGCGCGTTGCGGTGTACAACGCGACCGTGTCCCCGGCATCCGAAGCCCGGCCTTCCGGGGACGCGAGCACGTTTTTGTAATTCCCGTCGTTCCGTTCCTGGTTGTAGATGTAAGCAGTCCGGAAGGAGACCTCATAGGCTGCGCCCAGTTCAGTCAGTTCGCTCCGACGGGTAGTGATACTGGCACCAAGGCCCGAGACGGTGACTGTTTTCCGGTTCGGTTCGGCGAGGACGGCCACACGGCCACCCGAATCAGTGAACTCCTGGACTGCCTCGACGTCGTCCTCGTCGTAACTGGCCCCAGGGTCGATGATCAGGAACGCGTCGGCGTCTGCCAGTGCACCGCTCAGATTGCCCCCGTCGAAGAATCGGACGTCATAGCCGACGTCGACGAACGCTTCAACGAGGGGGAGGATGTCTTCACGATCGTACCGGTTCGCATGGCCGTCATCGATCACAACAGTCCCCGTCCCGGACGCCTCCGCCTCGATCTCGCCCTCGGCGGGGACGGCGGTCACGCCGATCCGTTCGGGGGCGTACTCCTCGTTGTTGAGTTCGGCCGGTTGGCCGCTCCCGCCCGCGAACAGAGCCGGGATTACCCCGAGGCCCGTGACGAGTAGCGCGACGACGAGCGCGACGAGTCCGCGCTTGATCCACGCCTCACGCGGCAACGGACGCATTGCGCACCTCCTCTGGATCCGCCCGGGTGGCCTGAACGGTCACGTACTCTTCGGTATCGATGAACACCGGCGCGATCATCAGGAACACCGGTTCCGAGCCGTTCCCGGCGTAGTGTTCGATGGAGACTTTCTGCTTGTCCGGGAGATCGCTGGCGAGGTAAGCGGCCTGAGAGATGTACTTCGTCGACCCCTCACCGGCCTCGCCGCCGGGCGTGAGGACGCGAACGTCGTAATTGTCTAGTCCCGCGATCTCGGCTGCCTTACGCACCGCGGCCCCCCGGTCGCCGATCTCGTCAGCCAGGCCGTTCTGAACAGCCTGAGCCCCGGAGTAAATGCGGGCCTGTTCGAGTTCCGACCGCGACAGCGTCAGGTTCTCACCGCGTTGCTGCTGGACGGCTCCGACGAAGGCACGCTGGAGCGACTCGATGGTGTAGAGGAACTCACGCTTATCACCGCCGGTGAGCTTGTTCGGGCCGGTCGTCCCGACGATATCGTTGGGTTCCAGTTCCGTCGGAAGGGGTGCCAGGACGCCGACGCTTCCCACGATGGACGCGGGTTTCGTGTAAATGTAGTCGGAGGGCGCGGACGCGTAGTACGCTCCAGACGCCGCCGCGCCGTCGATACTCGTCACGAGCGGTTTGGCGGCGGCCGTTCGTTTCGTCTGGAAGTACAATTCCTCGCTGGCAGCCGCCCCACCGCCGCCACTATTCACAACCAAGACGACGGCGTCGATGGAGGGGTCCTCACGGGCCTGCGTCAGCATCGCCGAGACGGCCGCAGCGCTTCCGCCATCGATACCGCCTTGCAGAGGGACCACCGCGACGGTTCCGCCGGTTTCCGTAGCCACGTTGAACGCGATCGGCGCGACGACCAAGCCGATAACAAGTCCGATTGCAACGAACAACACGTATGACCTAACCACCCGCCGGCCGACCCGCTTGATACTCTCAATCACGGACAGTCGCGAGAGGGTCGCCGGCTTGAAAAAACCTACCTCAAGTCGGGGTGCTTCCGAACGCGAGGATCGGCGTCTTCCTCAGGGGATTCACGCCGTGAAGTACGAGCCAGGAGCGGACCGACGGAGACTCACCGGAAACGGTGAATGGGCAGTCGGCTGACTCCGGACCGGCTTTTTGTTCGGCGGGCCGGAGGGACCCGTATGAAGAATGGGGAAGTGGTCCTGGTCCCTGGCGGACGGGACGTCCGCGGGACGCTCGACGCGGCACATGACCGCCAACTGACGAGCGACGACGCTGATAAGGGGTCCGGAGAAGTGGAGGCCTGCGTGGTCGCCTGTCCACCTCATCCAAACCACCGCGGTCACCGTGGCGACGAGCGGCTCCGGGCAGTCAGTGAGAGGGTCCAAGAGGATGGCATCGACTGCCTCCGGTTTGATTACGGCCCATGGGACGAGGGTCGCGGGGAGCGGGCGGACGTACTGAACGCAGTGGACTGGGCCCGCGACCGCTACCACCGCGTGGCAATCTTCGGGTACAGTTTCGGGGGCAGTCTCGCACTCATCGTCAGTAGCGAGACCGACGTGGCCGCAGTCGCCGCCCTCGCGCCCACGGCGCGTGTGAGCGCCGACCTCGACGCGGTCGCGGCCCTCGATGCCATCGAGTGTCCGGTCATGATCGTCTACGGGAGTCGCGACGAAACCGCCGAATGGAAGCCCCTGGTCGACCGCGCCCGGGGCCTGGGGTATGAGACGACCGCCTTGTCCGCGGACCACTTCTTCGTGGGGCAGGCGAGAAAGATCGGCGACACGGTTGGAGAGTGGTTAGCGAGCCGCGTGGAGTGAACAGGACGGGGAAACGGGACGGACCGGGGACGAACCTCCCCGCTCAATTATACTCTCGCCAACGGTATCCACACTTCTTGCACTTGAAAAAGCGCGTAGGCGGTTCGTCGGCACTCGCGGTTTGCTTGATCGTGTACCATGCCACGCCGTGGCCGCACTCATCACACGTCACGTCGGTGGCGGTGGGTTTGCCCTCGAAGTTCAACCCCTCCTCCGTCTCTATTACATCGTCGGTCGATTGTTTCTCAGTGGAGACGAACCGGTCGGCCAGTCCCTCGTCACGTTCGCCGGTGGCACCGCAGTCGGTACAGACCATCCTCCCGTCGTCGGAGACCATCATCGATCCGCAGTCGTCGCAGAACTGAACCATGAATGAACCTCCGTGAGCATCCTCAACTTCGGGTGGAAAGCCGATAAATGCCCTGACACGGGTCAGCCGTCCGAACCGTTCATCTCGTGGGGGCAGACTCGAGCGGCGGGTGACCGGCGGAGGCGAAGCATCACGCCTGAGGGCCACGGACCGACGGCTCTTCGGGCACGGTGAAACCACGGGAGAATTGTGCAGTCGGGGTGCGGGGTCACAAGTCTGCGATCTACCTGGGTCTCGGGCTTGAAACCTGTGAGCGTGAGGAAAGTGAGATACGACGTCAAGCGGTTGTCCGCGCATCCGTGGACAGGGTCGAATTAACCCTCGTTCAGATAGCTGCGGATTCGCTCTCGCCACTCGGATGGAATGGGCTTCGACTCCCCCCCGTCGTCAACGACCACCTGGACCGTTTCACCGGTGGCAACGACCTGTTCCGTCTGGCTCAGGCGGTACTCCATCGGGATGCTCGTCTCGCCGAGATGCGGAACATCGATCCGGACGGTGACCTCACCGTCGGTGACCGGACGGTGGAACTCTAGCTCCAGCGAGACGAGAACGGTGTCTACTGCCGAGAGATCGGCCCCGATAATGTCACGGAAGAAGGCTACCCGTCCCTCCTCCAGGTACGTCGCGTAGACGGCGTTGTTAACGTGTCCCATGGGGTCGAGATCCCGGAACCGCACCGGGATGGTGGTTTCGAATGCCATGCGATGACGTTTCGGGCCGGAGGCTTGTGGGTTTGTATCCCGACTGACGGCTGGCGAGCCGGGACGGTCCCACGACGGGCCAGGAGTAACCTCTAAGCCCTCGGTCCCGGTGAGTCACCGCATGACGTCCGATGACGGGAACGACGGAGTGCTCGAGGGGGTGAGGGTGGTCGACCTTACGACGTTCGTCACTGGCGGGTTCGCGACTACCATGCTCGCCAACCAGGGGGCGGAAGTGATCAAAGTCGAACGGCCGGGCGTCGGCGATGATAGCCGACATTCCGGCCCTCCGTTCGTGGATCCAGGAGACTACGAGGGACCAGGACGAGTCGCGGCGGAAGGGGGCGAATCCCCCTACTTCTGGACCGTGAACTACGACAAACGCTCGGTAGAACTGGATCTCAAGACCGACGAGGGATTAGCCGCATTGTACGACCTCGTAGCGTCGGCCGATGTGTTCGTCGAGAACTTCCGTCCGGGTACGGCAACTCGCATCGGTGTCGGGTACGACGACCTCCGGGAGGTACGAGAGGATCTGGTCTACTGTTCGATCTCCGCGTTCGGGGAAACCGGCCCGTGGCGGGATCGCCCCGGATACGACCTTCTCGTGCAGGGAACCAGCGGAATCATGAGCGTCACTGGTCCCGAGGACGGCGACCCAGTCAAAGTCGGGCTTCCCCAGACGGACCTCATCACCGCGATGTGGGCGGCGTTCGGGATCGTCTGTACGCTTCTCCGGCGGGAGTTGACCGGGAACGGGGATCGGATCGAACTGGCGATGCATGACGCCGCACTTCCGTGGTTGACGAAGCAGGCTGCCAAGGCGTTCGTGGGCGAGGAACCGAGGCGCATGGGCACCCGGGACCCGGTCATCGCCCCGTACCAAGCCCTCCCGACGGCCGACGGCTACCTCAATGTCGGCTGTGCGAACCAGAAACTCTGGCGGGGACTGTGCGAGGCGATCGATCGTCCCGAACTGGCTCAGGATCCCCGGTTCGAGACGAACGCCGACCGGGTCGAGCACATGGACGAACTGGAAGCCGAACTGGCGGCCGTCTTCCGGCAGCGGCCGACCGACGAGTGGGTCGAACGGCTCGCGGACGAAGCGGGGCTTCCCGTCGGACCGGTAAACACCGTGCCGGAAGCACTCGAGAGCGAGCAAACGCGTGCACGGGGGACGGTAACGGAACTCGAGCACCCGGCCGTCGGGCAGATCGACGCCCTCGAACACCCGTTGAATTATCGGCAAGGGACGGCGGGGTTCGATGACGCCCCGCCACTCCTGGGCGAGGACACCGAAGCCGTCCTCCGGGAACTCGGGTACGACGAGGCCGACATCGCCGCTCTTCGCGAGGCCGGCGCAATCCCCGAGCGATGATCAGGCGGGACTCAGTTCGGGGTTTCAGTGAGAAGCCGGGCATGACTTGAGGTCGCCGTCGATCCACGTCGCGGGTCCGAAACTCCTGGGCGCAGGGGCCGGGGGTGACCGGACGAATCAGGCTACCTCATACGAGTTGACGATCCGGTGCATGGCCTCAGTGAGCCGTCCACGGTACTGGCCGATGTCGTCTCCCTCAATCGGATTGCCGTGGATCGGAGCGATTGCGTTCACGTCGTACTCGTCGAAGATGGCGTCGAGTGTCCGGTCGACCTTCGTCGGCGCCACGTATCTGAGCCACACCAAGTTATCCCGGTGGTACTGGTAGATGGCGTCCGTTGGTGTCATGTCCGGGAAGTCCCCGGAGAGATACGCACACTGTCCCGGATCGTGGTAGTTGCCGAAGCCATCCGCGGTGAACAGGACCCCGTCCCCGTGGTCGTAAATCCAGGTCGTATGCGAGCGATCGGCCAACGGTGGGTCGATGAAACTGAACGTCCGCCCCTTGACCGTGAGTTGGCCACCGATCTCACACTTCCGGGCCTCGGGAAGGCCCTGTTGGGCCGGCGACCCTGACGAAGCGACGAGTTCCACGTCCTCCGTGTCCGCGCCAAGCGGTGAGACGTTGGCCGCGTGGGGGTAATCCGAGTGGGAGAGAATGATCGCATCGGGACCCGATCCGTCCGTTGCGGCGTCGACCGCAGTCGTGATCTCCTCGCGGTGGTAGAAGGAGCCAGAATCGACGAGGATCGTATCCGTACCCTGACGGAGGAGGTACAGTGAGACGTGTTCGTGCTGATCCGCGTGGTCATAACACTGGTTCACCCACTCGACGGAGGAAGTTACGGCGACAGTCATCTATCCGAGCGTCCCGATCCGGCCTTGGTCGTCGATGGCTCTGGTCACGTCCTTCATCAGTGCCATATACTCCGGCGCATCCTCCCTGATGACGAGCCCGTGGGAGGGAGCGATGATCTCCGGGTCGAACTTCTCGATGAGGTTGTCGATCTCCGCGTTCGTCCGTTCGACGTCCACGTATTGGTACCAGAACAATACGCGGCCGTGAAACTCGACGAGACGGCTGACGTCGAACGACCCATCGAGTTCGTCAACAAACGAGAGTGCCTCCTGGTCAAGGTGGGGGAATCCCATCCAGTCGACCGTGAACAGCGTGTCAGTTTCCCGTTCGGTCATCCACACCGACACGGGGGCGTCAAGGAACGTCGCCTCATGGAACTCGACGACTCGGCCGCCGAGGTCGATCGAATCGCCCTCCCCGACGTGGATTCCATCGTCTAGCTGATAGAGCTCGTGATCGTTTCCGTATCGGGGCGCGACCAGAGTGGTCTCGGGATGCTCCTTCAGAATCGCTGGCGTGTTCCCTGCGTGAGGCACGTCCGGATGGGAAACGGCGAGGTAGTCCAGTCCCCGATCACCGATGAGTACATCGATGGCCTCGAGGGCCTCTTCCGTGCTGGCGGGGGATAGGGTGTCGAACAACAGCGTCTCGTTCCGCCCCTCGATCAGGTACGCACACTGCGGGATGTAGGCCTCTCGGCCGCGGTCATACCATTCCGGTTGACGGCTATCGAGATCGAACCGCTGGGTACGGTCCGGGCCTGGCTCGTATATCCAGTGGATACCAGGGGCGATTTGCCTGTTCACGGGTGTCTATCTCGCTGTGGAAGGATTAAAACCCGACGGGTCGCTCGCGAGGCGCCGAGGGTCGGCCTGTGCCCGAAATGGTTTTCCTGTTCACGACGGAATCCGTAGGCATGAGTGAGAATCCTGACGACGAACGGCTGGAGGAACTCCGCGAGGAGCGACTCCAAGAACTACAGGAGCGAGCACAAGAAGAGGGGGGAGAGGAGGCACAGCAGGCCGCCCAGGAGCGAGCGGAGGCACAGCAGGAAGCGGTACTCCGCCAGTACCTCACCGACGGCGCACGTCAGCGGCTCAACGCCGTCGAAATGAGCAAGCCACAGTTCGCAAAACAGGTCAAGCAACAAGTGACGGCGCTGGCCCAAAGTGGCCGGATCAACGGTCGGATCGACGAGGAACAGATGAAGCAACTCCTCAAGGAGCTGCAACCGGAGTCCAAGAGTTTCGATATCCGTCGACGGTAGATGGGTAGCGCCGATCCAGGCATGGAACTCGCGCTGTTGTATAGCGGCGGGAAGGATTCCTCGCTGGCCGCCCTCCTGCTCGACTCGTTCTACGATGTCCAGCTAGTGACTGCTCACTTCGGCGTCACGGACGACTGGGAGCACGCAGCTAGGGCTGCTGAGGCGCTCGACTTTCCGTTCCAGACGATCGAACTGGACGGGGCGGTGGCAAACGAGGCGGTCGATCGGATGTACGCCGATGGGTATCCACGTAACGGGATCCAACGAATCCACGAGTATGCGCTCGAAGCGATCGCGGAACTGAACGTCGACGCAATCGCTGACGGAACCCGACGCGACGACCGGGTTCCGTCGGTCTCGCGGGCCTTCGCACAGTCGCTCGAGGATCGTCACGGCGTCGATTACCTCGCACCGCTGTCCGGGTTTGGTCGCCACGCGGTCGACAAACTGGTAGCTGCGAACCTCGACGTCGAAACGGGTCCGAGCGAGCAGATTCCGAAAGCCGATTACGAGGGCGAACTTCGTGTTCTGCTAGCGTCCGAGCACGGAGACGAGGCCGTCACAACGGTGTTCCCTAATCACGAACAAACCTACGTCCGCGGGCTCCGGGACTAAGCTATCGACGGTGGGTCGGGACGAGCGGTGTTCCTGGGTCTGATTCTTCACTCGTTCGGGCCCTGAGTGACGGACACCGGCCACCCGTCGACTCCCTCACCTCATCTCGAACCAGCTCGTTCCCGAGGACCCCGAACCCGGAAGCGCCGCGGCCGAGGTTACGGAAAGTCAAGGAGAAAGCCCCGCCCTTTCAGGGCGGGGATGAATCCGACAATTGATGACGCGATCCACAGACGATAGCCCGGCCTGACATTCCAACGGATAGTTAATCCAGTATATCTAATTACAATTGTAATGGTCACGGTGACTGTCACCGCGAAGTTCCACAACCCATCCCTCTCACGG
>CAZCXJ010000039.1:0-19902 GCA_964502585.1 uncultured Candidatus Halobonum sp.
CGGCGATCGGGATCCCCGCCTCGTTCGTTATCATCGCGACGACCTCCATCGTCGGGCTCGGGTGGGGACGGGCGACCCGGACGTCAACGCTTCCCGACCTGGCACGGGGCGACCAGTCCCCGACAGTCTCGGTGGGCGCGCTGACGGCGGAAGACCCTGGCGAGGACGTGCCGGACATCGGCGAAGAGGATCCTGCGGATGTTCCGAGTGCCGGCGACCTGTTCGACCCGGCCACCACCGGCCGAATAATCGTCATGCAGAACGTCGTGCCGGTCCTCTCGACGGTAGGCGCGTATCTGACGTTTACCGTACTGTTCAGCTTCGTCTGGTGACGGTGGATTCTGTCGGGCCACTGGGGAGGGTCGGGACCGGGGCGTCGGAGACAGATTCAATCGCGACCTGTGAACTCGGTAGTTCCGGTCAGAGTGAGTGATCCGACGAAGTCACAGGTGCCCACCAGCCCCGGTCGTCCCCAGGTCGACACGATCCATCCTGACTCCCTCACGCCAGTAAGGGTTGCCTCTGTCCGCTGGGTGTCACCGTTGAACGTCGACCACCTGGATGTTCTCATCGACGGTGAGCGTGATCGAGTCCCCGTCGATGCTGAAGGTGAACTGGCCTTTGAATGGGTCCGACGAGAGGATCGCTTCGTCGTAGTCCCACCCCCATTCGATACCTCGGGTCGTGGTATTGAGACCGTGGTCGCCGACGAATGCCAACAAGGCAGGGACGTCAAGGAGGGCCATCACCATCGGGTACGCCTGATCGTAGGTGCAGTTCGTACACTCGTACTGGACCCAGACCGCGAGCCGGCGGTCGCACGCGTCACAGAGACCGGGGCCAGCGTCATGATTCTCGCAGACTCTCAGATCGGATTCGATGCGGGCTGCACACCAGGCACAGATCCCGCCGGCGGCCGCCAGCGCCTCGAGATGCACCCAGGTCGCGGCCGCCTGCTGAACCCCACCCGGGGTCCGACCCTGAGTACCCGCCGGTGGGAACGAGAAGTTGGCGAGGTTACCATCGTCGCCCCGGGGATCCGGCCCACGACTCACCGACTCGTCGTAGTTCCCTCCGCACGAAGTGCACGAGAGGCGGACTTCCCCCCGTCGGTAGCTCACTTCAGTCAGCGCGCCACAGTGGTGACAGGTCAAGTCGATTTGACTCGCCTCGATCGTCGGATCCTCCGTCACCGCCCCCGAGCGGATCGTGCGAACCACCCGCCGTCCCGGCCGGCGGAGCGCGTACCCGTCATCAGTTTTGCTGACGAAATGCCCGACGAGTTTGTCGAGGTGATAGTTGAACTGGGCGCCCTGCCGGATGCCGACCTCATCACGGAGTTGCGTGAATGGTATCGGGTCATCAGCCTCGCCCAGTGTCTGGAGGATCCCGATTCGGGTTTCGTTTCCCAGCAGGTCGAACGCCTCGTTGGGCGACGGTATCGGGTCCTCTCCCTCTCTGGACCCCGATTCCATGTGTTACGATGGGACATGACACGTATTCAAACCTATACCTCACCACACAGGAGGGTCAAATCCCCTTTCCAGCGCTACCGGGCTCGAGACACTACGCCTCGAGGAGGAACGATCGGATTTGCTTGCCCGCGTAGTCGTGGACGACCTCAACAGCCTCGGGCTGCGATTGGTCGACGGTGAGCCGGCAACGGTAATCGTAACTCGCGTTGCCACATTCGACCGTCGCTGTCTCCCCGTACGGGGACTTCCCGCCGATCTTGAGATGGATGACGCCGTCCGCGGCGTTATACCGGATGGTGTCCAGGGTCGGCCGATTACACCCGGACGGGTCCATCGTCCCCTGGACGAGGACTTCGCTCCCGTTGAACGAAGCGCTGGCGGTGTCGTCGGTCGGGGCGTGGCTGTCGACGACCCGAAACGTGGCCGCGATGCCATCGGCGGTCCGGCGAACCGACGTTGCCGTCTTATGTTTGGTCGAGATGGACGCGGGTGAGTCGGTCGGCTGATCGCCGCGGCCGGAGACACACCCGGACAGGCTGGCACCACTTACGAGAGCGGCGAGGAGGGTCCTGCGGTGCACGGCCGGTGCCAGGCCCACCGGGCCGAAAAAGGCATCTGTAGGTCAAACTAGGGCTGTCGTTTACAACCCCCGCCGGGTGAAGCGAAGCAGGTGTCCGGTCTGACACGAACAGTTATCCGGGGGCATGCGTCTATCTCAGCACATGGTCACCGAGCGCCCACGTGAGAGTCGCCATGAGGAGATCGACACGATCCAGCGAGCCAAGGGTGGTGGCGTAAAAGAGACGCGAGACGATGTCGACAAATACACCGTCCTCGGGGCGGCGCAACGAAGCACCTTCGCGAACTGGCTGACACCCATCGAGGAGCATTTCGTCTGCCACCGGAACGATATCCCGGACATCGACGCGGCTACCTGGACGGTCTCGCTCACGGGGCATGCAGAAGGCACCCTCTCGATGGCCGACATCAGGGACAGGTACCCGACGGTTGCGGTCGCCCACACGATGGAATGTGCGGGCAACGGCCGGGGCCAGCACCGTCCGGAGACGGGCAGCGTCCAGTGGGACTGTGAGGCCGTCGCGACAGCCGTCTGGACCGGCACCCCCGTCAGCTCGGTCCTCCGGGACCACGGCGTGGACGCCGCCGAAGGAAAATGGCTGACCGCCATCGGAGGAGACCCGTCGGACGAGGACGACGTGTTCGCGCGATCGATCCCGCTCGGGAAGGCCCTCGATGACAGTCTGCTGGCCTACGAAATGAACGGCGATCCCCTTCCCCGCGAGCACGGATATCCGGTCCGTCTGATCGTCCCCGGGTGGTATGGCGTGAACAACGTCAAGTGGGTCGAAGAGCTCCGGGTCATGGACACGATGGTGGTCGAGGGGTCACTCGATCGGCCGGGCGAGCACGCCTTCTGGCAGCAGCAGGCGTATCGCATCCATCCCGAAGGGGTCGACCCGGACGTCAACGAGACCATCGACACGGTCGACACGTCGGCGCAGCTCGAAGGCGCCGTCGAGTACCCGTACACGTTCGACGCGACCGTGATGTCGATCATCGGCCAGCCCGCCGGCGATGCGACCGTGACTGCCGAAGCCGACGACCCGGTCATCGTACGCGGCGTCGCCTGGGCAGGTGATGACGCGGTCGACCGGGTCGAGGTGTCGCATGACGACGGCCAAACGTGGGAGCGGGCGGAACTGTTTGGCCCGGACTACCCCGGGGCGTGGCGGCTGTTCCGGTACGAGTGGGACGCCGACCCGGGAACCCACGTGCTGCTGTCGCGGGCGACCGACGAACACGGCCGCCGACAGCCAGCCCGAATCTCCGACCCGGACGCCTGGCGCGACGCGCTCGATGACGACGCGTTCCCCTGGAACGCCGGTGGGTATGCCGCGAACGCTTACGAGCCGAACGGGGTCGAAGTCGAGGTGAAACGCCCCTCAAACGGATGACCGGAAGACGTCTCCGATCTCGGGTTGGATTCAGCCGTTTCGGGGCAAAGCGACCGAGTGTATCGAGCCTGCCCCGCTGGTCGGGCGAGACCACTTCGACCCGCCACCTCGCCTGCCCGGTCCTCTGACCCTGGTGTCGTCAGCCGAAGCAGGACAGCTCCCTACAGGAGACGCCTCCCGGCGATGATCGTGGAGTGGTTCAGGAGGCCGTTCCCGAGAGCGGAGCCGTGGGGCCTGCTCACCCGTGTCCGTCACCCGTTCTCAGCCCCAATCCGGGTATACGCCGGTGATCGGGTGTTCGCGCGACCGACACGTTGCTGTGAGGGGCCGAGGTCTGGCATACGTGGGTGTGCATGACCGATACCAGTACGTTTATTGTCGAGCCATACATCGACGCCTGACGAAGTCGATGTCAACCTCGAACCGTTCCGTCGTTTTAGGTACGATCGGGTCGGACGCACATGTCGTCGGCATCACGCTGTTGGAACACGCACTCAAGGAAGCGGGCTTCGACGTCCGGAACCTGGGTGCGCAAACCCCTCAGGAGGAGTTCGCAGCAGCGGTGGCCGAAACGGACGCCGACGCCGTACTCGTCTCCTCACTCTACGGCCACGCCGAACAGGACTGCGTCGGCCTACACGAACGGCTGGTGGAAGCGGGCGTCGACCCGGTCACGTACATCGGTGGAAACCTGGCGGTTGGGCAGTCCGACTTCCAGGAGGTTCGGGAGCGCTTCCGGGAGATGGGCTTCGATCGGGTCTTCGAGTCGGATGCCGGCTTCGAGGACGTCGTCTCGGCCCTCCGCCAGGAGTTCGGGATGGACGAACGGGCGCCGGCCACGGAGGCCGACCGCGCGCGTGTTCGATCCTGAAGTGCATGGTGCGAGACGTCCGTCTGTCCGAACCCGATCTTGAGCGGATCGACACTCGAATTCGTGCGGACTGGCCGAGCGGCGACGCGATCGATTTCCAGGAGGCCCTGGAGTTTCACGCTGAGCTGCCAGACCACAAGCGGTTCGCGCCGGTCCTCGAGAGCGCCGAACGCGTTCTCCTCCAACCTCGGGGAGGCGTTCCGTGCCTCGACGACCAGATCGCGTTGCTGACCCACCTCGAATCCGCCGGTGAGGCGGACCTGTTGCCGACGACGATCGATTCGTACACGCGTGATAACGCCTACGAGGAAGCACAGACGGGGCTGGAGCGATCCCGCGAGACGGGGGAGGACGAACTCAACGGGTTCCCGGCCGTCAACCACGGCGTCGAAGGATGTCGGGAACTGGTTGAGGCAGTGGACGCGCCGGTGCAGGTCCGGCACGGCACGCCTGACGCTCGGCTGCTCGCGGCCGTCACCCTGGCTGGGGGCTTCCAGAGCTTCGAGGGCGGACCAATCACCTACAACCTGCCGTACACCAGCAAGTACGACCTCGCGGAGACGATCGAATACTGGCAGTACGTCGATCGCCTGTGCGGGGCGTACACCGCCCGAGGAGTGACGATCAACCGGGAGCCGTTCGGGCCGTTAACAGGGACGCTCGTGCCGCCCGCGATCGCCATCGCCATCTGTATCATCGAAGGGTTGTTGGCAGCAACTCAGGGGGTCAAAAGCGTCACGCTGGGATACGGTCAGGTCGGCAACATCGTCCAAGACGTGGCCGCGATCCGCGCGATGGAGAGCCTCGGGGAGGAGTATCTCCCGGACGAGGTGACCGTCACGAGCGTGTTCCACCAGTGGATGGGGGGGTTCCCCCGCAACGAGGCCCGGGCCCAAGGGGTCATCGGCCTCGGCAGCGTCACGGCCGCGGTGGCACAACCGGACAAGATCATCACCAAATCGCCACAGGAAGCCCAGGGCGTCCCCACGCCCGAGGCCAACGCGGCCGGGTTGCGGACGACCGGACAGGTCCTCCGAATGCTCGCCGAACAGGATATCGAAATCACCGGCGTCGACCGCGAACAGGACCTGATCGAGCGATCCGTCAGGGATCTCTTGGAGGCCGTCGAGACGCTCGGGAACGGGGACATCGCCCGCGGGACCGTCCGCGCGTTTGAGGCCGGGGCTCTCGACGTCCCGTTCCCACCGAGCGACGCCGCGGCGGGGGACGTCCTCCCGGCCCGGGATGCCGATGGCCGGGTGCGACTGCTGAAGTTCGGAGCGTTGGCCCTCGATGACGACATCAAGAGAATCCACCAGGCACGGTTGGACGAACGGGCGACAGACGAGGGTCGTGAGCCCTCGTTCCGGATGGTCGCCGACGACGTCTCGGCGATCAGTGAGGGCCGTCTGGTGGGCCGACCGGGTGAGAACTGACCATGCCTCGTATCGATCAGGTCAGAGCAACCCCGGGCGTCGCGGCGTTCTTTTTCGACGACCAGGCCGCCATCCGGGCCGGAGCCGAGCCCGACGGGTTTACATATGCCGGCGAACCGCGGACACCGGGGTACGGCCGGATTCGCGAGCCCGGTGAGGCGTTGCTCGTCGAGGTCGTGTTGAGCGATGGGCGGAGCGTCCGTGGGGACTGTGCAGCCGTCCAGTACTCGGGAGCGGGGGACCGGGACCCCTTGTTCCGGGCCGCCGAGTACGCCCCCATCGTCGAGGGGCCGGTCGCGGACGCGCTCGAGGGGCGGAACGCGGCGGCATTCGGGGACAACGCAGCCGTCGTCGAGACCCTCCGACCGGACGGCGACCGGTTGCATACGGCGGTGCGGTACGGGGTCTCCCAGGCCTTGTTGGCCGCGGCAGCCGCCGCTAAAGGGACGACCCGGACGCGCGTGCTGGCGGACCGATTCGACACGAGCCCCGCGACGACCCCCGTTCCCGTATTCGGCCAGACCGGTGATCAGCGCCGGCGCGGGGCGGAGAAGATGCTGCTGAAGGGGGTCCCGGTCCTGCCTCATGGCCTGTTCAACAACAGAGAGAAGATGGGGCCAGAGGGGGAACGGTTGCTCGAGTACCTCTCCTGGCTCGCCGACCGCGCCGAAGCACTCGGGCCGGACGGGTATGATCCCCGATTTCATATCGACGTCTACGGGATGATCGGGTCGCTGTTCGGGCCACCGTACGACCGGACGGCAGTCATCGAGTACTTCGATGCGCTTCGGGAGGCAGCCGCGCCGTACCCGCTTCAGGTCGAAGGACCGATGGACGCCGGGGAGCGCGATGCACAGATCAACGCCATGTGCGAACTCCGGGACGGACTCCGTGACGACGGCGTCCCGGTCGATATCGTGGCCGACGAGTGGTGTGACACCCGAGCGGACGTTGAGGCGTTCGTCGACGCTGGCGCGGCCGACGTGGTTCAGATCAAGACGCCGGACATCGGGGGGCTCCACCAGAGCGGACGGACGGTTCTGTACTGCGCGGGGACCGAGACCCGGGCGTATCTCGGCGGGACGTGCAACGAGACGACCGTCTCGGCGCGGGCCTGTGCACATGTCGGCCTCGCCACTGACGCCGCGCAACTGCTCGCCAAGCCGGGGATGGGCTTCGATGAGGGGTACGCGGTCGTCACCAACGAGATGCACCAGACGCTGGCCCGCCACGAACGCGGTGCCGACGCCCGCTCCCCGGAGGTCGGTGGATCATGACCGGGACTTGCCGGCCGTCGTTCACGCCCGTGCCCGCGACCCGAAACGGAGCGGAACACAGACAATCCCGGTCGACGCAGGACAGACCACGATGACAGACACGAACGAGACGGACGGGACGGACGAGACGGTACAGATCCGCGAAGGGTGGCAGGGCCGCTTCTACGAGGATTTCGAGGTCGGCGACGTGTACAAACACCCGTACGGCCGGACGGTGACGGAGACGGACAACGTCTGGTTCACCAACGTAACGATGAACCTCAACCCGATGCATTTCAACGAGCCCTACGCCGCCGAGACGGAGTTCGACGAGCGGCTGGTCGACGGCACGTTCGTCTTCGCGCTGGCCGTCGGGATGAGCGTCATCGACGTCTCCGCGAACGCCACGGCCAACCTCGGATACGACAACGTCCGCCACCACGGGCCCGTGTTCCACGGCGACACCATCTTCGCCGAAAGCGAGGTCCTCGCCAAACGGGAATCCGAGTCGCGTGAACACGTCGGGATCGTCACGACGGAACTGCGGGCGTACAACGAGGATGACGAACTCGTGTTATCCCTGGAGCGGACCCCGATGGTGTTGAAACGTGCCCATGCGGCCCCGTCGGCAGTCCAGCCGCCCGGGTGGCCGGGGAAAATCGGGACCCAACCGGGGGACCCGCGGACGTCCCAAGACGCCGACCCATGACGGGACCGCCGCCGGCAGACCGCCTTACGAGCCGAATACATGGGGACCTCCCGGAGCGGGACGCGGCGGCGGCCGCGGCCGAGATCGATGACGACGCGACGGTCGCCGTCTCCGGCTTCGGAAGCGTCGGAGACCCGAAAGCGGTCCCCGCGGCCCTCGCCCAGGCCGCCGCAGCCGAGGACCGCGACCCGTCGCTTACCATCGTCTCCGGCGGGAGCGTCGGTGCCGCGATCGATACCGATCTGGTCGAGGCAGGGGCCGTCGCCCGACGGTACCCATATCAGGCAACCACGGCCGCTCGAACGGCCGCCAACGACCGGTCGCTGGCGTTTGCTGACCGTGGTATCGCCGGGCTGAGCGACGAGGTCCGCTTCGGCCGGCTGGTCGACCCTGACGTCGCGCTGGTGGAGGCCATCGCGGTCGGGGACGGCTGGCTCGTCCCGTCGACCTCGATCGGCCAGACGCCGGCATACGTGCAGGCGGCCGAGGCACTAATCGTCGAAGTGAACGCGGCACAACCGCTCGGGCTTGCCCGGTTCCACGACGTGGTCCGCCGGGACCCGCCGCCGGACCGCGCCCCCTTACCGATAGCCCATCCCGGGGAACGGGTCGGTGGGCCCGAGATCCGATTCGATCCGGGGAAACTCCGGGCAGTGGTCCGGACGGACGCGCGGGACGACCCGTACGAGTTCCGCGACCCAACCGCCGTGGACGAGCGGATCGCCGACAACCTGCTCGCGTTTCTCGAACGGGAGCACGAACGGGATCCTGTCGTCGGGGCGGCCCCCACGCTCCAGTTCGGCGTGGGCAGCCTCGGGAACGCGCTGATGGGGGCGCTGGCCGATTCCGCACTGGCCGGTGCTGGCCTTCGCTACTACGGCGAGGTGATCCAGGACGGGCTGCTGGACCTGCTGGACGCCGGACAGCTCGAGGCTGCCAGCGCGACCTCCCTGGCACTCTCGCGAACCGGGCAGGAACGGTTGTTCACTGCCGCGGAAGCCTACGCCGAGGACGTCGTGTTGCGGCCGTCCGAGGTGTCGAACGCGCCGGAATTGGTCGACCGCCTGGGCGTCGTCGCGGTGAACAGTGCCGTCGAGGTGGACCTGTACGGTCACGTCAACTCCACGCATGTCGAGGGCTCCCGACTGATCAACGGGGTCGGGGGGAGCGTCGATTTCAACAGAAATGCACATCTGACGGTCGTCGCCCTCCCGGCGACAGCAGCCGGGGGTGACGTTTCGACCGTGGTGCCGATGGCCACCCACGTCGACCATACCGAACACGATACGGACGTCATCGTCACCGAACACGGGGTGGCCGACCTCCGGGGACTTACCCCCGTCGAGCGGGCAGAAGCGGTCATCGAGTGTGCGGACCCGGCCTTCCGGGCCGACCTCCGTGCCTATCTCGACCGCGTCGGCGGCGGAACCGGGCACGTGCCACACGATTTGGAGACGGTCTTCGACTGGCACCGCTAGCGTCGAACGTGGGGACAGGGGCTCCTCAGTATCGCCGTCACCGCAATCCCCGCCCCGACAAGGGACGTCACGCAGCTGGTGCTCCTCGTGGGGCAAGCAGTGCGTTGATGCGGCGCCGAAAGTCACTTTTTGTCCCCTAGTTCATGCTTGTTGTAAACACGGACCATGACCGACGCGCCGGAGGATCCAGTCGAACGGTTACGGGAATCCCGCGAACTCGGATACGAGGCTTTTTCCGAGCCTGTCCGGGAAGAGGCCGCTGTTCTGAAGGAGCACATCACGAGCGGGACCTTCGATAACGATCAGGCGACCCTCGGGCTCGAGTACGAGTTCTATGGCGTGGACCGAGAGAGCAACCACCTGCGGCGGCTCCCGCGGGCGCTCCTGACCGCGGTGGGATTCGAGAAGGAACTCGGCTTACACAACGCGGAGTTGAACACGGGAATCCACCCCTGCAACGCCCCAGGGTTAGAGGCTCTGTTGAAGGAGGTCGAGGGAAAGGTGTACGCGATTCAGAACCGAGCACGCACGGAGGACATCCGTCTCGTAAGCGATGGGATGTGGACCATCGGGCCCGAGGAAAACACCACCCGCGGGTACCTGATGGAAGCCACCCACGAGGAGGGACTCACGCTGGCAATCAACGTCAGCAACGCCGTCAGATATCACGGGTTCGCCAGCGTTCCCCGGTCGACCAGCGGCCGGGTCGACGTTCCAGGTGCGACGATCGATGCGGACAGTCCCGGGCCCGTCAGCCTGACGGCTTCGATCCAACCCCACTACCAAGTCCCACGGGCGGCAGCACTTCCCAGACACCTTGCAACCGCGATCCGCGTTGCCGGACCGCTACTGGCACTCGGCGCCAACTCCCCGTTCCTTCCTCCATCCTTATACGATGATACTGACCCGGGCCGACCCGTTCTGCTGGAGGACGGCTGGGCTGAGCATCGAATCCCGGTGTATGAGGGGATGATGAACCCGGCCGACGATGAACCGAAAGTCCGGTTCCCGCGAGACGTTGAGACTCCGGTGGAGGCCGTCGACCGGATCGTCGCGGACCCCACTATCGTGCCGGCAGAGATCGAGGCCGGTGAGCGATTCGACGATGCGTTCGTCCATCTCCGACACAAGCATGGGAGCTACTGGCGGTGGGTCCGCCCCGTTTTCGGCGGCGCTTCCGAAGCGTCGGCCAACTGCCGCATCGAATTCCGGCCGATACCGGGACAGCCGACGCTCAGGGATACGATTGCGTATGTCGCCGCCGTTGCGGGATTGCTGACCGCGTTCGAGGCGGGCGACCATCCGGCCCGGGGGCTGGCCTGGACGACCGCCCGGAGCAACTTTTATGCGGCAGCCCGGGACGGCCTGACCGCCGAGCTGACCTGGATCACGGCGCAGGGTGACCGCACCACTGACACTCGGGAAGCACTGGCTGATCTGCTTGAGACGGCGAGTGAAGGGCTCGAACGGCAGGGATTCCAGACCGCTGAGGCGGCGACATGGCTCGAACCGCTCCGTGCTCGGCTCGAGCAAGGACGAGGACCGGCAGAATGGAAACGGCAACACGTCGCTGCCGGTCTTGAGGAAGGCCTGAGCCTTACGGAGGCGATCAACCGGATGCAACGGGACTATATCGCGCATCAGGCGGCAACGTTCCGGTCCGGCACTCTCGCCGACTGGCCCGACCCCTAGGTTTTCCCACCCGACTACAGGAGTCCATCGAGGGGTGGGCCTCAGGGCGCCGGGACACCGAGGGACGGAGTGGGGTGGTCCTGCCGGAGCAAGGGTTTAGTCGGTTGGTAGCGAGTTGCAGCCATGGGCCGGAACGAACCGGGATCCGGCGAGATGACCCCGAGTCGGATGCCCGTGGTCCGCCGTGAGTGACGGGATCGAGTTCGACGAGGATGTGGTATCAGCGCTGGAGCGGATCTACCAGACGGCGTCGATGACCGGGCGTCGCCGGCGGATCCTGGAGGCGCTTGCGCTCGACCGGGGCGAGCGCGTACTCTCGGTCGGGTGTGGCCCGGGGTTCGAGTCGCAAGGCTTGGCCGGAGAGGTCGGCGAGAGCGGGCGGGTCCACGGGATTGACGCTTCGGGAACGATGCTCACGGTGGCCCGCGACCGCTGTGCGGACCTCCCCCAGGCGACGTTCGGACGGGGCAGCGCCGCGGCCCTGCCCCTCGCGGACCGGACGGTCGACGCCGCCACCGCGGTCCAGGTGTACGAGTACGTGGTCGACCTCGAGACCGCGTTCGCGGAACTGTATCGTGTGCTGACACCTGGCGGGCGGGCGGTCGTCTTCGATACCGACTGGAGTACGCTGACGTATCACGCCACCGACCATGCGCGGTCGGAGCGGATCACCGGCGCGTACGACGCCCACTGTCCGCATCCACGTCTCGCACGGACGCTCAAGCCGCGCCTGGAGCGGGCCGGCTTCGAGGTGACCGACCAGGACGCGTACGTGCACTTCGAGACCGAATTCGGCGAGAACACGCTCGGCCAGGCGTTCATCGCACCGCTCAAAGGGGTCGTGACCGGGGCGGGCGGCATCGACGAGACCGAATTCGAGGCGTGGGTCAAGGACATCCGGGAGCGAGGCGAGGCCGGCGAGTTCTTCTTCAACCTCAATCAGTACCTCTTCCTCGCCAAGAAGCCGGAGGGAGAGGGCTGACCGCCGGTGCCCCGAGGCGGGACCCGAGAATCGCTAGCGTGATTTGTAAGGTATCGATGATGAACGGTTTCGTATAAGGAATTTTGTATATCTAAAGCGTTCGGCGGCTCCAGACACGGCGGACCCGAGGGGCAGCAGTGATCTCGCTACACCCGGTGAGGGCGTTTTGGTGGTCACCGGCGGTAGCTGGATCAATCGATAATGAAAAGATCGGGATGTTGGTCGGGGTTTACCGGGTGGCGACCTTCCGGTCGTCCATGTCCGTCGAAACGAAGTCGGACACGAGCATCGCGTCGAGGGTGTTCTCCTCGAGCATGCCGGTCGCGAAGATCGTGAACGAGGTAGCGTCGTCGAACCTGAGGTCCGAGAGGCTCAGTACCGGGTCGCTCGAGCCGACCGGGCGGACGTCGATGTCGTAGGCGCGGGCCTCGACCGTCGCGAAGGGGGAGATATCGCCGAAGGCGACGTTCTCGAACAGCGGTGCGCCGCCGACAAAGATGTCGACAGCGGGGGCGTCCGGCACGGTGTGAACGAAGCGAAGACGGGCGTCGCCGGCGTCGATCGAGGGTTGCTCGTCGGTCAGGACGAGCGTTTCGAGCTCGGCCAGCGTGTTGATCGCCAGCACGGTGTAGCTCATCTCGGCGTCGAGGTCGAGGGTCGTCTCGATGACGGCGTCGTCGCCCGAGGCTGGGACGATTTTGAGGTCGTAGGACCCCATCTCGATGTCCATAAACTCGCCGATGGTACCGAAGGAGACGTTCTCGAACAGCAGCTCGTCGTCGACGAAGATGTTCACCGCGGGGGCGTCAGGGGAGAAGTGGCCGATCCGTAGTTGTGTGTTCATTGTTCCAACTACACCTACGCAGACCGAGTATATATTTATACTGAGAGGTTTGGTAGCACGGGGGTCGATGCCACCCCGCTCTCAGGAACTGGCCTTCCGGCCGGGGCCTTCGGTCCTGTCCCCGTCGGCCGTGACGTCCGGGTGAACGACGTCGGGACCGATTTCGGGCGGAAGCGACAAGACATGTGATGAACCCTGACGTCGTGGAATGAGGTCCAATCCCTGAGAGTACTCGGCGACGAACGGACCGGATCCCGGCCAGGTGGGGGCAGTAGGTCGACCGGCCTTTATCACGAATCGTAGAAAAAATATAATAAATTTACATGCAAACATAGGACCGTCTCCGAGTGGAAACCAGACGGAGACTGACCGCGACATGCCAGAGAGATACGTCCCAATACTCCGGAATGGACGGAACGTACAGCGTACTATCGCCGATTTTACCCGGGACGCACTCCCCGGCGCGCCCAGCCGGCGCCTGTCGGTGGCCCCGCTCCTCGAGGTCACCGATGTCGCTGACCTGGAGGACCTCGGCCGCTACGAGGCCGTGGGTGACGTGCTGATGGTGGAGGTGCCACGATACCTGACCGACCGCCCGAACAAGCACAACGTCCAAGTCGAAGAGCTCCTCGACACGTACGGGAGCCCGACGGCGTTCTATCTCGACAGGGCGGATCGGATCGAGATCCCGGTCGTGTCCGGATCGATCGAGCCCGTGGACTACGCGGAGTACCTGCCGGCATACGAGTCGCTCGCAGGCACGTTCGATCGTGTCGCCATCCGGCTGATGATCGACGACCCGGCGGAGTCGCTGAGTTCGGCTGCACGGGACCGGCTCCGAACCTTGGCTGAGGCCACACGTGCCCAGGATCTCGTTCTGTTTGACGTCCTCGACGCCTACGTCGGGAGGCCACTCATCAAGGATTT
This sequence comes from uncultured Candidatus Halobonum sp., assembly GCA_964502585.1. Lineage (GTDB taxonomy): Archaea > Halobacteriota > Halobacteria > Halobacteriales > Haloferacaceae > CAZCXJ01. The sequence goes on from CAZCXJ010000039.1 coordinate 13,647, forward strand.
GAGGTGGCTGACGGCTGTGTTCCGGTCGAACATGACGGGGGTTTTGAACGTATTCGACGCGTACGACGGGTTCCCCGAGAACGAGACACCACGAATCGCCGACGCGGTCGGGGCCACAGCCTTCGGGGATTTCGTCATCAACCAGCGGTTCAAGCCGGACGGTGGCGGTGCCCCGGAGACTGTCTCGCATCGGCATTATCATCCGGAGGCCGCCGAGGTCGAACTCTTCACGGGCGACGACTACGGGGCGGTGGCCGACGAGCTGACGGCCTGGGAAGAGTGGGACCGTGCCCACTGTGATGCCTGCCGTCGGGCGGACCGGACGACCAACACCGACCCGAACACCTGGGCACAGATCAAGATGCACCACTACCTCGCCTCGGTGATCCACGGGGACGGGGAGAGGACACCGAGGCTCCCAGGCGGTAACTAGGGAGCCAATAGGACCGCACAGTCCGTCGGCAGGGGTAGGGGCCGGCCGTCACCCTCCCCGCGTCAGACAACGCGGAGGCCGCGAGGGGCGTCGGTCAGCACCTCGACCCCCTCCTCGGTCACCGCAACCATGTCTTCCGTCCGGACGCCCGCCACTCCGGGGCGATGGATCGTCGGTTCCACAGTAAACACCTCTCCAGCGGCGAACGGGGTCTCGTCGTCCCCTGCCACGTACGGCCGTTCGTGACCCTCGAGCCCGATCCCGTGGCCGACCCGGTGTCGGAACGCGTCGCCGTACCCCGCCTCCTGGATGACCCGCCTGGCCGCCCGGTCGACGTCCTGCCGTGGGACGCCCGGCCCGACGGCCTCCCGGGCGGCCTCGGCGGCGCGCGTCTCGACCTCACAGATCTCCTCGAACTGGGGCGACGGCTCCCCCAGGACGACCGTCCGGGTCACGTCCGAGTAGTAGCCCTGATAGACGACGCCGAGGTCGAGCAGGACCGGATCCCCGTGCGTCAACTGCCGAGTCCCGGTGCTCGCGTGGGCGTGCCCCGTCCGGGGGCCGCTCGTGACCAGGTTGACGCCGAACCCGTCGGCGTCGCTGTCGATGACCCGCCGCTGGACGGTCTCGAGCACCGCCGGTTCCGGGAGCCCGGGCCGGAGGTTACCGATAGTCGCCTCAAGGATCCCGTCCGTGATCGCGGCCGCCTCGCGTAGCAGGGCCAGTTCCTGCTCGTCCTTGCGGAGCCGGACGGCGTTCGTGAGGCTGTGGAGGTCCACCACCTCGGTCGCGGGAAAGTCGGCGGCGAACAGGGCGTACTCCAGGAACCGGAGCGATCGGTACTCGGTGGCGACCCGGCCGGAGAACGTGCGCTGGCTGCGGAGCTCCGCGAAGGCCTCACGGGCACCGGCCAGCGGCGTCGCCGTATCAGGATACGTGAAGTAGGCAACGTCGTCGCCGAGCACCCCCGAGGCGGGACCATGTTCGAGGGCGGGGAGGAGGAACGCCGGGGGAGCGTCCCGCTGGAGCACGAGCAACGCCGGGCGTTCCCGGGCGGACTGGTGAACGCCGGTGAGGTAGTAAAGCGTCGCCCCCGGCGGAACCAGCACCGTCTCGACGTCCGCCGGAAGGTCGTCGAACAGCCGGGCACGACGCTCCGAGAATGCGAACTCCATGCGGATTGGCGCGAGGCGCCGGATATAATGGTTCGCCCGTGACGGAGGACGGCTCGGCAGGCCGTCATACGTGACGCCCCAGGACGATCGACTGACGGCCCCGTCACTGTCGTTGGCTGATACGGGGCAGGGTCGCGACACCTCTGGGCGGGACGAGGACGGATGAGTAGTTACTCAACCAACATTTATTGGCTCGCCACCTGGCGTTTGGCTCATGGAGTACGTTCGATTGGGCGGCAGCGGGTTGGAGGTGTCCCAACTCTGTCTCGGGACGTGGATGTTCGGCACCGAGGACCAGGACGGCCAGGTCGTGACCGACCGAGAGCAGGCCCACGAGGTGCTGGATGCGGCCCGGGACGAGGGAATCACGTTCTTCGACACGGCGAACAACTACGGCGGCGGTGACAGCGAGCGCTACATCGGCGAGTGGCTTGCCGACCATGACCGTGAGGAGTTCGTCATCGCGAGCAAGGTCTACTTCGCCACCCGGGGTCGCAGGGACGTCGGGCTGTCACGGAAGGTCATCCGTGCCGAGATCGAAGGGACCCTTGACCGCCTGGCCACCGACTATCTGGACATCTACTACATCCACGGGTGGCACGACCCCTCCCCCATCGAGGAGACGCTGTCAGCGTTGAACGACCTCGTCCGCGAGGGACGGGTCCGGTATCTGGGAGTGAGCAACTTCGCCGCTTGGCAACTCCTGCAGGCACGGTGGCTGGCCGACGTGCACGATTGGGAATCGATCTCGGTCATCCAGCCCCGGTACAACGCCGTCGACCACTACCCCTACACCGTCGACCCGGACGAACAGCCGCTTCCGGGCCTGCTTGACGCGTGCCGGGATCAGGATATCGCCGTCGCCCCATACGGGCCGCTGGCCGGCGGGTTCCTCACCGGCAAGTACGATCGGGGCCCGGAGGGAACGGTTCGCGGTCCCGACGGCTCCCGAAAGGATTTGAGCGACGCTTTCGGTCCGTTCTCCGACCGCGCGTGGGCCGTCCTCGACGCGGTCCGGGACGTGGCGGGTGCGGCCGACGCGACACCCGCCCAGGTGGCGCTCCGGTGGGTCATGGACGCGGACGGCGTCACGTCGATCCCGATCGTCGGGGCGCGCTCGCGCGCTCAAGTCCGAGAGAACGTCGGGGCCGTGGACGTTTCCCTCTCAGCGGACCAGTATGACCGGATCGCCGATGCGGGCCGGGCACCCCCTGACGAGTCGTGGCCGGTCTACGAGAGTTGACCTCCGGCCAAGCCGCGACGCCACGAACGGACCGTGGACGTACGCCTCCCCACGGCCGTACGTCCCGGGTGCTGCCAGACCGAAGGGGGGAGGGACGGGGATCCAGGAGTCGATCACTGCCTGACAGCTGGTGAGGGATAGGTCTCGTCGAAGATACCGACCCCCGGTGAAGCAACACCACGACGAGGTTGAGGGGGTGGTCGTGCGTGCCTCACCAAGCCGGAGGACGAAGCCTGCGGAGAGATATCCAGAGGCCTGTACCACTCGAAGTCGGACCACGATCACCGGATCAGGGAAGCGTTTCGACACACTCGACCAGATCCTCCTCGGTCGTCCACCGGTACAATCGGCCTCCGTCGTCGAGCATCTCGAAGATCGATGTCTGCATCCCGCTGTACGGGTCCTCGACGTCGACGGCCGTGTCGACGTCCTCCTGGGACAGCGCGTCGTACTCGCGTTTGAGGATGTGCGTCTTCACGAAGTAGGAGTCGAGAGCGGTGAAGTAACCCTGTTCGACGAGGAATCCGCCTTGCGAGTGTTCGGCCACGCCCACGATGCGATCAGCGTAGTCGGCCAGCAGACGGAACTTGAGATAGGTGTTCGTCCACTCGCTTCGAATGTCGACCATCAGGAAGGCGTATGCATCAGGGCGGCGGTTGAGCCGGTCCTTGACCAGCTGGAGGCGCCGGATCTCGGGGTTCCCGTAACTCCCCAGGATGAAATACGATCGGTCAGCCGAAAAGAGCGGGGTGAACTCGGCGAGGCTCCGTTTCAACGCCTCGTACTCCGCAGGCGTCAGTGACGTCTCGTGGAGGTACGTCTCGGCCCGCTCCGCGAGTTCCTCTGGAGTTGGGGGAACCCCGCTCACGAGCGAACACCTCTCGCTTTACGAATTTCAATATACCGACCGAAGCGGTCAGTGGATCGGGCTTGACCGATTCGTATTTGGGCGAAACGCTTTAGCCCGAACCAGTTCAAGAGTCTGACGATGAGCACTCCCGACGAGCCGCCCCGGACGCTCGACGCCGTGCGCGAGCGACTGAACGTCGTCACCCAGGAGACCAGGTTCGGGCTCGTACAGGACATCCTCGGGCATCCGTCCGGGCTGCCCACGCTGAAGGAGCTGGACTACGTCAACCCGAGCAAGAGCCGGACGACGATCCGTCAACACCTCCAGGAACTCGTGGCCGCCGGCATCGTCGAACCGGTCGAGCTGCCCGAGGACCGCCGACGGAACGACCTGCCGTACAAGTTCTATGGCCTCAGCGACGACGGCCGGGAGTTCCTCGCGAATCATGGCCTGCTCCGGGCCGAGGAGACGCTGCGGGAGGTCTACGACCGGGTGGAGAAGACGCCCGAAATCGAACGCTACGAGGCTGCCCCCCGGCCCGAGGACTGAGTCCTGGCGCGGGAGGAAATGGACGGCTCGATCGGCGTCCAAACCATGGTCCGTTGCGTCAAAAGGAGATTGTTAACATTCCATACTGTGATGCGTCCTGCATGACTCAAGACGCGGCCACTGAGTCCCCCGATCTTCTCCTCTATGGGTCCTATGGGTATACGGGGACGCTTATCGCCAGACGCGCTCGAGAGAAAAATGTCCCCGTCATACTGGCCGGGCGAGCTGTCGACCCCCTCCACGAGCAGGCAGACGCGCTGGAATTCCCGGCCAGAGCGTTCGGGCTGAACGACCCGACAGAAGTGACAGCACACCTCGGTGACGTCGAGGCGGTTCTCAATTGCGCGGGACCGTTCGCGGAGACGTACCGACCGCTGGTGGAAGGCTGCCTCCGGGCCGGGACCGACTACGTCGATATCACGGGCGAGGTGCCGGTGTTCGAGAACCTCCGAGAACTCGATGGTCAAGCCCGAGATGCCGGAGTGACCCTGCTACCCGGAGCCGGGTTCGATATCGTACCATCCGATTGCCTGGCAGCGTTTCTCGCCGACCGGCATCCGGAAGCCGATCACCTGACCGTGGGTTATCTCACCGACAGTGGCTTGTCCCGCGGGACCCTCAAGACCGCGCTCGTCCAGGCGGGACAGGGAGGACTAGTCCGCCGGGACGGAAAGCTCAGACGCGTCCCCGGTGGGTGGGGCACGAGAGCGATCGATTTCGGGACAGGCCCGACATCGGCCATCACTGTGCCACTCGGTGACGTGGTAACCGCGTTCCATACCACCGGTATCGGGAACATCGATGTGTACCTCGCGCTGCCCTCGGGTGCCACGACGGCCGTTCGGGCAGCCCGGTACGCTCGTCACCTCCTACAGTCGGAGCCCATCAGGATAACACTCCAGCGGGTGATCGACCGGCTCGTGACCGGGCCTGACGAGCAGGCCCGTACGGGGACGGAGGCGCGACTGTGGGCCGAAGTCCGGACCGACGCGACATCGGACGAGCGCAACGTTGCTCGGCTTCGGACGCCGAATCCGTACACGCTTACCGCACGGACGGCCCTGCGAGTTGGGGACCGGGTCGCGGCCGGCGAGGCTCCGAACGGCTATCAAACGCCGGCAGCGGCATTCGGATCCGAGTTCGTACTGGAGTTCGATGGTGTCACTCGACAGGTCGATCCAGCAAGCACCTGACCAGGCGCGGCTTAGTGGCTGCGTGTCCCCTTCGCTCGGCGGGACCCGAGTCGGCGGCCACGCCGCCGGAACTGACTGCGCCACGAGTTCGACTGGCGCGATGGGTGCCGGTTTGCACGTCGGAGCGACCGGACTCGTCTGCCAAGACTTATCGAGCCGAACCTCCTAGACCCTCGTAATGACGACGGTATCGGGGGGCAAGGATGGCGAGCAGCGGGAGTTGACGGCCCGCCTGACCGTGCCCGAGATGGATTGCCCGTCGTGTGCCCAGAAGGTGGACAAGAGCCTGGGCCGCGTGGACGGCGTCGGGGAGACGAGCCTTCAGCCCACGACCGGGACCGCAGTAGTCACCTACGACGCCGACCGGGTGACACAGGCGGAGGTCGTCGGCGCGATCCGGAAGGCTGGCTACGAGGTCGTCGACGACGGGGACGCCGACACGGAGGAGTCGACCGACGAGCTGGGGATCGCGCCCCCGACCGACGTCTGGACCAGCCCGCGGGCTCTCAAGACCTGGGTCGGCGCAGCGTTCCTGACCGCCGGCCTCCTCGTCGAGTTCGTCCTCACGGGGCAGAACGTCGCCGTCGGGAGCGTCCTGGGGACCCCGCTGTTCCTCGCGGACGCCCTGTTCCTTGTGGCGATCGTGACCAGCGGGTATCCGGTCGTCCGCGGCGGCTACTACTCGGCGCGGAACCGGAGCCTCGATATCGACCTCCTGATGGGGACGGCGATCATCGCCGCGACCGGGATCGGGTACTTCGTCGAGGCCGCGACGCTGGCCGTCCTGTTCAGCATCGCGGAACTCCTCGAGGA
>CAZCXJ010000040.1:0-19784 GCA_964502585.1 uncultured Candidatus Halobonum sp.
CATGTTCGGGCTGACGAACCCGGGGCCCATGCCCTGGAACGAGTCGCCACCACCCCGTGCACCTGAGAGCACGGCGTCGTCGGAGGGCTCGACGGCGACGACGTCGATGTCGGGGAACCGGTCGCGCAGCCGCCGACCGACCCCGGTGATCGTCCCGCCGGTCCCGACGCCTGCGACGAGCGCGTCCGGGGTCCGTCCGTCGAGTTGCTCGAGCAGTTCCTGGCCCGTCGTATCGTAATGTGCCTGCGGGTTCGCCGGGTTCTCGAACTGGCGCAGTTGCACCATGCCCTCGGCTTCGAGTTCGTCCGCCCGCGCTCGGGCGTCCTCGATGGTGCCTTCGACCAGGTCGATGGTCGCCCCGTAGGCACGCATCACCTGGCGCCGCTCCGCCGACTTTGAGGTCGGCATGACGAGCCGGACGTCGTACCCTTTCGCGGCTCCGACCATCGCGAGGCCGACACCGGTGTTCCCGGACGTCGGCTCGACGATCGTGTCTCCCGTGGTCAGCTCCCCGGTGGCCTCGGCTGCCTCGACCATCGCCAGCGCCGGGCGGTCCTTCGCGGACCCGCCGGGATTGCGTGACTCCACCTTGGCGGCGACGGTCGCGCTGGGCGGTGCCTCGATCTCGACGAGCGGCGAGCCCAGGGTAGCCAGGACGCTGTCCTCCATCATCGGGGATTCACAGCCGGGGCTTATGCACTCGTCGCCTCCGGCAGGCTCCGCCACTGCTTCCCCTGCCCGTGCATGACCCCGACGGCGTCCGGCTCGTCAACGTGACGGGGCTGCCCGGCCAGGTGGCTTTCCGAGCCTGAACGCGGGGGTTTTGCTTCTGGCTGACGGAGGACCGACATGGAGCACGCCCACGAGACGACGTGTCGGATCACCGACCCGGAAGCGGCCGCCCCCGAGGCGGTTGCCACGCCCGGCACGGCCAGAGTTCCCGACGAACGCGTCACGGTTTATCCGGGCGAACAGACCTCCGACGGCACGGCCGGCCATCGGACGGAGACGTACGGGGTCGAGCGGATCCCCACCGTGGTCGGCGACCGCGACGGGGTGGAGTTCGCCCGGTTCCTCGAGACCGTGGACGTCCCGACTGCGACGGCGTTGGTCCGAAAACTCGGAGACCGGGATGCACCCACCCGGGCGGGCGATCCCTGATGGCGCCCGCTCCGGACGACGGGCCCGAGTCCGGGGACGGTGCCACCGGCAGCGACGCGCCGGACCCGCACGCGGGCGAGGCGGCCGATGGCGACACCTTCGGGGTCGGGATCCACGTTACTGCCGACACGTTCGAACTCGTGGTCAAGGTGCCGTCGGCGATCGACTCCGGCTGGACCGATCCGGAGGCGTTCCAGCGTCGTGTCGAGGCAGTCACCTGGGACCGGCTCGATCGGGCGGCGACGCTCCAGGCCGTCGATACCGTGGCAGCTACGGGCGAGACGGTCCTTCTCGGGACCGTCACGCTTCGTCCCGATGGGACGGTGCTGGATCACACGCTGTCCCCGCCCGAGCCCTCCTCCGAGTGACGCCGGAAGCCGCGGTACTTCTGGACGGCCCAGCCGTGGCTGTATGCCCGTGTCGATGGTCCAAAACGTGGCTGCTCGGCGGTCCTCAGTCGGCTTCGATCGCGGGTCCGGCCTCAGCTTCGGTCTTGTCCTCGGAGAGCCGGTCGGCGACGATTGCCATCCGTTCGGGATCGTACCCGGTGAGGTCATACCGGTTGGCGGCGATGGTGTCTCCCCACACGTCGATCACGCCGAGCTTCACTAGCGCCCCCAGAGCCGCCCCCAGGGTTCGTGGCGTGGTGTCGGGATCCGGCAGAGCGTCGTGGACCTGCCGCGCCTGCGGATAGCTCATGTCGACCAGCTCGATCCCCCGGCGCGCCTCCCGCCAGTTGCTCCGGAGGTAGCCGTGGTTCGTGGGGTCGGTCCGGCGGAGGTGGCCCAGCCCCTCGTCGATCAGCGCCTCGGCCGTCGACTCGTCGGCCGGATCAAGGCGGCGTCCGAGGGCAGTCGCCGCGTCCGACGCCGTCGGTCTGACCGCGTGGATAGGGGCGTCCGCCTCGTCGGCGAGGTCGATAACCTGCTCGAGCACCGCCTCGGGATCGGCAGCGTCCTCGAACAGGAACGAGACGTCCCCGAGGATGACCACGCTTTGCTCGTCGAGGGCGTCCGCTACGGTCTCGACGAACGGGTCGGGATCGAGGGGACGTTCGACCGTCGTGATCGCCATTTCGCGGCCAGGGAACTGGCGCGTTTCCGTCGCGGCCGCGCCACGGACCGCGTCCCCGACGCTGATGAAGTGGTGACTGTCGGGGGGCTGTGCCGTCTTGCCGACCCGGCGGTACCAATCGTCGACGAGCTGCTCCGCGAGGATGGTCACGTGATGTCCGCCCGGTGGGAGTGCCTGTACAAGTTGATCGAATCCGTCATGAACCCGCCCGCTGGTGGGGTCCAGCCCGGAGCCCGGCATCCTAGGTCCTATTCCTAGCCCAACCAACATAAAATTACGGGTTGTAAAATCAATACGGAGAACTAGGACTTAAAAAAATATGCCGGAGTTCCGGTCCCCGACCAACAGGGGTTAATGCTACAGCCCTCCGAGCGTCTCCCGAATGGCGTCGGAGTCACGCGACACGCTGGACTGCACCCTGACCCGCGTCCGGGACGCCGCCGTCGAACACGGGCTTGCGGTGGGGGACAGCGTCCGCGCGTTCGAGTTGGCGGGACGAGCCGAGCGGCTGCGCCAGACCGTTCCAGCAGGGACCGACGTCGATCCGACCACTGCCGCTGCACTCCTGTCGGTTGCCACGGCCGTTTCGGACGCGGAGGGCGGGCCCTCGGCGACGGGTGGCCGGTCCGGTCCCGACGGACCGGAAGCCCGGCCCCGTCCGAAGGGAGCGCCCGGGCTGCCCGCGGGACCGACCGACGACGACCCGGTACTCGTGGGGGCGGCCGTCGCCGTTCGCCAGTTCGGCACCAGTCCGGATCGGGCGGCGAGCCTGGCGAACCGCCCGGCGACGGCCGTCCGCCGGTATCACGACCGCCGTTCGCAGTCGGCCGCCGGTGGCGATCAACCGTTGGACGAGGACGCACCCTCCTGCCCCGACTGATCCGGGGTTCGGACGTGGGGTTCCCTGCGGGCGGTCCTCGGTCCGGAGCACCCGGCTTTATAAACCATCGGTTTATAAGTGCCGACGAGGACGATTTAAAGGATGACAGAGCCGGCGGACTCGATCGAGATTCAGAACGTAGTGGCATCGACCGGGATCGGGCAGGAATTGGATCTGGAAGCCCTCGCGGAGGACCTCCCCGGGGCGGATTTCAACCCGGACAACTTCCCCGGACTGGTGTACCGGACTCAGAACCCGAAGGCCGCGGCGCTGATCTTCCGCTCGGGGAAGATCGTCTGTACGGGTGCCAAGAGTATCGACGACGTACACGAGGCGCTGGGAATCATTTTCGAGAAATTACGGGGCCTTTCCATCCCCGTCGAGGACGATCCCGAGATCACCGTTCAGAACATCGTGTCCTCGGCCGACCTCGGGCATCAGTTGAACCTCAATGCCCTGGCGATCGGGCTCGGTCTGGAGGACGTCGAGTACGAGCCCGAACAGTTCCCCGGACTCGTCTACCGGATGGACGAGCCGGACGTCGTCATCCTGCTGTTCGGGTCGGGGAAGATCGTGATCACCGGTGGCAAGCGGACGGACGACGCCGAGGAGGCGGTCGTCGAGATCGTCGACCGGATCGAAGGGCTCGGCCTCCTCGGGTGACCCCGCCAAGTCCCGTCTTCGATCGACGCCGGTTAGCGGTTCCGGCGGCGGCCGATCGTGCCGTCAGACGCCCGTCGGACGCAAAGCCCTTATAACTCGACACGTTACACGCTGGTAGTGGCATCCCGTCAGGGCGGTCCGGATGCAGAACGGGCTCCGGGCCTCACGCCGCACCGCACTGCTTCCCGTCCCGCGGCCGCCGACCCTGGGCACCGAGATGACCCGGCCAGCCTCCCGGTCCGGGACCCGTCATCGTACGCCCAGACCGACCACTTCAGGGAGAGACTGCACCAGCCGGGGCGGTACGTTTCATTGCCGATCGTCGCGGAGACGATCGAACGGGGCCAGCTCCGGTGGAACTCCACGGACGGCTGGCGCTTCGCGATGGTCCGTGACGGCGTCCGGTTCGTCGTCGTAGTGAGTGACACGGACACCGTCTCCCCGGTGTTGGTCACCGGCTGGACCGAGGTCGCCGACTGGGAAACGGCGGTCGGGTCGAACCGCTGGAGCAGGGTCGACGTGGAGACGATCCGGCTCCGGGCGGACCTCAGCGCCGACCGAGGCCGACGTGTCCCCCAGCGGATCCGCCCCCGCGAGGTGACCCGGCCTTTCGAGATCGGTGGCCACCGGGTCCACACGGTCGCGGGCGACGCGTTCGTGACGTGTGCGGACTGTGACCGCCAGTTCCGGTCGAAAGAGGCGCTGTGCGAGTGTCGGTGTCGCGACTGAGTTCTGCCCGCCGCCCCTGAGAGGGGACCGTATTTCCCGCAGACCAGTCCCCGATCAGTCCTCGTGGCGGCCGGCCGGTTCGTCGTGGTCGTCGGAGGCCACGCGCACGTCCCAGTGGCCCGCGATCGAGCGGTCGAACATGTGTTCGGGAACCAGCGGCATCGGGACCGGGGTGAACCGGGTCCGGAGCGCCTTCACGCCGGTGAAGGTGCCGACGACCCGGCCGGTCGCGTCGATGACCCGGAACAGTTTGTCGGCCCCTCGCTCGTACCGAAACGGGACCGCCTCCCGTGGCGGACAGCCGAGGGCGTCCGTTCCGTTGAACGTCGCCACCATCGCCCCGTCGGCGCGGAGTTCGAGACGATGGTCATCGCTTCCGCTCCGACCCGTGCGCGACTCCGCTGGGGTTTCACGCCAGGTGAGGTCCGGCCGTCCCTCGACGGCCGCGTAGCCACCCCCCGCGAGGGGAACCCGGTCGGGCCCGTTGAAGAAGGTCCGACAGCCGTGGGCGTCCTCGGCCGCGACACCGACCGGCGGCCGCAGCAGGTCGGTGAGTTCGGCATGAGTGTCCCGGTCGGGGACGACGAACAGGGTGTCACGCCCGTCGCGCCGGTTCGCCCAGACCCGCGAGAGAACCGTCGTCGGGGTCGGCTCCCGGACCGGCTCGATCCCGATCGGCCGTGTCCCGTCGCCTACGGGTGGATCGGCGGTGTCCGTCGGGACGGCGACGCCGGGCGGTTCGCCCCCATCGGTCGGGCGGCGGACGTCGTATCCGCTGGCTGCACAGAGACGGATGCCCGCGTCCCGCAGCCTGTCTGAATGCATGTCTCACGTTCCGCGGTCGACCCGCAAAGGGGTTTCGAGCCCATGGTCCGGGCAGGCCTCGAGACGGGGACCGCGACGCATTAGGCCCCGGCTCGCCAACCTGGGGTATGAGCGACGACACGGGGGTCTCGCCCGACGCGTTTCAGGACGCCGTCGAGGCCGAGGGCCGCCCGGTACTCACGGCGGCCCAGGTGGCCCGCCATCTCGACCGCGCCGAAAGCGCGGTCGCCCCGGGCCTCCAGCGGCTCGTCGACGCGGGCACCCTCGGCCGGCTCGAGACCGTCGAGCCCCCAGTGTACTATCCGATCGAGTGGGAGACGCTCGCCGACCGGGAACGCATCGTGGTGTTCCCGGATCGCCGCCAGATCGTCGTCGACCGCCCGACGCAGTACACCCGAGCGCAGCTCTCCGGGTTCGCCCACCTGGTGGACACGACCGGGACCGCCCCCGGGACGAGGGGCTACCTCTACGAGATCGGGCCGGAAGACGTCTGGAACGCCCCCTTCGACGAGCTCGGCACACTGCTGGCCCGGATCCGGTCGACCCTGCCCCGACGCGTCGAGTCGCTGGAGGCCTGGGTCGAGAGCCAGTGGACCCGTGCCGCGTCGTTCACGCTCCGGACTCACGAGGACGGCTACGTGGTCCTGGTGGCCGAGAGCGCGGACCTGATGGGAAACGTCGCCCGGCAGAAACTCGCCGACGACCAGCTCCGGGCGCCGATCTCGGACACGGAATCCTGGGTGAACGCGGACGCCATCGGAGCGGTCAAGCGGACCCTGTACGAGGCCGGGTATCCCGTCCGTGACGAACGGGACCTCGAGACCGGTGACGCCTTGGACGTGACTCTGACGACCGACCTCCGGGCCTACCAGCAGTCCTGGGTCGACGGGTTCCTCGAGAAGCGGGCCGGGGTGTTCGTCGGACCGCCGGGCAGCGGCAAGACGGTGGCGGCGATCGGCGCGCTCGCGGCGATCGGCGGGGAAACCCTGATTCTCGTCCCTTCCCGGGAGCTGGCCGACCAGTGGCGCCGGGAACTGTTCGCCCACACGAACCTGCCGGACGACCGGGTCGGCGAGTATCACGGCGGGACCAAGGACGTCCGCCCGGTGACGATCGCCACCTACCAGACCGCGGGCATGGATCGCCACCGGTCGCTGTTCGACTCCCGAGCCTGGGGGCTGATCGTGTTCGACGAGTGTCTCTCGGGGGACACCGTCGTCGAGACCCCGCGGGGGCGAACGACGTTTGCAGCCCTCGACCGGCGCCACGGGTTCGCCGACGGGTGGACCCGCGACGTCGACCTGTCGGTGCGGACCTACGATCCCGCCGCCGGCACGGACCTGTTCGCCGACGTGACCGGCGTCTTCAGAGCGGACCGGCCGGTCGTCGAGATCCGCACGGCCAATGGACGCACGCTCACCGCCACCCCCGACCACACCCACCTCGTCTTCGACCCGGACACGGGCAGGGTTCGGGAACAGCAGGGTGTCGTCGCCGGCCAGTTCCTCGTGCGGCCTCGATCACCCGGCGACGCGGCGGGACCGGACGTCGATCCGGGGCCCGGCTGTCCGCTTCCGGTCGGGCCGCTCCTCGAGCGAATCAGGACTGCCGTCGGCGTCTCGACACCGGCGCTGGCCGACATGCTTGGACTCCCCGAAGCGACCGTCGTATCCGCCCTCCAGGGACGCACCCGAATCGGACAGGGGCGGCTCCGGGACCTCGCCACCGGACTCCGGGCGATCGCCGGCCCTGGCGCGGCCGGCATGCAGACGGCTCCCCGGAGGGCGGGCTCCGCGGTCGGCGGAGTCCGAGGGCGGTCCCGCCGGCGCACGACCGAGGACCCGGACGACACCCTCACCCGTCCCGCGGGAAAGGCGGGACCGGACCCGTCGCCCGCGCTGGCGTACGCCAGCCGGCTGGAGCTGCTTGAAGGGCTCGCCGTCGTGGAGGTCGAGGACGTGACGCCGGCGGGCGTGGAACGGGTGTACGACTTCGAGACCGCGTCCCACACGTTCGTCGCCGACGGGTTTCTCACGCACAACTGTCACCACATCCCGAGCCCGGTCTTCAGACGGAGCGCCGACCTCCAGAGCAAACACCGCCTCGGCTTGAGCGCGACGCCCGTCAGGGAGTCGGACGATGAGACCGAGATCTTCACGCTGATCGGGCCGCCGATCGGCACGGACTGGGACGCGCTGTTCGATGCCGGGTTCGTCCAGGAGCCGGAGGTCGAGATCCGGTACGTCCCCTGGGGCGACGAGACCGCCCGGAACGAGTGGGACAGCGCCGAGGGTCGGGAGAAACGGGGGCTCGCCGCCCGCAACCCGGGCAAGGTCGCCGAGGTACGCCGGCTCCGGGAGGCCCATGCCGACGAATCCGTGTTGATTTTCGTCGACTACCTCGACCAAGGAGACCGGATCGAGGCGGAACTCGGGATCCCGTTCATCAGTGGCGAGACGCCCCACGCCGAGCGCCAGCGGTTGTTCGAGGAGTTCCGTGCGGGCGAGCGCCGGACACTCGTCGTGTCGCGGGTCGGAGACGAGGGTATCGACCTACCGAACGCGGAGGTGGCGATCGTGGCGTCCGGGTTGGGGGGCAGTCGCCGCCAGGGCGCCCAACGGGCCGGGCGGACGATGCGGCCCTCAGGAAGCGCCCGGATGTACGTGCTGGCCACCCGGGGCACCCGCGAGGAGGAGTTCGCCCGCCGGCGGACGCGGCACCTCGCCGAGAAAGGGGTCCGCGTATACGAACGGACCGTCGAGGCCGTCCCGGAATCGGTCGACTGAGGTTTGCCCGGCTCCGGAGGGCACGGGGTTCGTCTTGGACATCGACACCCCCGTCGGACCCTCGGAGGGAGCGGGCGAGCGCCCTGTTGAGCCGGGGATAGATTAAAAAGGGACGCCGTATGAGTAGAGTGTGCCGGGGTGCCTCTGACAAACCGGCAGTCGGTCGCCGGCCGGCTCGCCCGGACGGCCGGCGACGACACGGACGACCGCCCTGCCCGGAGCGGTCGTCCCTTCCCCGTCCGGCCTGCCCGGACCGGACGGGATCCGACTGGGGGCCTGCCCGGACCCCTGGTCGGCGCGGTCGATCCGCCCGGATCGACCGCTTGCACCTACCCCTTGCCAGCGACGCCCTTTCCGTTCGTTGTCCCTTCCCTCGCCTGCCGGTACGCCCGTGCCACCGCCGTAAGCGTCGCCGAGGCCGACTCGTATGCTGCGAGGTGACTCCGGCAGTCACAGTCCGAGGCCCCGAAACCCGGAACCGGCCCGGTCGCGAGCCGACGTGCGACGGGACACTCGACGGCGTGCCCCGGCGCTCGGACGACCGCCAGGATCCGGCTGGCGGGATGCGCAAGCAGATAATCCACGTGCCAGTGACGGGCGTCGTGATCGCCGGCAGCCAGTCGCCGGTGGCGATCGACCCGGCTGAATCCGCCAGCGCCCGAGGCGCTCCCGGTGTAGGCGTACCCGCCGGCGGGGAACCGGACGGTCCCGAGTGCCCCAACCTCCGTCCGGAACGCTTCTTGGACGTCGATCACGAGGGTATACGTGCCGCCCTGACTCACGGTCCCGACTGTTCGACCGGAGCGCAAAAGCCTATCGCGGGCTCGGCTGCCGCGGCGACGGGTTGATGCGGCGGGAGCCGTTATCACGGCCGATGCGTGTGTCGGGGAGTCGCTTCAGGGGGAGACCATGACAGGTTCCGAGGCAGTCAGGGCCAGCGTGGTCGTCGAGGCTCCTCCGGACAGGGTGTGGAAGACGCTGCTGGCCTTCGAGGAGTACGAGGCGTGGAACCCTCTGATCACCCGGATCCGTGGCCAGGTGGTGGTCGGTCAGCGCCTGCAGGTGCGCGTGAGCCAACCGGGGGTTCCGCCGGTGACCATCACGCCGCTTGTGACCGGGGTGGACCCGGAGCGGGAGCTGCGCTGGGTCTCGGACGTCCCGACAGCCGCGGTGCTGACCGCCCGCCATCGGTTTCAGGTGACCCCAATCGGGAACGGGGTCCGGACGCGCTTCGTCCAAACCGAGACGTTCACAGGGGCGTTCGGGCGGCTCGTGCCCGGGGCGGTTCGGCGCCGCCTCCACGAGGGGTTCGCGGGGATGAACGCCGCCCTGAAACGCCGGGTCGAGGCCGGGGACTGATGCTGCCCGGCCCGTGGGATCACAACCGTTAGGCGGACCCAGCCCCCGACCGTCCCTGTGGACGAGACGGTTTCCTGGCTGCGCGACCGGCCGTATTACGACGGTCAAGTCGCCGCGCATCGCCGCTTGGAGGGCCGGCCGGCGTCGTTCGCCGACCTGAATCTGGAGCGGCGGCTCGCGGACGCGCTGGCAGACCGGGGGATCGACCGCCTGTACGCCCACCAGGCGCGGGCGATCGAGGCCGTCCGGGAGGGTGCGAACGTCGTCCTGGCGACGCAGACGGCCAGCGGCAAGAGTCTCGCGTACACGGTGCCGGCGTTCGAGCGGGCGATGGATCACGGCGGACGGACGCTGTATCTCGGCCCCCAGAACGCGCTGGTCAACGACCAGGAGGCGACGCTAGTGGACCTGGCCCGGGGACTGGGATTCGGCTCCCGCGTGAGCGTCGACCAGTACACCGGCCAACTGTCGGACACGGAGAAGCGTGACGTCCGGGACGCCCGGCCGACCGTTCTCCTGTCGAACCCGGACAGCCTGCACGCGGCGCTGCTCCCGTGGGCCTACAAGCTGTGGGAGTGGTTCTTCGCCTCGCTGGAGTTGGTGGTGGTCGACGAGGTCCACGACTACCGGGGCGTGTTCGGGAGCCACGTCGCGCTGACGCTCCGCCGGCTCCGTCGGATCTGTGCCCGGTACGGGGCCGACCCGCAGTTCGTCTGCTGTTCCGCGACCATCGGGAACCCCGTGGAACACGCCGGCCGCGTGACCGGATGCCCGGAATCGTCGTTCCGGCTGGTCGACGCCGACGCTTCCGAACGGGGCCCCCGCCACTGGGTGTTGTGGAACCCGCCGGAGTACGACGGGGCGGCTGCCGACCGGCAGTCCGGGCGTCGGCGGTCCAGCCATACGGAGTCCAAGCGGCTGTTCGTCGACCTCGTCGGCCGCGGCTACCAGACGCTGTGTTTCACCCGGGCCCGCCAGGCCGCTGAGCGGTACGCGACCGAGTCGGCCGACGACCTGCGGGAGCGCGGCCATCGGGACCTCGCCCGTCAGGTGACGGCCTACCAGGGAGCGCTCCCGACCGCTCGCCGGGAGGAGATCGAGGAGGGGCTTCACGCGGGGGACCTCCGGGGCGTGTGGTCGACGAGCGCGCTGGAACTGGGCGTCGACGTCGGCGGGCTGGATGCGGTCATCCTCGACGGGTACCCCGGGACCCGGATGGCCGCCTTTCAGCGGGCTGGCCGCGCGGGACGCGGCGAGGACCCCGCGCTGGTCGTCCTGGTGGGAGGCGAGGACCAACTCGACCAGTACCTCATGAGTAACCCGGCTGAGTTCTTCGATGGCGACCCGGAGCGCGCGACGGTCGACCCCTCGAACCCGGAGTTGCTACCCACTCACGTCGCGTGTGCGGCCGCCGAGAACTGGCTGTCGACGGCCGACGAGACGCACTTCGGTCCGTCGTTCCCCTCGGTCGTCGACGAGTTGACCGAGTCGGGGACGCTCGAGCGGCGGGTGACGGATGACGGCCCCCGGTGGCTGCACGCCGGCGACGAGAGCCCTCAACACACGATGAGCCTCCGGACGGTCGACGACCGCGAGGTGCAGGTGGTCGACGGCCGAGACGGGAGTCGGATTGCGACCCTGGAGCTGGCGGACGCCCTCCGGGACGTCCACCCCGGGGCGATCTATCACCACCAGGGCCAGGACTACGAGGTGACCGACCTGGACCTGAGCCGGAACGTGGCGGAACTCCAGCCCACCTGGGCCGACTACTACACGCAGGTTCTGACAGACAAGACCGTCACCGTCCGGACGGACCGGTGCCGGACACCGTTGTCGGCTCGCCCGGACGTCGCGGTCCGGTTCGCAGACGTGGTGGTGACGACGCAGGTGACGGGCTACGAGCGGAAGGACGGAACCACCGGGGAACCGCTGGGACGGGAGCCGCTGGAGCTCCCGGAGACGACGCTGTCCACGACCGCGCTCTACTATACGGTTCCCGAGGATCTCGAAGCGAGCATGCGGGAACGTGGGGGTGATCGGGGGTTCAACGGGGGAATCCATGCGGCCGAACACGGGACTATCTCGCTGTTCCCGTTGTCGTTGCTGTGTGACCGGGCCGATGTCGGCGGCCTTTCGACGCCGTATCACGATCACACCGGCCGGCCGACCGTCTTCATTTACGACGGCCATCCCGGAGGTGTCGGTCTGACGCGGGCTGCTTTCGACGAGATCGAGACGATGCTCGGCCGGACGGCACGGATGATCGCGGCCTGCGGGTGTCCGGACGGGTGTCCGGCCTGCGTTCAGTCGCCCCACTGTGGCAACGCGAACGAGCCGCTTCGGAAGGATACCGCAGTGCAATTACTCGAGGGGTTGACTGGAACGGACCCGGACGCCACGGCGGACGCGGACCCGGCCGACTGAGCTGCTGGAGGCCCGAGCGACGAGTCAGGCCGTCGCCCAGACCGCCTCGGCGACCGCCTGGTAGTCGGGCTCCAGGCTCGTGTTATCGGCGACCCAGCGGTAGGTGATCCGCCGGTCGGCGTCGACGACGAACACGGCCCGCTGTGCGATCCGGCGCAGGTCGATCCGGTCGAAATCGATCGCGAGGTCGTACGCGTCGATGGCCTCCCGGCTGGTGTCGCTCACGAGGCCGAACCCAAGGTCGTGCGTGGCGCGGAACTCCTGCAGAGCGTACGGCAGGTCGGCACTGATGCCGTACACCCCGGCGTCCAGGTCGCCGAAGTCCGTGAACTCGTCACGGAACGTGCACAGTTCCTCCGTACAGGTGCTGGAGAAGGCGGCGGGAAAGAACGCGAGCACCAGCGGTGCCTCGCCGGCGGCCACCCGGTCTGACAACCTGAACGTTCCGAGGTCGCCCCCGGCGGTCGCGAGGGGGCCGGCGAAGTCCGGCGCCTCGTCACCTGTTTCGAGCATGGGCGTGGTTGTGCTGGCGGCGTCAAGACTGTTCCGCCGCCGGAGCCGGACCAGGTTTTCGGCCGGCATGGTCCTTCGAGCGTTCGGCGCTCCGCCGGCTGCGGGGCTTTTGTATTTCAGTTATTAGAACTGATTCGAGACTGGTGATCGCCTCCGGTCGCTGGCCGGGTGGGTTTCGATCCGGATAGTCGCCAGACTGCGTTGGATTTCCTACCTTGTATCGGTTCGATACGACAGCGACTGGCGTGTATCTATACGTAATCTTGATAATGGCAGAGCCGTCAGTCCAGTTCGGTGTGGTGGATCGGTGACGGTCGCGGAAGTCGAGAGACTCGCCCCGACCGTCCCGGGTCGTCTGCCCGGCCGGACGCCGGCGAGGCGGATGTGGAGGCCCGGGACTCGGACCGTGAGTCGCGACCGTCCCGACGGGTTTCGGTCCGGCGCATGCTTCGTGAGTCCCGCCTCGAGGGTGGCCGATCGACCGTCCGCCGGCCCAAGTCGTACGGACTCCTGACACGGGTGGCCATCCCGCTGCTGATCCTGGCCAAGTGTGCCGACGCCGGGACGACCTGGGTGGGATTGACCGCCGTCCCTGGCGTGGTCGAACGGAACCCGATCGCGGCGGCAGTGATCGCGAAACTGGGTCCGACACCGGGACTGGCCGTCCTGTCGCTTGCGGCCGTGCTCGGGACACTCCTCGCGGGTGAAATCCTTCGGTACCGGGTCGGCCGACTCCGCGACCGAGGTCGGCTCGCAGCGGCGGGATGGACACGACTGGCGCCCGCGGCCGTCTATCTGGGCGTGGCCGCCGCCTGGTCGACCGTCGCAGTCCGGAACCTGTTTGTCCTCGTGACCGCCGCTCCCTGACGAGTCGCGGCCCGGCCCGAGCGGTCGTATCTCAGAACCCGCCCCACCGGAGTGAGACCATCACGCCGATGAGCAGGAGCTGGAACGCGCCCTGCACGCCGGCGAGTTTGGCGTTCCGCATCCCGATCCGGCTCATCAGCCCCAGGTCCGGGTCGCTCGACTGCATCTCCAGGTAGACCCGAACCTCGCCCGGAAGGATCAGACCGAACCCCTCGACGCCGAGGACCGTCACGATTGCCAGGCTAGCGATGATGACCGGCCGCGTCAGTTGGAAGTCGCCGATCGTGATCCCGACCCAGGCGAGGCTCCCGACGGCCGCAACCGCGAACGGGACCTGCCACCGCCAGTCCCGCAGCGCGTCGAACTGCCAGCCGATCAGGAGGAGCGCGGGCGGGAGGTTGGCGAGCGTGAACAGCGCCAGCCACGGACCGGCGTGGGGGAAGTACCCCAGCCGGAGCGCGAGGTCGATCCCGACGCCGATCGTCGTGATCGCGAGGGCGGGCATGAGGAACGCCATCTTCGGCGTGAGCCGCTGGAACACCCGCGCCCGGGCCTCGTCGTCGAGGCCGCCCAGGACCGGCCCGAGGACGATGCCGAAGAACAGGTCGATGCCGGTCCAGAGGACGCCCGCCATCACGTGGACGTAGGTCTGGTGGGTGGTCGACGCGACGGTGACGGCGTAGCCGAGCGCGGCCAGGGGGAGGCAGAACGCGGCGACAGCGAACGCGGGATTCGACTGCGTCGCCATGCCCCGGATCGAGCCGCGAACGCTCTGTCTTGTGGCCATGCGTGCCTGCCGGTGGAGCCTTGCAGAAACAATAAACCAACGGGGACTTCCGACATTGCCCGGGACCGAGCGTGGCCTGCGCTCGGTCGAGGAGCGTCCCGTCGGTTGTTAATCCTTTTGACTCATCGGAAGGGGTCGACACCCAACGCATATTTTTCGGGCCGGACTGAACCTCGACAAGACCCACTATGGCTTCGCTCCTTGACGAGATTGCGGACTTCGAGTTCTCCCGCCGCAACCGGCTCATCGTTTATTACGTTCTCGCGCTGGTCGGGGTGGTGCTCCTGTACACCGTCATGTATAATGTCGCGATGGCGCGGCTGGAGGGCGTCAACCAGTCGATTTTCGCGTCCTTCGAGTTCATCGTCCAGACCATGACGACGACCGGATACGGCCAGGATTCGGACCTGTGGAGCCATCCGTTGATATTCCTGTTCGTGGCGCTGGCCCAGATTTCCGGTATCGGAATCGGGTTCTTCACGCTCCGGCTCGTCATCATCCCGCTATTCACCGGCGCCGAGGTCAACCTCGACGACCGGCTGACGCCCAAGCAGGACCACGTCATCGTCTGCGAGTACCGGCGCGACTCCGCAGTCCTCCTTGACGAACTTCGGGGGCTCGACATCGACTACGTGCTGATCTCCTCCGACAAGGAAAACGCGAAGAACCTCTCCAACGAGGGGTACTCGGTCATTCACGGCTCCCCCCAGGACGCCTCGGCGTTCGAGCGCGCCAGCATCGACAGCGCCGAGGCGGTCATCACGGACGCGGGCGATGCGACCATCGATACCATTCTGACGGTCCGCGGCCTGCGGTCCGACATCGAAATCATCACGCTCACGGACGACAGCGAGATGCGTGACCTCCTGCTCGAGACCGGCGCCGACAGCGTGCTGTCCCCGCGTGCGGTGTTGGGCCACCGCCTGGCCGAAAAGGCGGTCTCCTCCTTCCGGGCCCAGCTGACGGACACGACCGACCTGGGGGGTGATATCGAGGTGACGGAGATCCCCGTCCACTCGGAGAGCCCGCTCGTGGGGACGCGGGTCCGCGACGCGGGGATCCGGGAACGGACCGGTGCCAACATCATCGGTGCCTGGATCGACGGAGAACTGCAACTCCCGCCGGATCCCGATGCGATCCTCCAGCCGAACACGGTCCTGCTAGTCTCTGGCGGACACGAGGCCCTCGAGGAGTTGAGCGAGTTCGTGCGCCCCGCCCGGGCACCCAGCCGGCACGAACGGATTCTCATCGCCGGCCTGGGGGAGGTGGGTCGCGCCGCCCGGTCGGTCATCGCTGACGCCGGGATCGAGACCGTAGCCATCGACATCGACGACCACGAGGGTGTGAACGTCGTCGGTGATGCGGGGACCAAGGAGGTGCTGCGCGAGGCCGGGATCGAGACCGCGGGGGCGATCGTCGTCGGCCTGCCCGACGACTCGGCGGCGCTCCGGGCCACGGTGGTCGCGCGGTCGCTGGACGCCGATATCGAGATCCTGTCCAGGGTCAGCGACACGGACGCGACGCGAAAGGCGCTGAGTGCGGGGGCGGATTACGTCCTCTCGGTGCCGCGCGTGAGTGCCCGGATGGTGGCCAGAGAGCTCCGGGGGGAGGACGTGCTCGCGCCGGCCAGCCAGGGCCGGTTCATCCGCGTGTCCGCGGCCCCGTTCGCGGGCTCGACGCTCGCGGAGTCGGGGATCTACGAGACGACCGGCTGTCGCGTGATTGCGGTCGGTGACGAGTCGGGGCTTTCCAGCACCATCGACCCGCAACGGGAGTTCACCGGCGAGGAACGCTTGGTGCTCGTCGGTACCGACGAGGCGGTCCAAGAGTTCGAAAAGCAGTTCGACGTCTCCCCCGTGGAAGCAACCCCCTCCTGACACGACGGGCTCGGCGAGCTCTGGGGACCGCCCCCCCGTGACCGGGAGCGGTCCGGTCCGGGCGAAGTCGGGGACAACGGTCCAGCCTCGGTTTGGAGCCGTAGGAGCGGCCCAGCAGGCTCGTCCCGCCTCGGGTACAACCTGATATTTAATACGGGCCCTCACCTGCCCCCCAGTCGTGAATACGTGGGAACGCCGTGCGGTCGGCTACACCGTGTTCCTGGGGGCAGTAATGGTGGTCACAGCCGTTGCCTACCAATGGGGGATGCGGGTGTACGAGAGTGACCCGGTCACGTTCTTCCACTCCCTACAGGTCATCGTCGAGATGTTCACCACGACCGGGTTCGGGGGTGACTCGCCGTGGGAGAGCCCGCAGATGAACGCCTTCATCACCGTGATGGACCTCCTCGGGATGGCCCTGCTGTTCGGCGCGTTGCCGGTGCTGGCGACGCCGTTCCTCGAGAACGCCTTTTCAACGACGGTCCCGAAGGCACTTGAAGAGACCCTCGAGGACCACGTCGTGATCTGTTCGTACACCACGCGGGCGGAGGCACTCATCGTGGAACTCGACTCGCTTGATGTCCCGTACGTGATCGTCGAACCGGACCGCCAACAGGCCGTCGACCTGTACGAGGACGACCATCGGGTGATCCAGGCCGACCCGACGTCGACCGACGGGCTGGCGGCCGCCCGGCTCCCCGCCGCCCGGGCGCTGGTCGCGGATGTCTCGGACCAGGTTGACGCAAGCATCGTACTGGCCGCAAAGGAACTCGCGGCAGACGTCCCGGTGCTCAGCGTCGTCGAGGAACCGGACCTCGCGAAATACCACCGGCTTGCCGGCGCCGACCAGGTCCTCTCGCCGCGGCCGCTGCTGGGTGAAAGTCTCGCCTCAAAGGTGACGACCGCGATGAGGACGGATATCGACGAGGCGATCGAGATCGGCGAGAACCTGGAGCTCGCGGAAGTGCCGATCCGTCACGGAAGCGACCTTGCCGGTAGCACCCTTGCGGAAAGCGGCATCCGGGAACGGGCCGGCGTCAACGTGATTGGGGCGTGGTTCCGCGGGGAGTTCACCGCCACGCCGTCACCGGACGCGACGCTGACGGCCGGGACCGTACTGCTCGTGTCCGGCAGCGACAAGCAGTTGGAGCGGCTCGTGGAGATGACCTGGTCGGATATCCGTCGGTTCGGGGCGGGGGAGACAATCGTCGTCGGCCACGGAGAGGTGGGCCGTACCGTCACCGCGGCGCTCGACGAGGCCGGAATTTCGTATACGACTGTGGACCAGACTGATATGGACGGGGTGGACGTGGTCGGTGACGCCACCGATCCGGCGACGCTCACCGCGGCCGGCATCTCCGACGCCCGGACGGTCGTCCTCTCGTTGCCCGACGATACCACCGCAGAGTTCGCCACGCTGGTGATTCGCGACCTGGCACCCGACACGGAGATCATCGCCCGAGTCGAGGAGGGCGCGAGCATCCCGAAGATGTACCGGGCCGGCGCCGACTACGTGTTGTCGCTGGCCATGATCTCTGGTCGGATGACCGCCTCGCGGCTCCTGGAGGATCGAGACGTGCTTTCGCTGGACCAACAGGTCGAGGTCGTCCGGGTGGGAGCGCCCGGGCTCGCCGGGCGGACGCTTGGCGAGGCGGACATCCGTTCGGAAACCGGGTGTACGGTCGTCGCGATCGAACGGAACGGCGACGTCGTGACCGATCTCGGCCCCGAAACCCGGGTCGAACGCGATGACGAACTCGTCATCGTCGGGACGGACGACCGTATCCGGGAGTTCGAGCGGTCGTACATCTAGGACGGCGCGAGCCCCGGGACAGTCGGCCCCGACTGTTACTCAGCGTTCGGATTTGCCGCCGCCGCGAGTTCGGCCGTCTCGGGAAGAGGGTCGGCCATGGTCGCGTCCCGAACGACCGCGACGTTCCCCGTCGCCTCCCGGCTGATCCGGTCGGCCAGCGTGCCGAGTTCAACACGGCTGGGTTCGTCCCGTTCCGACAGCCCCACACACACCGTCTCGTATTCTGTGATGGCATCGAGGATCGTCCCTTGGACCTCGTCGGTGACGACGACTCGCGAGTCATACGCGGCCGGGTCGAGGCCTGCTTCAGTCGCGACCGACTCGATGGTCCGTTCGCCCAGCGTTTCCGGCTTCGTCCCGTCGGCGGTCTTGGACGGCTGTACGTTGAGCAACGTCGGCGTCGTGTTGTCGACGGTGGCGAACTCGACGGCGCGTCTCGCCGCGACGGGAGAGTGCGGGCCCTCCCCGGCCAGCGCGACGGGCGTCCCGATCGCGGTCCGCTGGAACTCGACGAGCGTCACCTCGCAGGGGGCGCGTCTGACCACTGGGTCGAGCGTCGACCCGAAGACGTGCTCCTCGGACTGCCCCGGCCCGCCCCAACCGAGGAGGGCCTGGTCCGCGGCCGTCTCCGTGATCACCTCTAGGATCGCCTCCCCGGGACGTTCCGCGATTATCGATCGGGTCCGCAGGTCGACGCCGATTTCCGCGGCGATTCGTCGTGCGTTCGTGAGGAGGTCTCGTTGCCCTTCAAGCCGGTCGAACTCGACGTTCCGCTCGGGCGATCGGGTCGCTTCCGTCACGTTCATCGCGATTAGCTCCGGGGGGCCTTCGTCGGCGTGTGAACGGGCGGTCGCCGCCGCCAGACGAAGGAGCCGGCGCTGTGTCGTCGGGTTGGCCACCGGCACGACCACTCGGTATGGCTCCGCGTCGTCAGCCGTCCGGCCCGCCGGCGGGCCGGACGCGGGCCGCCGGTCGACGATGTCCCGCATCGCCTCGACGAGCAAGCCGTCCTCGACCGTGCGTTCCCGGGCATAGCCCGCGTACCAGACAGCGCCGAGCGCGACGATCCCGGTCCCGACCACGATCACCTCGGGCTGCATCTGGGAGATGACCACGCCCGCCATCGCGATCCCGAGGACGGGAACCGCCGGGTACAACACCTTCGGCATCTCGAAGTCGGGCTCGTACTCCTCCGGGTCGACGCGCCGGAACACGACGAGTGCCGCATGGACGAGCGCGTACGTGACGAGGAAACTGAAGCTCGCCACCTGCGCCAACAGCGCGACGATCTCGGCGACTCGCAGTCCGGCGAGGACGAGGAGTCCGGTCACGCCGCCGGTCGCGATGATCGCGCGGTGCGGCGTCGCGAACCGCTCGTGGGTGACGTTCAGCCGGTCGCTCATCAGGCCGTCCCGGCCCATCGCGTAGATCACCCGCGACGCCGCGAGGATCGAGGAGTTCGAACTGGAGATGGCGGCGACTGCGGCCGCGACGGTGACCGCGGCGACGCCGATCGCACCCCCCATCGTGATCGCGGCGACGTCGGACACGGGGACGAGCGACCCGCCCAGTTGCTGGTAGGGGACGACGCCCGTCGAGACGAGCATGATCACGACGTACAGGAGCGTGACTGACACTACCGACAACACCATCGTCAGCGGGATCAGTCGGCCCGGGTCCTCGATCTCCCCGGCCACCGTGGCAATGATCTCGAACCCGAGATACGTGACGAACACGGTGCCGGTCGTGGCGACGATCCCGGTCGGGCCCGTCGGCGCGAACTCCGCGAGGTTTCCCGGCTCGACGAAGAACACGCCGGCCGCGACGTACGCCAGCACGACGACGAGTTCGGCGCCGATCATCAGGTTCTGCGCGCCGCTGGACTCGTCGGTGCCGTAGTAGTTGAGCCCCGTGATCGCTGCGAGCCCGACCAGTCCGATCAGGACGACCAGGGCCCGCCCGTCGAGGACGGGGAGGGGAACGACGATGTACTGGCCG
Source organism: uncultured Candidatus Halobonum sp. (assembly GCA_964502585.1). Classification (GTDB taxonomy): domain Archaea; phylum Halobacteriota; class Halobacteria; order Halobacteriales; family Haloferacaceae; genus CAZCXJ01. The sequence goes on from CAZCXJ010000040.1 coordinate 19,757, forward strand.
AAGCCGATCATGTAGAAGGCGCTGGCGA